>JBAYVO010000398.1:0-2519 GCA_041674545.1 Candidatus Nanopelagicales bacterium | reverse complement strand
TCACAGTTGTCTCACCTTGGTAGTGCCTTGGACCTGATCAATCGGTTAGAGCACGGGCAAATACTTGAGACGCTCGAACTCGGTGACTTGTTCGGCGTACTCCTCCCATTCCGCACGCTTGTTGCGCAGGAAGAAGTCGAACACGTGCTCGCCGAGTGTGTCGGCGACGAGTTCACTGCGTTCCATCGCTTGGATCGCCCGATTGAGGCTGGTCGGCAACGGCTCAAGCCCCATGGCGCGGCGTTCAGATTGGGACAGCGACCACACGTCATCTTCAGTGCCGGGCGGCAAGTCGAGACCGTCCTCAATGCCCTTGAGGCCGGCGGCAAGCAGCAAGGCCAGCGCCAAGTAGGGATTGCACGCGCTGTCGAGGGCGCGGTACTCGATCCGGGTCGAGTTCCCCTTGTGTGGCTTGTACATGGGCACTCGCACGAGTGCCGAGCGATTGTTGTGGCCCCAACAGATGAACGATGGCGCCTCACCTCCCCCGACGAGCCGCTTGTACGAGTTCACCCACTGATTGGTGACCGCCGTGATTTCGGGTGCGTGACGCAGCAGACCCGCCATGAAGGATCGCGCCACCTTCGACAACTGCATGTCGGCGCCTGGCTCGTAGAACGCGTTGCGCTCGCCCTCGAACAGACTCATGTGTGTGTGCATGCCTGAACCAGCGAATTCGGTGAACGGCTTCGGCATGAACGAGGCCTGCAGCCCCTGCTCAAGCGCAACCTCTTTAACAACGAGGCGGAACGTCATGATGTTGTCTGCTGTGGTGAGTGCGTCTGCGTAGCGCAGGTCAATCTCTTGTTGGCCAGGTGCAGCTTCGTGGTGGCTGAACTCCACCGAGATGCCCAGCTTCTCCAGCATGGTGATGGCCGTGCGACGGAAGTCTTGCCCGCCACCCTGTGGAGCGTGATCGAAGTATCCGACGTCGTCGACGGGAACCGGCGGCTGACCGGGACGTAGCGGCTTGGCGAGGTCGCGGTCCTTGAAGAGGAAGAACTCGATCTCAGGGTGGGTGTAGAAAGTGAAGCCCATATCGGCAGCGCGCGCGAGGGTTCGTTTGAGTACCCACCGCGGATCCGCGTAAGACGGCGAGCCATCGGGCAATGTGATGTCGCAGAACATCCGCCCGACCGCTTGTGTGTCGCCCCGCCATGGCAAGGGCTGGAACGTGGCGGGGTCAGGCTTGGCGAGCATGTCCGCTTCACTGATCCGAGCAAAGCCTTGAATCGCGGAGCCGTCGAAGCCGATGCCCTCGCTGAATGCCCCCTCGAGCTCGGCCGGAGCGATCGCCACGGACTTCAGCATTCCGAGCACATCCGTGAACCAGAGGCGCACAAAACGGATGTCTCGTTCTTCGATTGTGCGCAGGACGAATTCGGTCTGCTTATCCATGCTGGACATCTTCCCACGGCCACTGTGTGTGGCGCAGCGGGTGAGGCGTGAAGATGCCGCAGGTTTGGTACGCCGCCAGATACGCTCCATCCGTGCCAACCGTGCGAATAGCCAGCGCCCAGGTCAACACGACCGTCGGCGACCTCCAAGGCAACGTTGAGTTGATCCTGCGAGAGTGCCACCGTGGCGGCGCTCTCGGCGCGGACGTCATCGCGTTCCCTGAGATGGCGGTTACCGGATACCCAGTCGAAGACCTCGCGTTACGGCCGTCTTTTCAGGCTGCTGCAGTCGCAGCAACCACTGAGCTCGCCGCGCAACTCGCACGCGATGGCCTCGGCCATATCGCTGTCGTGGTGGGGTCACTGGCGACGGCGCCGGATGGGCGACCACAGAATGTGGCGGCAGTTCTGCGCGCAGGCGTCGTCGAACGCACCTACGCCAAACACCATCTACCGAACTACGGCGTATTCGATGAGCGCCGGTTGTTCGCACCGGGCAATGAGCCCTGCGTCATCGATGTTGGCGGGATCAGCATCTCGATCGCGATCTGCGAAGACTTGTGGCGAACAGACAGCCCGCCGGAGATCGCCGCGCGTGCAGGGGCCGACGTCTTGCTAGTCCTGAACGCCTCCCCCTTCGAGCAGGGCAAACACCACCAACGCGTCGAGCTCTGCCAAACGCGCGCGGCCGATACCGGCGCGACAGTTGTGTACGTCGCTGCAGTCGGGGGGCAAGACGAATTGGTGTTCGACGGCGGCTCGATGGTCGTGCGTCCCGATGAAACAGTTGCGGCGTCATCGCCGCGGTTCGCTACTGACCTTCTCCTGTGTGAGTTTGACGTGAGCACTCCTGCTGATGCCGTTGGCTCCGAACCCGCGCGCGACCGCGCGACCGCCAAGCAAGCGGCGATCGCCGAGGATCCAGGCGACCTCGCGGAGGTCTACGAGGCCCTTGTCATTGGGTTGCGCGACTACGTCAACAAAAATCGAATGCGCAGCGTTGTACTTGGGCTCTCAGGTGGCATCGACTCCGCACTTGTAGCGGCAATCGCCTGCGATGCGATCGGGGCCAATAACGTGTACGGCATCGCTATGCCCTCCAAATACTCGTCGCACCATTCC
>JBAYVO010000397.1:0-2523 GCA_041674545.1 Candidatus Nanopelagicales bacterium | reverse complement strand
TGCCTGCGTCAGGGTCTCTTCCGTGCGGTAGACCTGCGCGTTCATGTCCATCGTGGCCTGCATCTCGCGGCGAATCTCCGACACCCGCTCGTTGCCGGTGGAATCGCGGAGGTTCTCCACGAGAGAGACAACCTCGCCCGCGGCGTCCTCGGGTAAGGGGCGCTGCTCGGCGGTCTGTGCGTACTCAGCTGCAGCGATGCCAGCCCTGCGACCAAACACGTTGATATCAAGCAGCGAGTTCGTGCCGAGTCGGTTGGATCCGTGGACCGAAACACACGCACACTCGCCTGCTGCGTACAGGCCTGGCACAACATCAGTGTTGTTGCGTAGAACCTCGGTCTCGATGTTTGTTGGAATGCCGCCCATCGCGTAGTGCGCGGTGGGGAACACCGGCACCAGTTCGCTAATCGGGTCCACGCCGAGGTAGGTGCGCGCAAACTCTGTAATGTCCGGCAGCTTCGATTCGATTTGCTCGGCCGGTAGGTGAGTGAGATCGAGGTAGACGTAGTCCTTGTGTGGTCCAGCACCACGACCTTCGCGGACTTCTTGGAGCATCGCGCGGCTCACCATGTCGCGGGGCGCGAGATCCTTGATGGTGGGGGCGTAGCGCTCCATGAAGCGTTCGCCGTCGACGTTGCGCAGGATTCCGCCCTCACCGCGGGCGCCTTCGGTGAGGAGCACTCCGAGTCCTGCCAAGCCCGTCGGATGGAACTGGTAGAACTCCATGTCCTCAAGCGGCAGGCCCTTGCGGTACACGATTGCCATGCCGTCGCCGGTGAGGGTGTGGGCGTTCGACGTGGTCTTGAAGACCTTGCCGAAGCCACCGCTAGCGAAGATGACGGACTTTGCGGTGAAGATGTGGATCTCGCCCGTGGCGAGTTCGTAGGCAACGACCCCGGCAGCCTTCGGCTCGCCATCGGTTTCGTCGAGGATCAGATCGAGCACGTAGAACTCGTTGTAGAACTCGATGCCCTGTTTGATGCAGTTCTGGTAGAGCGTCTGAAGAATCATGTGGCCGGTGCGGTCAGCTGCGTAGCAGGCGCGACGGACGGCGGCCTCGCCATGGTTGCGGGTGTGGCCACCAAATCGGCGCTGGTCGATCTTGCCTTCAGGTGTCCGGTTGAACGGCAGGCCCATGTTTTCAAGGTCGATGACCGCGTCGATCGCTTCTTTACACATGACCTCGGCAGCGTCTTGGTCGACGAGGTAATCCCCGCCCTTGATTGTGTCGAAGGTGTGCCATTCCCAGTTGTCTTCCTCGACGTTCGCGAGCGCGGCGCACATGCCACCTTGGGCTGCGCCGGTGTGCGAACGAGTCGGGTACAGCTTGGTGAGCACTGCGGTGCGGGCGCGAGACCCAGACTCAAGCGCGGCACGCATTCCGGCGCCGCCGGCGCCGACGATTACGACGTCATAACGATGGACCTGCATGTAAGTCGCCGCCCCTTTAGCTGATGTTCGGATCGAAGGTGAAAATCACCAAGGTGCCAAGTGCAATGACTAGGACGGTTGCCACGTACAGCAGGCCCTTGAGTGTCATGCGCGTTGAATTCTTGCTCGCGTAGTCGTTGATGATCGTGCGCAGGCCATTGCAGCCGTGCAGCATCGCCAGCCAGAGCATCAGCAGGTCCCAGAGTTGCCAGAACGGGCTTGACCAACGGCCAGCGACGAACGCGAAGTTGATTCGGTGGACACCGCCATCGAGGATGTTCATGATCAGCAGGTGGCCGAGGACCAGGATGATCAGGACGACGCCGGAGACCCGCATGAACAGCCATGCGTTGAGCTCGAAGTTGTTCTTCGTTATCTGACGCTTTGAACGGGGTGCGTCAAGGCTAGGCGCGCTCATGATGCCGATCCAAACAGTGACTCGAAGGTGCGGATAAGCATGAAGTACGCACCCGGGATCATCACCAGGAGCCAAACGACGATGATGCCGCGCAACATGCTCTTTTGGTACTTCGGGCCCTTGGCCCAGAAGTCGATCAGGATGATCCGCACACCGTTGAGTGCGTGATAGAGCACTGCCCCAACGAGACCAACCTCCATGAGGTTCACCAGCGGTGTCTTGTACAGCTCAAGCGCGTGGTTGTACGCCTCGGGCGATACGCGAACAAGCGCGGTATCCACGACGTGGACCAACAAAAAGAAGAAGACCAAAACACCGGTCACGCGGTGAGCGACCCACGACCACATACCGTCGTTCCCGCGGTACAGAGTCCCGGCAGCGGACTTAGCCACCTACGCCTCCAGTATCACTGAACATTCAGCGGGCACTTGACGAACCCGGGCCACCGCAGAACGCGGTTCGGCCTTGAACAATGCTAACCCTCGCCACCTCGCTCCGTCGCACCCGCCGGCGCCAGATACCCTCGACGGCATGTCTTCTTCGACCGAATCAGGGCTACCGTTCAAGCCGGTTTACGACGCAAGCGACCTCGCGGGATTTGATCCAGCGGTCTCGCTGGGGGAGCCAGGGGAGTATCCGTTCACCCGCGGCGTGTACCCGACGATGTACACCGG
>JBAYVO010000396.1:0-2528 GCA_041674545.1 Candidatus Nanopelagicales bacterium | reverse complement strand
TCCGAAGGCATGAATGCCCTGACCCAGTCGAAGACCATCTTGGACATCGTCGGAGCTACTCAGGCGCAACAAATCGCTACTGACAACACCACGCTTCAAGGTGTTGAGGCCTTGCGGCAACAGCAAGAGCAGATCCGCCAGGACGCAGCAAAAACGAAGAAGGCTGCGCAGGACCGCGGTAACGAGATTCTCTCCGAACTCGGCACGATTCTCGGCACCTCCGCGGACCTCACCGTGAAGTCGACCACCCCTACGACTTGCCCCAAGAAGGTCCCGGCGGGTTCGCTGATGGGCGGTGCGGCCGAGATTGGCGCCGAAAAGCTCTGCAAACAGTCCGTCAAGGAAGCCCGTTCCCCCGCGGCCGCAGCAGCGATCGTGTGGGCCTTCAACCACCTCGGCAAGCCGTACAACTCCGGTGGCGTCCCGATCGACAACGAACAATTTGGCTCGTTCAACTGCGCGACCTTTGTTGCGATGGCCTACTACTGGGGCGCGCGCAACGTCGGGTTCCTCGGTCTCCCGTGGACGCCTGCCTACGCATCACCGTCGCCCTTCCTCAAGCCCATCGGCGACAAGTACCAGTCCGGTGACATCAACATCATGTGGCGCAGCGGCGATATGGCCTCCAGCGGTGGAGCCGCGGGCCACGCCCAACTCTTCCTCGCTGACGGCTGGCTCATCCAATCAGGCGGCACCGGCCGGGTTACCAACGTGACGAAATACCCCAACGGCTGGGGCGGATGGCAAGAGACACACTTCGCCGTCGTGAATCCTGGCGAAAACTAGACCAACGACCAGGCGATGCCGTCGAGGATGTCGTGCTCGCTGACAAGCACCTCGGCAAAGGCGCCTGCTGCCATGATCCGAGACAAAATCAACGCGCCGCCGCCAATCACGTCGACCCTGCCAGGATGCATCACCCCGAGCTGCGAACGATCGGCGCGCCTCATGCCGAGCAGTCGTTCGGTCACGCCGTCAACATCCGCGCGACTGATCCGACTCCCGTGGATCGCTTCGCTGTCGTACTCAGCAAGCCCCAGCGCGAGCGCCGCAACCGTGGTGACCGATCCTGCCAGCCCAACGAGCGTCTGCGAAGCCGCGAGGTTCACGGCTGAATCCGCGAGCGCGACGCCCGCGTCAACGTCTGAAATCGTTGCGGCGATCTGCGCTGCCGTCGGGGGGTCTGCCACCAGGTGACGTTCAGTCATCCGAACGCAGCCGATGTCGACGCTGCGAGCGGCCGCCACACCAGTTGTGACCTCGCCCCTAACGAACTCGGTTGAGCCGCCACCGATGTCGACAACCAGCGCCTGGCCAGAACCGATGTCGTGACCCAGCGATCGCACCGCACCCGCGAAGCTGAGCTGCGCTTCTTCGTCACCGGTGATCACCTCGGGTTCGATCCCAAGTCGCGCATGCACCCCATCGACAAACGTCGCGCGGTTCGACACGTCCCGGCTCGCCGATGTTGCGACGAACCTCAATGACTCAGCACCTGCCTCGGTGAGGTGGGTCGCGTACGCCTCGCATGCCGCGAACGTGCGCCCGAGTGCAGCATCGGAGAACTCACCGCTGCGATCGACACCCTCCCCGAGGCGCACGGTCTCCATGAGCCGAACGACATCGACGAATGTGCCCGCCTGGGGATCGACGTCGGCGATCAAGAGGCGGATGGAGTTGGTCCCACAGTCGATCGCGGCAACCCTCGTCATTCGCCGTGATCCTCAACAACACACGGACCTGTATGCGGCCAAAGCCCGCGTCGAGCCACCTCCGCTAACGCAAGATCACCAACTGGATTGACGCCCGGGCCTGCCGCCAGGGAATGGCCCACCAACGCATGCAAACACTTCACCCGGTCTGGCATGCCGCCAGCGGAGTAGTCGGCAATCTCGTCAACAACTGCTATCGCCTCACGATCCGTCAAGTACTGCTGATGTGCGCGCCGATACTGCTCGGCGAACTGATCGTCGTCCACGAGTTTCTGCGCATACTCACGCATCAGGCCTTCAGACTCAAGCGTCGAAAGCGAGGAATGCAACCGGCGACACGTCAGGTAATAGAACGTCGGGAACGGAGTTCCGTCATCAAGGCGAGGCACCGTCGCCACTACGGCTGGCCAACCATCCCCGCAGCGCGCGGGAACTGCGATCGCGCCCCGAGGAGTCCGCCCAAGTTGGGCGGCCAACATATCGAGGTCACTCCCGGAAACGGGTGGATCGGCAGTCACAGGTTCGTCGCCTCAGTGGTAGCTGGTGGAACTTCAGTGGTAGTTGATGGAACGGGCGTGGACCAAATGTTCAGTGGCCATACGAGGGCAAATCTAGCTGTCGGACCTTTCTGCTGCCCGCATGCTGTTCCAGAGCCGGTCGTACCAAGGCCCGCTCGGACCGTCTGTTTGGGGAGCACGTTCCGCGAGCTTGTTCTCGGTAGTACCTGGATCAATAATTTTGTAGCCGACCTCGCCCGGCAGTAAGAAATGGAGTCGTTCACGCGCCTGCCCACGAACAAAGTCCTCGTCCTGCCAG
>JBAYVO010000395.1:0-2542 GCA_041674545.1 Candidatus Nanopelagicales bacterium | reverse complement strand
AGCGCGTTCGGCCCACCGATTTCGGTATGGCGGCCTGTCCCAGGAAACAGGGTCTTGCCGGATTCGTGAAGCGAAATCGTCATGACCCGCGGGTCGTCGTAGAAGATCTCCTGGACGCCGTCGCCGTGGTGGACGTCAACGTCGACGTAGCCAATACGTTCGACACCCTGCTCCAACAACCACGCGATCGCAACCCCGACGTCGTTGTAGACGCAGAACCCGCTCGCACTGCCCGGCATCGAATGGTGCAAACCACCGGCGATGTTCACCGCGTGCGTCGCCGACCCTGACTGCACGGCACGAGCTGCTGCCAACGTCGCCCCGCACACTCTGGCAGCGGCCGTGTGCATGCCGTCAAACACCGGAACGTCATCGGTTCCAAGCCCACGAGAAAGATCGCGATAGCCCGTGCCTTCAGATGCGAGTTTGACCGACTCGATCAACTCCGGCTCATGGACCCGAAGTAAGTCTTCATCTGTCGCAAGCTCTACGGCGCCGATGAGTTGACAGTGAGGTTGGTCGAGGATCTTGAGGGACTCAATCAGCTTGTACGTCAGCACCGTACGGATCGGCGAGAGCGGGTGCCCGGGGCCAAAGTCATAGTGACGCAACTCGTCGTCCCAGACGAATGCCATCGGCCCACTCACACCTCGCACGCTAGCGGAATCAGCGCTGCGACGACACGCGAACGAATCGCAGCTTCATCACACGACCGCCGCGCGGGGCCAACGGAGGGCGATCCAGGCCGGCGCCGCAGGCGTCAACCGTCATTCAGCAGAGAGTTCCGCCGACCGCGCCCTCGCTGCCGCAAGCGCTGCGGCGAAGGACGCACGCACTGCGCCCGCTTCGAGTTCAGCGATCGCTGCCGCAGTGGTCCCTCCTGGCGAGGTGACGTTCGCGCGTAGGTCTTCGGGATCCTCACCGGTTTCCCTGAGCATGGACGCGGCGCCGTAGACAGTTTGCACTGCCAGATCTCGAGCGATCGCTGGATCAAGCCCAAGCTGAACTCCGGCGTCGATCATCGCCTCGACCACAAAGAACAGGTACGCCGGCCCAGAGCCTGACAACGCAGTGACCGCGTCTTGGTCAGATTCCGGCACAGCTGCAACTTCGCCCACCGAGGCAAGAAGTTCGTGAGCCTGCTGAAGCTGATCAGCCGAACATGACGATCCGGCGGACACCACAGTCATCCCTTGCCCGACGAGTGCTGGCGTGTTGGGCATTGCACGCACAACGGCAGCACCGACTGGCAGACCACCTTCGATTGTTGCCGTCGTGATACCTGCAGCAACGGAGATCACCAGCGTGCTCGGCGGGAGCACCTCAGCAATCGTGCTCACCACATCGCGAACCATCGCAGGCTTGACCGCGATGATCACGACATCGGCATTCGCAGCCGCGTTCCGAGCGTCCCCGGTGGGCACGGAGTACTTCTTCCGCAAGGACGCCGCACGCAACTCATCCGCTTCACACACCACCACGGCATGTCCCGCATCGACAAGTCCCGCGAGCAGCGCTTCACCCATTTTGCCGCCGCCGATCAGCGCGACTGACGTCACGTCAAAGTCCCCTAGACCTTCGGTCATCCACGGCCTGCCAGCGCTCGCACAAACAACGCGAGGTTCGCGGGCTTCTCGGCCATCCGGCGAACCAAATACGGGTACCACTGGGAGCCGTAAGGCACGTAGACCCGAACCTTTTCGCCGACCGCGGCTAGGCGCTTTTGTTCTTCCGGGCGTACGCCGTACAACATCTGGAACTCATACGCACTGCGTTCTCGCGGTGTGCGCACGGCCAACGCCGACGCGATTTCGATCAGGCGCGGGTCATGGGTTGCAATCAGCGGAATCCCATTGCCACTCATCAATGTCCGCAGGCAGCGCACGTACGACAGGTCGATCTCTTGCGAGGCGTGGTACGCAACGTCGACCGATTCGTCGAACGCACCCTTCACTAGCCGAACCCGCGCATTCGTCTTGGCAAGCCGTTGGCAGTCGACCTCGGTCCGGCGCAGGTAAGCCTGCACCACAATTCCCGTCTGGTCGAACTCGCTCCACAGACTGTCGAACAAGTCGAGCGTCGGATCAACAGTGGGGTACGCCTCCATGTCGAACGTCACGAGGGTCCCAAGGTCGGCGGCGGCTTGGGCGATCCGCCTGCCATTGGTCAGCGCAAGTTCAGCTCCGCCGTCGAGGTCCAGGCCAAGATCAGAGGCCTTGACCGACAGCTCCGCGCGGTCGAGTAGATCAGCGGCCTGCAGTGCTTCAAGTAGCCGCAGGTACGCGCCCACCGCGGCATCCGCTGATGCCCAATCCGTGACTTCTGGACCCAGATGTTCGATGGTGCAATGCAGGCCGGCCGACGCGAGGTCCGCCGCCACCTGCACGGCATCCAGCGAGGACTCGCCCGCCACAAACCGGCGAGCAACTGACTTCGTGAGCGGCGTTGACGTCGCCGCAGTTTTCATTGCCGAACTCTGCGATGCCGCCACGAGCGCACTGCGAACAACCATCTACGAATCTCCTCTAAAGGCGCACTACGT
>JBAYVO010000394.1:0-2550 GCA_041674545.1 Candidatus Nanopelagicales bacterium | reverse complement strand
CTTAGCTAAACCTCGCTCGATGACCTGCCGCTCCCACAGTTCCAAACGCTTCCCAGCCATCACAACCTCCTGAATGCACAATCCGACACAACAGATTGCAACAACCAGTTGAGATCGCCGCCGAAAACACCCCAACAAGTCCACACTCGACGCAAGATCGGGGCTGAAGGCGCGGGGCTGAGGGGCGCGGCGGGAGGACCGGGGTTAGGGGGAGAGGAGGGCGCGGATGTCGTCGGGGGTTAGGGGGGCACCGGTGGTTCCGCCGTCCATGACCGCGGCGAAGAGTTCGCGCTTGCGGTCCTGCAGGGCCATCACCTTCTCCTCGATCGTGCCGGTCGAGATCAGGCGGTAGACCATGACGGGGCGCTCCTGGCCGATCCGGTGGGTGCGGTCGACGGCCTGCGCCTCGGCCGCAGGGTTCCACCAGGGATCGAGCACGTACACGTAGTCAGCCGCGGTGAGGTTGAGTCCGAAACCGCCCGCCTTGAGGCTGATCAAGAATGCAGGCGCAGTGCCGTTCACAAACTCGTCAATGCGGCGCTGGCGGTCGCGCGTGCGACCGTCGAGGTAGCACGTCTGAATCCCCTCGGCACTCAGGCGATCACGCACCCGCCCGAGGAAGCGAGTGAACTGACTGAAGACCAGCGCGCGGTGGCCCTCCGCCGCAACCTCTTGCAACTGTTCGACCAACACGTCGATCTTGGCCGACGGCACCTTTTGGTCGTGGGCCGGATCGAGCAGCGCGGCGTCGAGGCTGAGTTGCCGCAACGTGGTCAGCGACTTCAGGATCTCGATGCGATTGCGGTTCATGTCGTCGAGCATCCCGAGCAGCCGCTGACGTTCCCGGTTCAAGTGCGTGTCGTAGATCCGCCGATGGCGCGAATGCAGCGGCACGTGGAGGACCTGCTCCGTCTTCGGCGGCAGATCAAGTGCCACCTGGTCCTTCGTGCGCCGCAACATGAGCGGCCGCACGCGCCGCCGCAGTCGGTCGAGCACTTCTGGATCCTTGCCCTGCTCGATCGGTTTGAGGTAGTCCTGCGTAAAGCGCTTCGGGTTGGGGAACAGTCCGGGCGCCGCGATCGACAACATCGACCACAGATCCATCAGCGAGTTCTCCATCGGAGTTCCGGTGATCGCGAGCTTGAAGTCCGCCTTGAGCCTGCGGGCCGCTTGGTAAGTCTTGGACTGGTGGTTCTTTACGAACTGCGCTTCATCGAGCACGAGCCCGGACCACGGAATCTGCTGGTAGGCCTCGGCATCGATGCGGAACAGCGCGTACGACGTGACGACGATGTCTGCTCCGTCCGCGGCCTCACTCAGCGGAACCCCGCTACGGTTCTGCGTCTCGTTGATCGTCGCCGTGCGTAGCTGCGGGCAGAACCGCTGCGCCTGCTCCGCCCACGTCGCCACAACGCTCGTGGGTGCCACGATCAGCAGCGGAGTGCCGTTCGCCCCGAGTTGTCTGGCGTGCGCTGCTCGGCTCGCCAGCGCCAAGGTTTGGACCGTCTTGCCGAGGCCCATGTCGTCGGCGAGGATGCCACCAAGGCGCAGGTCCCACAGTTGACAGAGCCACTCGTAGCCCGCCTGTTGGTACGGCCGGAGTTCGGTCCCGAAGTCGTCCGGCAGGGCCAGCGGAGCAGCCTCGCTACCTACCTCCGCGTCAAGCGTCGCCAACGCCGAGGCGCTCAACAGCTGGCGCACGCTGTCGCGCCAGCGCGTGCTCTGTTCGGCGACGACGCCGAGGTTCACGAGGTCCTCCCACAACCCGACGTGCAGGCGGGTGAGCCGCAACGAATTACCGGAAGTGTCCGCCAGCCCGCGGGCTTCTTCGATGAGGTCTCGCAGGCTGTTCAACTCCGGGCGATCGAGCCGGAATGAGGTGCCGCTGTCGAGCAACAGGTATTCGTCGCCCGACCCGAGCGCGAGTAGCAACGGTGCGAGTTCAACCGACTCGCCATCGATGCTGACCGCGACGTTCAACTCGAACCAGTCAGGGTCCTCGGAATCCGAGGTGGTGACCGAGATCAACGGTGGGGCGTCCGCTTCGCTGTAGTCGGCAGGTTCGCCAGAGACAACAACGTCAATACGTGGGTCTGCGATCAACTCCGGTAGCGCCTTGCGGGCGAAGTCGGAGGTGTCCATTCCGACGAGTGCGACCGACGTACGCCGCGCGAGGCCGTGGAACAGCGGATTCCACAGTGCATCGGCCCCGAGGTCATCGAGCATCTCGAGCAAGTCACGCTCGGCCTTCGTGTCTCTTCCGACGAGCGCGGAGTCAGTCAACTGAAACTCGACGTCGCGATCGCCAACCGAGTAGGTGAAGGCCCAATCCAACGTCACCAGATGCTTCGGGGCAAACGTCACTGCGAGTTTGAGTTTCGGCGCGGAAATCTCCGGCAACTCGACGGATCCGTCACCCGAGACGACACCGGCCTGGTCGCGAATCAGCGGGTAATAGCTGAACTGGAATTCGGCGAGATCCTCAGCCGGAATCGCCACGCCGGGCGACTCGGCGAGCGAGGCAACGTCGCGGGCGATCGTCGGGGAAAT
>JBAYVO010000393.1:0-2556 GCA_041674545.1 Candidatus Nanopelagicales bacterium | reverse complement strand
ATCGGGTGAAAATTTGCCTCAAATGGGCTAAAGGTCGACGCTGTTCTAGCCGATAGAAGCGTCAAGCATGACGAAGAGGCAACGGAGGAAGCGTGACCACAGTTCTGGTTTGTGACGATGCACCGATGGCACGTGAGGCCGTTCGGCGGGCCCTTGCGGGCCTGCCAGGGGTTGAGCGAGTGACTGCTGCCGGTAGCGGCGAAGAAGTCTTGGCGCGCTATCCGCTTGAGCGACCCGACCTCATCCTGATGGATGTTCGGATGCCTGGGATCGGTGGCGTTGAGGCAACTCGTCGGCTGGTGTCGGCACACCCTGACGCAGCGATCGTGATGTTGACGATGGGCGAGGATGCTGAAGGTGTGGCGCGTGCAGTTTCTGGCGGCGCGCGCGGCTACATCGCCAAGGACGCGTCGCGTGAGGAACTCGCGAGCGCCATGACCCTCGTGCTCGCTGCAGGCTCCGACATGCCCGGCCAACGTGGATCACGCACTCGCCCGGGCGGAGCACCCCCCACGCTGACCGAACGCGAACAGCAGGTCCTCGACGGCATGAGCCGCGGACTTTCCAACGCTGGAATCGGCAAAGAACTCTTCTTGTCTGAGGACACCGTCAAAACGCACGCGCGTCGCCTGTTCCGCAAGCTTGGCGCAGCCGACCGAGCACAGGCAGTTGCACTCGGCTTCCGCTGGGGCTTCCTGCACTAGCTGCCACGCGTAGGCGCAATCGCTCAAGGCCTTAATGCAGAAATCCCCGGTTGTCTTCGGCTCCAACGGACCGAAGACAACCGGGGATTTTTGCGTGCTAGCTAGTGGCTGTGGCCGTGGCCGCCGTGGCTGTGACCGTGATCGTCTTCTTCCTCTTCAGGCTTGTCGACAACCAGTGCCTCAGTGGTGAGAAGCATCCCAGCGATTGATGCCGCGTGCTCAAGTGCTGAGCGCGTGACCTTCACCGGATCGATGACGCCCTGAGCGACGAGGTCGCCGTATTCGCCGGTTGCCGCGTTGTAGCCGTTGCCCACACCGAGTTCGCGCACCTTCGCGACAATGACCTGGCCTGGTTCGCCAGCGTTCTCAGCGATCCAACGA
Source organism: Candidatus Nanopelagicales bacterium (assembly GCA_041674545.1). Taxonomy (GTDB): domain Bacteria; phylum Actinomycetota; class Actinomycetes; order S36-B12; family UBA10799; genus UBA10799. Next base: position 1,471 of record JBAYVO010000393.1, on the reverse strand, counting down.
AGCGGCTCGACTGCCGAGCGACGGACGATCCCGACGCCTGTTGCAGCGTCGCCCTCGAGGCCGAGGTTGTCTTCGAGAACCGAAACAGCGTGCACGAGCGCAGAGCCGCCCCCGGCGACGATGCCTTCTTCGATAGCTGCGCGCGTCGCCGAGACAGCGTCTTCGATGCGGTGCTTCTTTTCCTTGAGCTCAACCTCGGTGTGCGCGCCGACCTTGATCACGCAGACACCGCCGGAGAGCTTCGCGAGGCGCTCCTGCAGCTTCTCACGATCCCAGTCGCTGTCTGAGTTCTCGATCTCGGCGCGAATCTGCGCAACGCGATCTTCGACAGCCTTGGGATCGCCGCCGCCGTCAACAACGGTCGTGTTGTCCTTGGTCACGACGACGCGGCGAGCGGAACCGAGAACCTCGGGGCCAACCTGATCGAGCTTGAGCCCGATCTCGGCCGCGACGACCTGCGCGCCGGTGAGGATCGAGAGATCCTCGAGGATCGCCTTGCGACGGTCGCCGAATGCCGGGGCCTTGACCGCGCACGAAGCGAATGTGCCACGAATACGGTTCACGACGAGAGTCGAGAGTGCTTCGCCATCGACGTCTTCAGCGATGATGAACAACGGCTTGCCGGACTGCGCGATCTTCTCAAGCAGTGGCAGCAGTTCGCTGACAGCGCTGATCTTGCCTTGGACAAGCAGGACCTGCGCGTCTTCGAGGACTGCTTCCATGCGCTCAGCGTCGGTCACGAAGTACGGCGAAATGAAGCCCTTGTCGAACTGCATTCCCTCAGTGAATTCGAGCTCCATCGCCGTGGTGCTGGACTCTTCAACCGAGATGACGCCGTCCTTGCCGACCTTGTCGAACGCGTCAGCGATCAGTCCGCCGATGACGGCATCCTGCGATGAGACGGTCGCAACCTGGGCGATCTCATCCTTGCCGGAAACCTCACGAGCATCTTCGAGCAGCTTGGCGTTGACAGCTTCGACGGCCGCGTTGATGCCGCGCTTGATGTCCATCGGGGCGCCACCAGCGGTGACGACCTTGAGGCCTTCGTGGACCATCGCCTGGGCGAGTACCGTGGCGGTGGTCGTTCCGTCACCAGCGACGTCGTTGGTCTTAGTGGCAACTTCCTTGGCTAGCTGTGCGCCAAGGTTCTCGTATGGGTCTTCAAGTTCGATCTCACGCGCGATGGTCACCCCGTCGTTGGTGATCGTCGGCGATCCCCACTTCTTATCGATGACAACGTTGCGCCCCTTCGGCCCAAGCGTCACCTTGACTGCGTTCGCCAGCGCATCGACCCCACGCTCAAGCGAATGGCGAGCAGCTTCATCAAATTCCAAGATCTTTGCCATGTTGTCTATTCCTTCAGTTTGGCTAGAACGGTTGTTTCAAAAGGTCTTTTGAGGCCTCAACGCAGACCCCGGAGCCTGATGACTCCAGCACCCCACGGAGACGGATAACTAGCGGAAGGTCTGAT
>JBAYVO010000392.1:0-2576 GCA_041674545.1 Candidatus Nanopelagicales bacterium | reverse complement strand
GGAGGACCAAGAAGAGATCGTCGCGCGCAACGGCCGCTACGGTCCGTACATCACCTGGAACAAGGAATCGCGTTCCTTGCCTGATGAGCCGAGCATCTTCACGATCGATCTACCCGGCGCGCTGGCGTTGTTGGCGCAGCCGAAGCAACGTGGCCGCCGGGCAGCGGATCCAGGCAAAGAGATCGGTGAGGATCCCAACACCAAGGGAATGATCATGCTCAAGGACGGTCGTTTTGGACCGTACGTCACCGACGGCGAGACGAATGCCTCGCTGCGTCGAGCCGATGATCCGATGACGATCACGTTGGCCCGAGCAGTTGAGTTGTTGGCTGAACGTCGCGCTGCCGGACCGCCGCAAAAGCGCGCCAAGAAGGCCGCGAAGAAGGCTCCCGCAAAGAAGGCCGCCGCAAAGAAGACGGCTGCCAAGAAGGCTCCCGCGAAGAAGGCGGCAGCAAAGAAGGCAGTAGCAAAGGCGTGACCGGCGCGACCGGAACCTTCATCGTTTTTGAAGGTGGCGAAGGTGCGGGCAAGTCCACGCAGGTTGCGCTGTTGCGCGACGCGCTGGTTGCTCAAGGTCGCGAGGTCGTTCTTACACGTGAGCCCGGCGGTACTCCAACGGCCGAAGCGATTCGTGCGCTTGTGTTGGACGTCGCCCACGCTGGCCTCGATGCCCGTGCGGAGGCACTGCTATTCGCAGCCGCCCGCGCCGAACATGTGTCGGCGCTGATCCGTCCGGCTTTGGAGCGTGGCGCGACGGTCATCTGCGATCGCTACATCGACTCATCGGTCGCGTACCAAGGTCTCGGCCGCCAGCTCGGCGCTGATCAGATCCGCGAGCTCAGCGCGTGGGCAACTCAGAACCTCGTCGCCGACCTGACGATTGTGCTCGATATCGACCCGGTGGTGGGTCTCGCCCGCGCAGGGCAAGTCAGCGACGCCCCCGACCGCATGGAATCAGAAGCGCTGAGTTTCCACCAAATGGTGCGCGCCGCCTTCCTGGATGCGGCTGCAGCGAACCCCACCACGTACGCAGTCATCGACGCAACCGCCCCACCGGCCCGTATTCACGCCCAGATCGCGTCCCGAATTCAGGCTTAGCGTCCCGATTCCAGGCCTAAACGAACAGCGTGCGTGATTTGTGTAGATAGTCCACACAAATCACGCACGCTGATTTGGAAACGGTTAGATGCCGACTGCCTTCTTGAGCGAATCGACGGCGCCAACGCCGCGGGCGCGGGCCTTGCGAAGGTTTGCGGTGATCTGATCCGCCTTACCTTCGTACTGCAAGTCTTCGTTCTTGAAGGTGAAGCCCGCAATTTCCTTCGCGCGACCAGTGACAGAAAGCGCAGTGTTCTTGGTTGAGTCGATGAGGTTCATGGTGAGACCCCTTTCGTCTATGGGAGTCCGACTGACGGGCTCCGTGGCTGGTGCTCTTGGTTTGGTTATGCCCACCACGGCGGGCGAATAACACGGATGTGAGGCATGCCATGACGCCTGAATTAGCCGGAAAGCGACGAATCTTTGCTGTTGATTTGTCGACTCCGTGTTCCTGCGCGGGAAGCGGGAGGCAGAATCGGGCCTGTGACGGTGTGGGACGAGTTAGTCGGGCAGCAAGCGGCCATCGAGGTGTTGAGCGCGGCGGCAGCCGACGCGGCAATGGCAACTCCTGGGCCAGCGATGACGCATGCCTGGTTGATGACTGGCCCACCCGGCAGCGGCCGGTCAACGGCTGCACGCGCGTTCGCAGCGGCGCTCATGTGTCCCGATGGCGGATGCGGGCAGTGCGCTGATTGTCGGAGCGTGCTGGCCGGATCGCACCTCGACGTTGAAGTGATTCGACCGGAGGGCGTCACCTATAAGACGGCCGATGCACGGGCGCTCGTGCAGCGGGCATCGATGGCACCGAGTCGGGGTCGGTGGCACGTGCTCGTCCTTGAGGACGCTGACCGCCTCACCGAGACCGCGAACAATGTGCTGCTCAAGGCGATCGAGGAACCGCCGCCGCGCGCGGTCTGGCTGCTCTGCACCCCGAGTGTTGAGGATGTCCTGCCGACCATCCGCTCGCGCTGCCGTCACATCATGCTCAAGACGCCGACGCCCACCGATGTCGCGGACTTCCTCGTCGCTGCTGAATCGGTTGATGCCACCACGGCGCTCTTCGCTGCCCAGGCCTCGCAGGGCCATGTTGGCCGTGCGCGGGCGCTCGCTCGTGACGAAAACGCCCGCCAACGTCGCCGCGAGATCCTCTCGATTCCTGCCCGGCTCACGGATCTGCGGAACTGCTTCTCCTCGGCTGAATCCATGGTGGCGACTGCCAAAGAGGATGCGCGCGCGATCACGGAACCGCTGGACGCACGTGAAAAAGAGGATCTGCTCTCAGCCTGGGGTGAGGGTGCCGAGGGCCGTGGGGTCAAGGGCGGCGCCCGTGGTGTAAAGGGCGCGATCAAGGAACTCGAAGACCGGCAGAAGTCGCGCAACACGCGGACACAACGCGATCAACTCGATCGTGCGCTGCTGGATCTACTGGGGTTCTACCGTGATGTGCTGGCTCACCAGTTTGGTGCAACCGCTGACGG
>JBAYVO010000391.1:0-2584 GCA_041674545.1 Candidatus Nanopelagicales bacterium | reverse complement strand
GCCAGATTCGTTGGTGTCTGAACGTTCGCGGGGAATGGTTCTCCTATGAGCTCTTGGTAGACCCGCGGCCCTAGAAATCCAGTCAACGCGCCCGGCTCGCCGAAAGTCACCGAACCCAAGGAACCCCACGTTGCCATCACTCCACCGGTCGTGGGATGACGCAACCACACCACCAACGCGTTTCCGCTTCTGCGGAATCGATGTGCAGCGGCCGCGACGTCGGCCATCAAGACGAAGGCTGCGGTTCCCTCTTGCATGCGCGTGCCACCCGAAGCGGGGCTAGCAAACACGGGGAGTCCGAGTTCGCTGGCCTTGTCGAACGCGGCAATCACAAGTTGGCAAGCGGCCCGGCCAACCGATCCGGCAAGGAAATCGAAGTCACCCAGAATCAACGCCACTCGGCGGCCTGCGATGTCTGCGGTCCCAATCACGACCGACTCACTGCGTCCGGTTGTCGCGCGCGCTTTGGCGAGCTCAGATGCGTATTCGCCCTCGGGCGGTCCGGGATCAACATCAATTCCCAGATCCTCCGGACCCCACTGGACGAAGGTCCCTCGGTCAACGAGTTCATCGATGAGCGCACTCACACCAATGCGGGACACAGGGAGCACGCTAGCGTGCGTCCGATCGCTTCGGCTGAATCTGGGCCGCCTGATGGTGTTTGATGGAGCGCAAATCGGTGGTGGCGGCCCTCGCCACAGAGCAATGGAGGATGCGCGATGACGTGGGACTCACACGCAACCCTCGCCCGGCTGAACGAAGCGACCCGCGACCTTGACCCACCGCTTGCGGTCATCGACCTCACCGCGTTCGACAGCAACAGGCGGGACATCGCTCGTCGCGCGGGCGGGTGCACCGTCAGGGTGGCGAGTAAGTCGCTGCGGGTCCGCTGGGCGATCGACGAGGCACTTCGTCACTCACAGTTCGCCGGCGTGTTGGCCTACACCTTGCCCGAAGCAATCTGGCTCGCAACACCCACCGCCGACGGGCCCGGAATTGACGATGTGGTTGTCGGTTACCCGACGGTGGATAGGGCCGCGTTGCGCGCGCTGTGCGCGGACCCACTACTGCTTGCGCGCGTTACGCTCATGATCGACGATGCTGCGCATGTGGAACTGATCCGGGCCGCCGCGTCCGCGACCGGGGCGACGGTCAAGGTGTGCATCGACGTGGATTCATCCTGGCGTCCGCGTCCGCCCGGATTGCGAACACCCCTGCACATCGGAGCACAGCGTTCGCCGCTCCATGACAAAGCCGACGTGGTTGCGTTCGCAACCGAGGTCATGTCGTCGCCGCACATCACGCTTGATGGCCTCATGTTCTACGAAGCACAGGTCGCTGGAGTCGCCAACGAGCCCCCCGATCAACGGCTCCGCGGACGTGCGATTCGGACAATGCAAGCGGCTTCTGTCCGTGAACTCGCGGTCCGCCGACCGCTCATCGTGCGCGCAGTCAACGAGCTTCTCACGCAACGAACTGGCCAAGGGTTGCGCTTCGTCAACGCGGGCGGCACCGGTTCACTTGAGAGCTCCTCATCCGATAGCTCGGTCAGCGAAGTGACTGCTGGTTCGGGCTTCTTTGGGCCAACGCTCTTCGACGGCTACCGTCACTTCAGCTTGAGTCCAGCGGCCGTATTCGCCTTGCCTGTCGTACGAAGGCCAAACCCAGAGACCGTCACTGTCCTCGGCGGCGGCTACATCGCATCAGGCATTGCCGATCCGAATCGGCTACCAACACCATGGCTGCCTGAGGGCCTTGCGCTTGACAGCCAGGAAGGCGCCGGCGAGGTCCAAACGCCATTACACGGCAAGTCTGCCGGCGAACTCGCGATCGGTGACCGCGTCTGGTTCCGCCACGCCAAGGCAGGGGAACTCGCGGAACATTTCAACGACGTGACGTTGGTGCGCGGCTCGGAAGCGGTCGCGGTGACTGCGACCTACCGCGGCGAAGGAAAAGCCTTCCTCTGACGGCGTCTATTCATTCGCTCGATTTGGCAGCAATTGCCGATAACGTGCCCGTGTTACCGACACGAGGGAGCGCAATGAGCGAGAGCAGCACGACATCGGCAGATGCCGACGAGACCACACACGGGTCCGCAAACAAGTGGCTCGCGCTCGCCGCGATGATGTTCGCCGTGTCGATGATGTTCATCGACCAGACCATCGTCTCCATTGCGATCCCGACCATCCAAACCGAACTTGGGCTGTCAGAGGCGGGGGTCCAATGGGTGATTAACGGCTACCTCCTGTCGCTCTCCGCGTTCTTTGCCCTCGGCGGACGCTTGTCGGACATCCTGGGCCACAAACGCATGGTGCTCCTCGGTGTGACCATCTTCGCTGTGTCTTCCGCACTCTGCGGAGCCACTCCGGACAATAGCCTCGCCGAAATCTGGCTGATTGTGTTCCGCGTCATCCAGGGAATCGGTGCGGCGCTGCTGTTCCCCGCCGCTCTAGCGATTGTGGTCTCGACCTTCCCCTTGAAGGAGCGCGGTAAAGCACTCGCACTGTTCTTCGGTATCACCGGCGGCCTGACGGCCATCGGCCCGATCATGGGTGGCTACCTCAGCGAGTGGACGTGGCGTGCG
>JBAYVO010000390.1:0-2584 GCA_041674545.1 Candidatus Nanopelagicales bacterium | reverse complement strand
ACCGACCCCGACGACGGCGTCACCGACACCGACCCCGACGACGGCGTCACCGACGCCAACCCCGACGGCTTCCGCGGGCACCATCAAGACGGTCGTCACCGTGACGACCAACTGGGGATCGGGTTACTGCGCGAACGTGACCGTCAGTACGACGAGCGCGACACCGATCGCGTGGACCGCGAAGGTTCCGATCACCAAGGGCAAGGTGTCGAGCGTTTGGGAGGCCAACTACTCGGTTTCCGGCAAGACGCTCACGGCAACAGGCAAGTCGTGGAACGCCACCGTCAAGTCCGGCAAGAACGCCACGTTTGGGTTCTGCGCCGGATAGTCAGGGCGTGACCTGCGGTTACGCGAACCCCCGTCGTTCTACCTCGGACCGACCGAAGTTTGGTCGGTGTGGGTAGCACGGCGGGGGTTCGCTACTGCATCAATCAGCGGTTCAGGGACTCACCGTGTTGCTTCAGGCCCCGCGTGATCCGTTGGATTGAGTTAGAGCTGCTTGACTTCGCGGTCAGTAGTGGGGTCAAGATTCCCAGGGCTAGCCACAGCGATAGAAAGGCGACCAAATTGAACGCAACAATCTCGGTTGCGTTCGCAGGTGGGAACGCGGGATCCGAAGGCGCCATGCTCGATAGCAGCTGCATGACGATCACAAACGCAAGGACACATGCGGCAGAAATGAGTGCACGAACTCGAATTGTCGTGGACGCGGTAACGCGGGTTTGATCATTGTCCGTGCTGGTGAGCTCGACCCTACTCACATAGGTCGTGGACATGATCCAGGCCAGCACATTCAGCCACTTACTCCCACGCCAGATCGCGACATGGCACGTGGGAGGGACGCTCTGTTCGGTCGTGGCTTTCAACGTGCCGCTCAACACACTGAAAACACTCATCGTGGCGCCAACAGGTTCCAAGGTTGGGCCCGTCGCCTCGCGCAATGTGTAGGTCGACGGAAGCGCATGAACGTCAGTCTGAGCTGACCAGACCTCGCCTATGGGTACGGCGAAGGTCTTGGAAGACTTGATCGTCATGTCCATGGTCGGAGCATAGTTAGCCCGCAGGTGCGACCCGGCAGGCCGAGCGCTTAGCGGTCTGAAACTTTGGTCAAATTGCGCAGTGGCACCGATACGCCTGGCCGAAGCTCCTATGGAGCTAGCGGGAATTCAGCTCGGCCTGGAAGACGACGCATGCCTCGTACGTAGGCAGCAAGCCTGCAGCAGCGGCGTCGGCGAGCGTGGGTGCTGCAGCATCCTTCGGCGAGAGGTTAACCTGCCCAAGGTCTGGCCACTGGATGCCTATCGCGGGGTCGAGCGGATGGATTTCGTGTTCGCGTGCGGGGTTGTATGCCTCGCTACACAGGTAGGTCACCGTCGATGGCTCGAGCGCCATGAACGCGTGTCCGAGGCCCTCGGCCAAGTACAGGGAGTTCCGGATCTCCGAGTCGAGGCGCACTCCGCGCCATTGGCCGAAAGTAGGCGATCCCACGCGAACATCAACGACGACGTCGAGAATTGCGCCACTGACACACGTCACATACTTAGCTTGGCTCGGTGGAACGTCGGCAAAGTGGATACCACGAATTACCCCCGGCGTTGAATTCGATTGATTCACCTGGGCGAGTGTGAAGTCGTGACCGATCGCCTCGTGCACGACGCTTTGCTTGAATTGCTCGGAGAACTTCCCTCGCTCGTCCCCGAACTGTCTCGGGGTGAATTCGATTGCGCCTTCAATGTCGAGCGGCTCGACGTGCATGTGTACTCCTGGGCTGGTGGGTAGACGATTGTTATGACTTGAGGAGACCGAGGAGGTAGTCGCCATACCCGCTCTTCTTCAGTGGTTCGGCGATCTCGGCGAGGTGTTCCCTAGTGATGAAGCCCTCGCGCCAGGCGATCTCTTCGATGCAGCCAATCTTCAGGCCCTGGCGTTGCTCAACAACTTGCACGAACTGGCTAGCAGCGTTCAACGAGTCGATCGTCCCGGTATCCAGCCAAGCCGTCCCCCGGTCGAGCACTGACACGCTGAGGGTGCCTGCCTGCAGATAGTGGTCGTTGACAGCGGTGATCTCGAGCTCGCCGCGGGCACTTGGCTTGATGTTCTTGGCAACCTCGACTACTGAGTTGTCGTAAAAGTAGAGCCCCGGGACGGCGTAGTGACTCCGCGGTTCGGTTGGCTTTTCCTCGATTGAAAGGGCTTTGCCGTCGCCATCAAACTCGACGACGCCGTAGGCCTCAGGATCTCTTACGTGGTAGGCGAACACTCGGCCACCGTTCAAGTCGGCATTACCCTTGAGCGCAGTTCCAAGGCCAGCACCAAAGAAGATGTTGTCTCCGAGTACCAAGCTGACCGACTCGTGACCGATGAATTCTTCGCCGATGAGGAAGGCCTGCGCGAGACCATCCGGACTGGGCTGAACGGCATATGTCAAGTTCGTACCGAAGCGGGAGCCGTCACCGAGAAGGCGGATAAATCCCGCCTGGTCTTCGGGCGTCGTGATGATGAGGATGTCCTTGATCCCGGCCATCATCAATAGCGAGAGTGGGTAGTAGATCATCGGCTTGTCGTACACCGGGAGTAGTTGCTT
>JBAYVO010000389.1:0-2591 GCA_041674545.1 Candidatus Nanopelagicales bacterium | reverse complement strand
GTAAGTGATCCACAAAGCACATCCTTGTCGGGTTTTGATGGAAGGCGCAATCTTTAGTCTGTTCAATTTCGGAGCAGACGGAAATGTCAAAAAGGATGCAATACTGGTCGGATCATTTGGCGGCGATTGCCGCCGAAGGGATCGCGACCAAGGCTTATGCCAAACGTGAAAGCCTGTCAGCCGCGGCGCTGTACTACTGGCGCAAGCGCCTGAAGGACGCGGCCTCAGGCACGGCCATCGTCGCGCCGGTGGCACCACGCCTCAGCAGCCGGTTCGTGCCGGTACAGGTGAGCGACGTTCTCCAACCCGTACGGTGTTCGTTAAGCGTCGCACCCGGCGTGCGCCTGGAGCTTGCTCAGTTGCCAGCACCGGAGTGGCTGGCTGCCTTGGCTGGCGCTGTTGCCCGGCAGGTGCGCTGATGCATCCGGGCAGTCGCCTCGGCGCGGTATATTTGTGCCGCGCGCCGGTGGACTTTAGAAAGCAGATCGACGGGTTGGCCAGCCTCATCGAGCAAGAGCTGCAGATGAGCCCGTTTGGCGATGCGCTCTTCGTCTTTGTGAACCGCCAGCGCAATAAGATCAAGGCCTTGTATTGGCACCGCAATGGGTTCTGCTTGTGGCAAAAGCGCTTGGAAAAAGAGCGCTTTGCCTGGCCCGAACCGAGGGCCGACGCCCCCCTGCACAGCCTGACATTGCAGGAGCTGGAGTGGCTCTTGGAAGGCTTCGATTTATGGGCAAATAAACCGCATAAAACCTTGAATTATCAGGCCGTTTCATAGGAGAATCGGGTAAAATACGGGCATGCCGTTTCACGCCACAAAGTCCTCCCGCGAACCGTTAAAACCTGGCCTTTCCGTGCCGGCGTCGCGCGTCGCTTTGCCCAAGACGCAACGTGAATTGAAGGCGCTGCTGCGCGCCGAACGCGTGCGCGCTCAGACCGACACACACGCCATCATCCAAGTCAATATCGCCTCCCAAGTTGAATCTGAAGTGGCTCGCCGGGTTGAAGCTGAAGTGGCCCACCGGATTCAGTCCGAAGTGGACCGGCGAGTGGCCGCTGAGGTCGATCGCCGGGTCGCGATCGAAGTGGCCGTGCAAGTGCAAAAGCTGCTCGAGGATATACGGCTGGCTCGCCACAGAATGTTTGCGGCCAGCAGCGAAGCGCACCGGGGTCAGGGGTGGTTGTTTAACGAAGTCGAAGCGTTGATCGATGCCAGTGCCGACGGGTCCGACGACGACCCGGACGCGGGCGATGATCAGTCGAGTACGGCATCCCGTCCCCGCACACGCGGCAAACGCCGCCCCTTGCCCCCTGAACTGCCTCGCGTTGACCTCGTGATCGATGTACCTGAAGCGCAGCGCCTGTGCGCCTGCGGCCAACACATGGTCAAGATTGGCGAAGAAGTCAGCGAGCAGCTGAACATCATCCCGATGCGCATTGAGGTGCTGCGCACGGTGCGCCCCCGCTACGCCTGTCCTGGCGGCGATACGGCGCCCGTGATTGCGCCCGTGGCGCCATCGGCGCTGCCGCGCAGCAACTTTAGCGCGGGCTTCCTGGCCATGCTGCTGACGGTCAAGTATGGGGATGGCTTGCCGCTGAACCGCTTTACCCGCGTGCTTGAGCGCAGCGGTGTGGAGATCCCGCGCCAGAGCCTGGCCCGCTCGGTCATCAACGTGTCCAAAGTGCTGCAACCCTTGCATAACCTGGCGCGTGACGCCTTGCTGGACTCGCCCGTCATTCATATGGACGAAACGACCGTCCAGGTGCTCAAGGAGCCCGATAAAGCGCCCAGCTCGCAAAGCTACATGTGGGTGCAACGCGGCGGGCCGCCGGGCAAACCCGTGATCCTGTACGACTACGACCCGAGCCGCTCGGGGCAGGTGCCGCTGCGCCTGCTCGAAGGCTGGCGTGGGTTCCTGATGACCGACGGCTACGAGGGCTACAACGCGGCGGTGCGCGCCGGGGGCATCGAGCACCTGATTTGCGCGGCCCACGCGCGTCGCAAGTTCGTCGAGGCCAAACGGGCCCAGACCAAAGGCAAACGGGGCCGTGCCGACCAGGCCATCGACTACTTCGCTCGCCTGTACCGTATCGAGCGCGAGCTCAAAGAGGCCTCCGACGACGAACGTTTCCAAGCTCGGCAAGCGCGCAGCCTGCCGGTGCTGGCCGCACTGCGCGAATGGCTGGATGCGGCGCTCTTGGCCGTGGCCCCCAAGACCAAGCTGGGCGAGGCGCTGGCGTACCTGAATAAATACTGGTCGCGCCTGGTGCGCTATACCGAGCGCGGTGATTTGCCCATCGACAACAACGCCGTCGAGAATTCCATCCGCCCCTTTGTCATTGGAAGGCGGGGCTGGATGTTCGCGGACACGCCGGGCGGCGCCCACGCCAGTGCGGTCGTCTATTCGCTGGTGTCCACGGCCAAGGCTAATGGCCACGAGCCTTACGCCTGGCTCAAGCATGTGCTGGAACGGCTGCCGGCTGCTAAAACAGTTGAAGACATCGAGGCTCTGCTCCCGTGGAATTTAGATGTCCAACAGGTTGCCATGGATCTCGCTGCCTGAAAACCCTGTCCTTAATGGATCGCTTAC
>JBAYVO010000388.1:0-2609 GCA_041674545.1 Candidatus Nanopelagicales bacterium | reverse complement strand
TCCTGACTGAACTCCTGGTAAGTGCACCGGTTGATTGTGTGATTAGGGGCCGTCGTTGAGTCGTCGTTCCCTGGTCGGTGACAAGATGGCGACCATGTCGGTGAACACCCCAACGAAGACCCGCGCGAGGACCCGCACCAAGACCGTTGAGGTCTCGGCGGGTCCGTCGGGTGTGCCCGGCTCGCTAGAACAACTACTTGAGGCATACCGCACGGCCCCCGAACGGATGGATGCCGACGGCCATGCGCCCCTCAAGGACTACGAAGGTCGGTTCGTCGAAGCAGACGACCGCATGGTCTTTCTGCGATCGACCAGCGATGCAGGCACCACGGGTAAGCGCCAGGCAGTCTTCGTGCACGGGCTAGGGGGCTCGGCGCGCAATTGGACCGACTTGATGTACCTGCTCGAACCGATCGTTGGCGGGATCGCCCCCGACCTCGCTGGGTTTGGCCGATCGCCGATGACAGCCGACTCCGACTACAGCCAAGCCGCTCATGCGCGGACCGTGATCCGACTAATTGAGGACCGCTGCGACGGCCCGGTTGACCTGTTCGGAAACTCAATGGGCGGCGCAATTTCAGTTCGCATCGCGGCCCAACGTCCCGACTTGGTGCGCAGCCTGATCCTGATTTCACCTGCACTTCCTGACTTGCGCCCACGCTTGAGCGTCGCACCGCTGATCGCCATGACGGCACCCGTACTCGCGGACCTGGCGGCACGTGTTGTCGACACGCAGGACGCTGAGGCAGCAATCGACCGGATGTACGACCTGTGCTACCTCGATCCGAGCAAGGTTCACCAGGGTCGACGTGAAGACCAGATTGAAGAAACCCGTTGGCGGATGGCGCGGCCCAACGCCGCTGAACCGCTCCGGCAGTCAGCTCGTGGTTTGGGCAGGGCATTTATCCCAGGAACCTCGGACTATCTGTGGTCGATGGCAGAGAAAATCGAAGTCCCAACCCTGGCGATCTACGGCACGCACGACAAGCTTGTTGATGCGCGCCTGGCTAACCGCACCGCGCGCACGATCCCTGATGTGCGGGTGACGACCTTGAAGACGGGCCACGTCGCACAACTTGAAGACCCCGTGGCAACCGCACGTCTTGTGCTCGCGATGTGGGCAGAGGACCACATTTAGTGATCTTGAGCAGAACTTTCCGACGGTGATCGTGTTCGGGTTAACTCGAATAGCATCGACGTGTGTTAGTCAATACCCTCCGTATGCAATTACTCACCAACACCTACGGAGTAGAACATGGCTGATGCAGCCCTTGAAGATTTCCTGTCGCGCGTTAACGAGCACCTGCCCGGCCTGAGCCGCGACAAGTTCAGCAACGATTCGTGGCGTTACCAGGATCGCCCGACCAGCGAAGGCCTTGGCCTTAAGCCAGGCGTGTCCGTTGATCCCGAGAAGGTCGTTGCTTGCATCCTTGACGTTGAGGCTTACAAGGAGAACGTCAAGTACGTCGAAGAGGTGACCGTCTCCGAACGCGGCGACAACTACGTCATCTACACCCAGAAGGTCAAGCTCCCGGTTCTTGGTGGGCTGCAGTTCACGATCAAGCTTGAGGATCTCGGCGAGATCAACGGTTACCGCGTCGTTGGCTGGAACCAGGACGACGCCCTGACCGACGCGCTGGACAAGAAGCACGGCGGCGCTCGTACGGAATACAACCTCGGTGCCTGGTTGGTCAAGCCAGACGAAGTTGCCTACGCGCTGTCGGCCGTTCCGTTGAAGAAGGATGTCGGATCACTCAAGTACGCAGTAATGACGAAGGGCGCAGACGCGACCGCTTCATCGGTGCTGTCGGACAACATCGACGCGATGATCGAGTGGGCCAACCGCACGTAGTAGTACGCATAAACCAGCAGTATGGCGCGATGGGGTCGCTACACCACTACCGGTGTAGCGACCCCATCGTCCCTTGGTGATGCACCAAAGGTGTGCCCCATCCTGCGGCAAAAAGTGAGGTCACAGCGCCAAGTACGAGGTAGTGATCGCCAGCCGGGACAACCTCTTGCACATCACAATCCAACGAGCTCAGCGCGTTCTCCAGTAGCGGAACTCCGGACGCCCCGGCCCGCCAGTGAACCCCCGCGAACCGCTGGTCATGGTCAACGTCGCGACTTGCGAAGACGTGGGCGATGCCGCGTTGAGTGGATGAGAGAACACTGATTCCAAAGTTCCCGCGAGTAATGACCTGAGCCGCGGTACTCGATTGGCGACTCAACGAGACTGCCACGATTGGCGGGGCCAGCGATACCGATAGGAACGAGCTGATCGTGCACCCCACGGGTTCGGCGATTTCGCTCAAGGTCGACACAATCGCGACGCCGGTGGGGAAGTGACTCGCAGCGGCGCGCAGTTCGGCACCGGAGATGGGTGTTGCTGTAGGTGGCTTGACTGATGCTGTAGTTGGCATGCTGTGGCTCTCTACTGGGGTGCTGCGGATCGGCAGCAGAAGTGGTCAGGGTGAAGTAGTTACGCCTGACAGAGAGCGGTGCTTACGCGTCCGAGGTCGACATAGCGACGCTTGATCAGCGGCGACACGACGGCGGCAAACACCGGGCGAGGCTAGCACGCAGCGCATGTTGTCGCTCAGGTTCCG
>JBAYVO010000387.1:0-2609 GCA_041674545.1 Candidatus Nanopelagicales bacterium | reverse complement strand
TTGGTTGCTGCGGCCTTAGCCGCGGCAGCGACCTGCGGGTCGGCAGACAAGCGCCAATCAGTCTCCTTGTTGTGTTCGAACCAGACGAACATCCGGACACCGTTGGCGTGTGCTTTGGCGAAGGTGTCGGTGACCCAGGCGGCCTTCTCGATTCCTGGAGTACTGCCGATCTCAGCGATGCCCAGCGGCTTGCCCGGTGCGACCGCTTTGATCTCGGCGAGCCCCATCGTGAAGATGTCGTCGAACGACTGCCAGCCCCACTTCAGCGGACCCCAGTTGTAGCCGTCGAGTGCTACCCAATCCACGTAGGCGTCGCCGGGGTATAGCGAGGTCAACGGAGTCGAACCTTCGTAGGACACGATCGGGTTGAACATCCACTTGATGTTGTGGGCGCCCTCGGCGCGGGAAAGGTCGACGACGTGGCGGTAGGCGGCCGCGTAGTCGCCAGGTCCGTTGCCGTTGAATCCAGTCGACCAGACGTGCCAGTCGCCGTTCATCTCCGCTGCGAATCGGACGAATACCGGCTTGCCCGTCGCCGCTGCATCACGGGCAAACTGCCGAATGTAGGCGTCATGGTCGCCGTCGGTGATTCGATCGAGGGAGTAGGTCGATTGGTTCTGGCTCTTGACTTCCCAATCCCAAGGCTCCCAGGAGATGAGCAGTGCCGCGCCTCGGGCAGCGGCAGCGTTGGCGTCAGCTGTCGGGAACGGTCGTTTGAAGTCGGTGAAGACGCCAACAACGCCAGCGGTCAATCCGATCTTCGCTTCGGCTTGGGCCAGCGCTGCCTCGCCGTTGGCAGAGAGCCCGAAGACTGTGGTGGGGGAAGTTTGCGGCGCGGGCGTTGGCGTGGGGGTGGGCGTTGGTGCCGGGGCCGGTGCGGGTGCCGGGGCTGGCTTCGGCTTGGACTTCTTCGCGGCCTTCATTGCACGCACCTTCGCTGAGCAGTGTTTGGCAGTGAGGCGCTTCGTCCGGAGCTGCTTCTTGAGCGCGTTGCGCTGCTTGCCCGAGAGCTTCGAACAGTGGGTAGACCGCTTCGAGGGTGACTGCTTCTTCGCCGACTTCTTCTTGGCGGGAGCGAGCATCGGCGCGGTTGCAGCCAACGTGGCGGGTGCAGCCGCGGACGTCACTGCCTGACTAGGGGCCGCGGTCATCCCTACGGTTGCGACCATGCCAATGGCCGCCGCCAGTGCGACGATCCGCGTTCTCAGTGCCGACATCTCAATTGCCTCCGAGAGGGGAATCGGCGCGAATGTGGGTGAGCTTGACGTGCTTCACCCGGTCGGAGCAGGGAGCTAAAGAGCGAATCAAATTCCTCCGATAGATCTGTCACGCCAGGTTTGTGCCTGGCGTTTTTTGTGCCCGGACCGGCCCGGTGGCGGTGTTGGCGGTGCCCGGTTTGCAAACTGTTTCCTCGTTGCGGGAATACCCAAGGGGGGTATGCTGTTCTCTAGTCAACTACCACCCGAGAGGTACGCCGATGTCGCATGCAATGCCTGGCTATGAAGGCTCCAAAGAGCAGCACCTCAAGCGCCTGCGGCGGATTGAAGGGCAGTTGCGCGGGCTGCAGCGAATGGTCGAGTCCGACACCTACTGCATCGACGTGTTGACCCAAGTGTCAGCCGCTTCGCGCGCGCTGGATTCGTTCGCGCTGGGACTACTCGATGAGCATTTGCACCATTGCGTGCGCGAGGCAATTGCCGAAGGCGGCGTGGAAGCCGACGCCAAGATCGCTGAGGCATCCGCGGCCGTGGCGCGGCTTGTGAAGAGTTAGGAGACGTGTGATGAACGACGTAGTGCTTGAGATTGACGGGATGTCGTGCGCGTCCTGCGCAAACAAGATCGAGTCAACGCTTAATGGCGTGGAGGGTGTTCAGGCGACGGTCAACTTTGCCACGGCCAAGGCAAGGGTGAGCTTTGACGATGCCATCGCGCCGACCGATTTGGTTGCTGTCGTCGAGTCGACCGGCTACGCCGCGCACCTCCCTGTAACGCACCAGGCGAGTGAGGCCGGCCACGGTGCGGCCGAGCACTCGCACGACCACAGCAGCGATGGCGATCGACTCACGCTGCGGGTGTTGGTCTCGGCTGCGCTGACCATCCCGGTCGTGCTGATGGCGATGGTGCCCGCACTGCAGTTCGAGTATTGGCAGTGGCTCTCATTCGCGCTGGCGACTCCCGTTGTGGTGTGGGGTGCGTGGCCGTTTCACCGGGTGACGTGGCGCAACTTGCAGCACCGTACGGCGACGATGGACACGCTGATTTCCGTTGGGGTGGGCGCGGCTTACCTATGGTCGGTGTGGGCGCTGTTCTTCGGCGGCGCGGGTGCAGCCGGTATGACGATGGAGTTCACGCTCTTACCGTCCCAGGCGTCCGGCCACGGCGCGGAGATCTACTTTGAGGTGGCGGCTGCCGTCACGGTCTTCATCTTGGTTGGTCGCTACTTCGAAGCGCGGGCCAAAACTCAGTCGGGCGCGGCACTTGAGGCATTGCTTTCGATGGGTGCTAAGGATGTGGCTGTCCTGCGTGGTGGTGCCGGGGTGACGGTCGAACAACGGATTCCGATCGAGGAACTGGTTGTCGGCGATCACTTTGTGGTGCGCCCGGGTGAG
>JBAYVO010000386.1:0-2618 GCA_041674545.1 Candidatus Nanopelagicales bacterium | reverse complement strand
CCCCGCTTGCGCAACGGGGGTCGTCGCGGGCACGCACGAACGCCATTCAGACCATGAATACTCACCGCTTCGGATCCACCGACTCAACGTCGGGAGGTTTCCAGACTTCACCGCCCAGTCCATAACGGGAGCGGGCATACCATCGAGCTGAACGAAGATCACGCCCATCTGTGGATGGCCGCCTTCGGAGACGGCTGCATGATCCTCCGGTTGCAGGCTGGTCCCCCACGTCTTGCCGCGGGTGCTCTGCCGAATCGCCTGCACAAGGAATACGTCGTCGTCATCCAGGGCCGTCAGCCATAGCGCCAGAGCCATCACGATCGAGTAGATCCAACTCGCGATGAAGACCTCGTACCACTGATCGACGACCAACCCTGGTGAAAGGTAGAACGCGAGCAACAGGATGAAGAAGTTTCCGAAGATCGCCAGGGCTGCGGCTCCAGCCCAACCGAACGGACCCGCAATTCGGATCATCAAAGGCCGCAGGACTGCTGCAACAACTGTGCTCACCAGCGCCGCGATGGGAACGGCCCAGATTCCTTCGGTCGAGATCCCCGGCGAGATCACGATCGTCACCGTGAGGACAACCACGCCAATCAAGAACCGGCCGATTCCTTGGCGGATCTTGTGTCGGTTCGTCCATGGATCGTTCGCCAAATCACGGCCCGCTTGAAGTCTTATCTGGGCACCTTGATCGGAAACGGCACGATGTTGGGCTTGCCGCGTCGCCTTGGCTTCTCGGCGATCTGATCGTTTACTCATTGGCGGTTCGCACCCGCTTCCCCGGTTCGGTCACAACCACTTCGGTGCCTGAGCCGCCCGCCGCCGCGAGTTCGGCGAACTGACGTGGCGGCTGCGAAAGCAGTGCGCGCGCGCCAGGCATGGTGCTTTCCAGAATTGCTGGAAAGAGCGTTCCCCAGTGGATTGGAACGGCAATCTTTGCTTCGAGGAGCTTCAAGGCGTCCGCCGCGCGCTGGGGGTTCATATGCCCGGGGCCAAGGTTCGGCCCCCACCCCCACACTGGCAGCAGTGCAACATCGAGGCCGCGCGAATCAGGCATCGGAAGGTTCGCCATCTCGGGAAAGACATCGGTGTCACCGGCGAAGTACACAGTGCCATCGTCTCCGGAAACCACGTATCCGAGCGCGATCGCTCGCGGCCCGAGCGGAGGCCGCAGCCCATCATGGTCGGCGTGGACAGCGGTGATGACTAGCCCGCACACCTGGGCCGATTCACCTTCGTTGAGTTCGATGACGTTGGGCAACTTACCCCGCGTGCGTAGGTACCCGCCGGCACCTTGTGGGGCAACGACCACCGCCTCCGACAGCATCGCCAGCGACGCCAAATCGCAATGATCGTGATGCAGATGCGAGATCAACACAACGTCGATGTTCTGCGACATTTCGGCCGGGGCCGGTGCGACCACCCGGCGCAAAAACGTGATTCGGGAGCGCAGTAGCGGGTCAGTCAGTACGCGCACGCCGTCAATCTCGATCAGTGTGCTCGCATGACCAAGGAAGCTGACGGATGGGCCCACAGGGTCACCCTAGGCAATGGCCGCGCCGTTGCCACCTTGGTTCGCCGGTATTCGGTACGTGAAATCGATTGGACACCGGCGAACCTGGAACTGAGGTAGGCACCTCGTGCGCGTTCCTCCTAGTACCAGTTGCGCGAAGTGAAATGGCCCCAGGCAGCGTTCGGGCTGCCATAGCGACCGTCGATGTAGCTCAGACCCCAACGAATCTGCGTCTCGGGGTTCGTACGCCAATCCTTGCCATGACTGGCCATCTTGCTTCCCGGCAGCGACTGCGGAATGCCGTGCGCACCCGACGACCTGTTGTGGCTCTTGTGTGACCAGCCGGACTCCTTGGTCCAGAGCTTCACCAATGAGCGGTACTGGCTAGAACCCCAGCCATACCGCACCTGCATGTACTGCTTGGCGTACCACTTGGAGTGCGCGACGCTGCCCTTGCGGTGCGGCGACTTCATATCCTCGACAGCGACCTTCGCCTGCACATTGCGCTTGGCCGACGACTGCTTCGAGGACTTCGCAGGTGCGGCATTCACCGAAGTCGCACTGACTCCGGCAATCGGAACGACGAGTGCAGTGGTGAGGGCAATTCCAGCAACAGCCTTGCGGTTCATTCATGATCCCTTGCTATTGCGCAGCCCTGCAGGCCTACTGCGCGTGAACCCCTGACACGTCACGGCCTCGTGCACGCGAATACCTGAGGGCGCACCATCTGATTCGAGGTCGATGTTGACTTCGTCCGGACGAGTCCGGTGGGCACAACATTGGCGCCTCACGAAGCGGCGGGGTACTGCGGTCATGTCGTGACTTTGCGGCTCAGCAACTAGCTGGCGCATGTATCCCGCGGGGTCTGACTACTCAAGACTGCCCGCTATTTCGGGGTCGGACAACCTGCTGCGCCGTGACCTGCACCATGAACGTCTCACCACACAGCCCCTCATAGCTGGGCAAATGGGACATCAGCATGTGCCCTGAGTCTCAAGGATTCCGCGACGTCTGGCGCTCGCTACGTCTCGCTGTTCTTTTCCCTCATCCGCACGATGGACCGCAGATCGACCGTCTCCTTGCGATAAAGCTACGGTAGCGT
>JBAYVO010000385.1:0-2638 GCA_041674545.1 Candidatus Nanopelagicales bacterium | reverse complement strand
CCCGGACGAGCTATGCGATTGCGTCGACTATCTACGCAGCGGCAGCAGCGGGCGTCGTTTGGTCGCCGTGCTTGCGGATGTCCCAGCGCCAGTAGAAGATGCAGATCAAACCGATGCAGATCTGCGGGATGTAGGACGAGGCGCGCCACACGAGGTCGGCCGCCGTCGCGGCTCCCGGATCAACGCCAACTGAGGTCAGCAGTCCGATCAGGACCGCATCAACAGTGCCAAGTCCGCCCGGGGTAATGGGAATCATGATGCCCAGTTGCGAGACCGCCCAGCAGCCGTATGCAGCCAGCAGGGGAATCGTTCCCGCGCTTCCGGAGACGCCGACGAGGGCCGCATACAGGATCGCGAACTGCGCCCACGAGACGCCGATCTGCGCGATCGTGATGACGTGCCAGCGTCGTTTGACAAGGTCCACGATGTCGACCCGGAGGTTCATGATGATGCCGGTGACGTCGACGTTCTTGTCCTTCTTGAACCGGTGGATGCACCAGTTGACGATGTTGTCGCAGACGTGCCCGATGCGGATCGCGTTCTTCTCCGACCGCAGAATCAGCGTGAACAGGCCAACGACGACGACGAGTGCGAGCACCCCGAGGACTGCTGCCCGCACGTAGTTGCCAGCTGCGTCGCCAGACACGGTCAATGCGACCACGCCAGTCACAGGCAAGAACAACGTGACAAAAACGCTCCACGTTCCGGTCGCACCGATAGACGCGGTGGCCGCAGTCGGGGTTGTCTTGTACGACGTGAGCTGGGCGTACTGCAGGCCTAGACCGAGTGCGCCGCCAGCAGGGACGCCATTGGAGACGGCGAACGCGGACTGGTTGACGATGAAACCCGACTTGTACTTCAAGCCGGGTGTCGAGGCCACGAACGGCCAGCCATAGAGCCACAGATAGATGAGCGTGACGATCAAGAGGCCGGTGATCGCTTCCCAGGTCATGTCCTGGATGTACGTGATTGCCTCGGAGTAAGAGCCGAACTGAGGGATCACTCGGATGAATACGATCGCCAGGAACACGATCGCGACGATTGCGCCGATGATGGTCTTCTTGCGATCGAGACCGCCGGAACTCACACCAAGGCGCTGACGTGCTTCTTCATCCGTCAGCTCGGCGTGGCCGCTCTCGCCAGGGGAACTGTCGGCGGCGGATTGCGGCTGAATATCGTCGGCTGACGTCGGTTCGTTGCTGCTCACGCGAGTGATCGTAGACGCAGAGCCCCAACTTTCGGCGAGTGGCGCATCACGACATGCACCGGGGCGCCCCGCCGGCGTATCGTGACGGCCGAACAGCGCGTGCTCGTTGGCGCGAGATTGACCATCATGCTGCTTGAGAGTTCGGGCGCATAACACCTTGGCTTGGAGTGAATCGTGGGAATCTTGTCGATCATCATCGCGTTCGTTGCCGCACTTTTGGCCCTGTACGGAGTCATCACCGATGACTCCGGTGCGGGCAATGGCGGCAAGGGCGCGGGGATCGCTGCAGTCGGAATCGTCGGGCTCTTCGCTTCGGTCTTTGTCGGGTCATTGGCTCACTAGTGACTCTGACACCAACGTTGAAAGGGGTTCACTGACGCTCGGAGACTGTCGTGGTTTTGACACCGCGTTCGGTGTAAGCCGTGCCAACAAACGTCAAAGAAATCGGACAATTGCGCCAATTAGGTGAATAGCGTCCGATATCGCTTCAGCTTCTGGGCAAGTCTGTCGACGTGAGCACTAGCGCGCAGTCCACGCGGCGCGCGGTCCAATACGGCTTCGTGCCGTCGTAAACAACAAGTCCCGTCCGTGTGATTGGGGACGACCCGGTAGCGGGCCGTGCGCCCGTTGACGGTAGGACTTGGCTGGCTAAATGTGGGGATCGGATTTCAATGGCGCACCTGTTGATCAAATCCACCACTGGCACCCTTGCGGTGTCGGTGGTGGCAACTCTCGGACTGGCTGCTGGCCCGCTCGCGGCAGCAGCGGCAACCGCCGCGCCCGCTTCCATCAACCCTGCTCTGGCCGTTCCCACATCGGTTAACCCCGCCGCCGCGCCGACAGCGCTCGTTGCGAAGGCGCGAGCGGGCAAGAAGCCAGCTTTCAAGGCATCGTCGGCACGGTACGGTGCGCAGTCGGCATCGGTCCGAAAGCTCCAACGCAAACTCATCAAGAAGCGCGTTGCGACGGCAGGGCTGCGTCAAGCAGGTGCAACCGGGGCGTACTACGCCCAGACACAGGCATCGGTGAAGAAGTTCCAACGCAAGATTGGGTACGGTGCCGCCGCCACTGGAATCGTCGATGCCCGCACAGTGAAGCGCCTCGGGTTGCGGTGGATTGCGACACCCGTGCAATCGACGATCATGACCAGTGGTGAGTTGCCGACGGGTACCAATGGTGGCGCATTGACTGGGGTGCAGTTGAAGTCAGTCCTGGTTGCCGCAGGTTTCCGCGAACCTGCAATCCGCACTGCCTGGGGGATCGCGATGCGCGAGTCGCGCGCCTACCCGCGGGTTGTGAGCCCGAAGAACAGCAACGGCACACGCGATCATGGCCTGTTCCAGATCAATGATGTACACCGGGCGCACACGGACTTCACCAACATCTATGACCCGGTTTACAACGCGTCCGTCGCATTCCGCCTCAGTGATG
>JBAYVO010000384.1:0-2642 GCA_041674545.1 Candidatus Nanopelagicales bacterium | reverse complement strand
GAACAAGGCAGGAACTGCCACCGATGGTGCATCCCAAGCACAGAGCGGGCAGTAGTTACGGCCGTCGAGGATTGACAGCTACACGAACTCGGTCGCTGCGCACCATGAACATCGTTGGAGCTCTGCTGTGCGGCTTGGTGACGGCTGGTGGCTAGGTCCGAGTTGAGGGCAGTGAAGGGGAGTTTCGCGCCGACAGGCTCGCCTCGTTGGCGGCAGCGGTCGTTGGTGGTTGCGACGTCTGTGGCACTTGTCGCGTCCACCGCAGCGTGCACCACCGTCGCGAGTTCTTCGCCGCAGAACAGTGTGACGGTCAAGGCACTCTGGTACGCCGGAAGTGACCAGTCAACCCGCCAGGGCATTGCCAACGTGACGCTCGCGTTGGGCATAGACGACCGCGGCGATGCCTTCGACCTTGATCTGGATACTGAGCGGGCACAAGGCGCTGGCCCAGCTTGGACGGCCGCGACCTGGTCCGCGGCCTCGGTTGCCACTCTCTTTAGCTTCCACGATCCCCGAACTGTCGAACTCTCGGTCGCGATCGGCGGTGCAATTGACGGACCGTCTGCGGGTGGTCTGATGGCTGCCGCAATGCTTGCGATGAGCGCAGACATGGAACTCAGGTCAGACACCACAATGACTGGAACGATCAACCCCGACGGCTCGATCGGCATGGTTGGTGGAGTCCCTGCGAAGCTACGGGCAGCAAGCGAAGCCGGGATTCAGAAGTTACTAGTTCCGGCGGGTTCGACAATGTCCATCGATCCCTCGACAGGCGACGAAGTCAACGTCGTTGAGCAGGGGCAACAGCTCGGCGTCGAGGTAGTCGAAGTTGCGTCGCTGCTTGAAGCCCTCGCCCATATGACCGGGCGCGAAGCGGAGTTCGACGCGGGCTTCAAAGAGTCCCCGCCGATCTCGAAGCAAGTTCTCGCAGCCGTGTCTGGTGGCGCGAAACAGCTGGCAGTGATGAGTGCGGCGCAACGGGACGCGGCACGCAAGGCTGGGCTCGCTTCTCGCCAAATCCGTCAAGCCGAACGAAGTGCTGCACGCGGCACTGCTGCGCTTCGGGCAGGCAGACCCAGCGACGCGTACGCTCAACTTTCGCGGACCTACTACTCCCTGGCTCAACAGATCTCAGCCAAGCAAACAGCCTCGATCGTGCGAAGTGACGGCGTCGATTCGGCCCGGCAACAGCTTCTTCGTCAGGTAGATGAACTGGAGCAGGTCAATGCCGGCAATGGAGCATCGACCGCAGGTCTGTCAGCGGCGAATGTCCAACAAATGATTGGTTTGCCGGATGCGTTGACGTGGGCCACCGATCCGGAGATTGATCTAGATATCTACCGCGGTCAGCTCACAGCGGTCCCAGCGACGGATCGTGAACTCGAACGCATCGCCGAAGGCGTCGCAGACGCCCGAACGCAGACCGAGATTTCCCTCGGACAAGTCACCGACGTCTTGATGGCCTCAGGCGGTACGCCCGCGGATCAGGACGCAGTCGCGCGGGCTCTGACGGCCTACACCGACTTCCTCACACAGTCCGGCGATGCAAGCTTGAACTACTACGAAAGCGTGCTCGCCCGGCTCGATGATCAAGCGGCGAAGAATGATCACAAAGTCGCCCGGCACGCCTACGCAGTGGCAGATTCAATGAGGACCCAGCTGAGCAGTGCGCCCGGTGAGGGAGCCAAAGATCTTCCACAGCAGCGCATCGCGCTGTCACGCGCCGTCTCCTACTACATAGCAACGTCGGAGTTGGTTGTCCAGACCGAGATCCTGCGGGTTGCTTCTGCTGATCCTGATGGGCGCGACCTCACCATCACCAACGAGCCAGGGTTCGCGAACGCTGTGACGTCCTCGGCATACGTCAACGGATCACTACTGGAGATCCTGGCGGACGAGGGAACTGACAGTTCCTACGCCCATTGGAACGTTGATTGGGCGAGATGGAAGATTGCAGATTCCCACGGTAAATCCGGGGACACCGAGAGGCTTCACGGGCTGTCGATGTCGTGGCATGCGTCGGTTCAACTCCTGTTGCTCAGTTCTGCGCCAATCCAACAGTTGAGTCAGGCAGCGGTTCAGGTGTCACCGGGATAGCGCCTGCGCGGTGGCGCCTGCGCGCGCAGGCGCCAACGAGTCGGCCGGTTTGTCACGATCTATTTGACGATGGTGATCGTCAAATAGACGTAGCTGCCCGCATCAGCAGCCCTCGAGAACTCGTAGGTCTGCGAAGTCGTCGGCGAGGTCCAGCGGAAAGATTGACCAGGATTGAGTTCTTTTTCGCCGTCGCGGTACCTGATTGATGCCGAACCAATGAGCACCGGGTTGTACGCCGTGAACGTATCGGACGGCCCGACTCGCGGACGCTCGATGACCACGGATGGTTGGTCGCCCTTCGTCGTCGAACTCTGTCCGTTGTTGCCAAGCGTTTCGTATGACGCGGCAACTCCGTTTCGTTTCGTGGTCAACCACATGTTGTGGTTGCCGTTGTTGGTGACGGTCAGCTTGATGTCTTTCGTGAAGACACCCGCTTCCTTGTCTGTGGGCTGGGGCTGCGGTTCAGAAGTCGCAGTGCTCGACCCGCATCCTGCCAACAGAGCGACCGCTGCGGTTCCGACGAGCACTCCGAGCGCAACTCGACT
>JBAYVO010000383.1:0-2649 GCA_041674545.1 Candidatus Nanopelagicales bacterium | reverse complement strand
GTCCGAGACGCCGCCATCGCAAGCGCGGCGGTGCGCGCAGCGGTGAACGGATCGACGGGGGTTGTCCCCGGCTTGCCAACCAATCGGGGCCTAATCGTCAGCGCCCAAAAGAAGATCGCGGCAGCCAAAACGAACAACGTGACGGACGCCATCAGTGGCACGGGGAAAGTCCGGCCGAACACCGATTCCCACAATCCGACAGCAGCAAACCCGATCGCAGCAGCGAGCGCGGCGAGGATCACCAGCATCAGCGGTCGGGTGGGCGTCACCCCTCAAGGGTATGCCTCGACTCAGGTGCTATTCGGGTGAACCTGTCATCGGTCCCACAATGACCAGGGCAAAATCACTCCGCTGTCGCACTCCCGCAACGTTTTCGGCCGGACACTGCGCGAGCAACTCAGCGGCCGTCGCCGTCCCACCAGGCAACGTCAACTCGGGATCAACATCACACAACGGCACCAACACGAAGGCACGCTGAGCCGCGCGGGGATGCGGCAACGTCAGGACGGGGTCGTCGCTGACCACCTCGCCGTACGTCAGCACGTCCACATCGAGGGTGCGTGCGCCCCATCGCACGTCCCGCACGCGTTGCAGCTCTTGCTCCGCGATCCCCGCAAGCGCGAGTACCTCGATGGGAACCAACGTGGTCGAGATCAGCAGCACCGCGTTGAGGTACTCCGGTTGCTCGGGGCCGCCCACCGGATCTGTTTCGTACACGGCCGAGACAGCGATCGGCTCGACCGCTGGGTCTGCGCACACGACGTCAATACCCCGCTGCAGCGCCGCGAGTCTGTCGCCGAGGTTCGCACCGAGGCCGAGGGCCACTATCGCCGGAGCCACGTCGAGCGGAACGGTCATCGAACCCGCACGATCGACACTGAGACGTCGGTGAACTTTGCCTCAATCGGCGCCTGCGGCTTGTGCACCGTCACCTCGACGAGCGACACGTGATTCTGCTTCACGGATTCGAGGTCAAAGATCGCATCGGCGATCCGTTGGGCGAGCGCTTCGATGAGGTTCAGCGGCTCACCGGTGATCGATGCGACGATCGCGTCAGCGACACCGGAATAGTCGACCGTCTTCGCTAGGTCATCGGTGCGCCCGGCCTGCCGAATCTCAGCATGGAGGATCACGTCAACAATGAACGGCTGCCCGGTCTCGCGTTCCGATGCCAGAACACCGTGATACCCAAACGCCTCAACTCCGGTCAGCGTGATTCGATCAAGCCCCTCAAAACCCGTCACCAGGTACCCCCTTCACGCCACGCTTGTGCAACTCGCACTGCATCTAGTGTCCCGGCTACATCGTGGACACGCACTCCCCAGGCACCGTTTGCCGCAGCGAGTGCTGAGACCGCGTGGGTCCCCGCATCGCGATCTGTGACCTGCCGAGCGGCGCCCTCGGCGTCGGCGAGCGTCGCGCCGAGGAAGCGCTTCCGCGATGCACCAATCAACACCGGCCGTCCCAACGCGAGCAGCGCGGGCAATTCGTGCAGCAGCGCCCAGTTGTGATGACCAAGCTTCGCGAAGCCCAGGCCAGGGTCAAGCACAATTCGATCAACCGAGATTCCGGCGTCCACGGCCGCATCCCGCCGCCTGGCGAGCGCGACACACACGTCCGCAACGACGTCGTCGTAGTGCGTGAACGCGTCCATTTCATCGCTCGGCGCACGCCAGTGCATCAGCACAATCGGAACCTCTAATCCGGCAACCACCGGCAACATGTCTGCATCCGCCAATCCGCCGCTGACGTCGTTGACGAGGCAGGCACCAGCCTGCACAGCAGCCGCGGCGACGCTGGCACGCATCGTGTCGACGCTTACGGCAATCCCAGCAGCGGCCAGCCCGCTGACGATCGGAATCACCCGCCGAAGTTCTTCGTCTACTTTGACCCGACCCGCGCCCGGCCGCGTCGACTCACCGCCCACATCGACGATGTCGGCACCTTGCTCAACCAACGCCCGACCATGTGAAATCGCCTCGTCGATTGTGCCGAATCGACCGCCGTCGCTGAACGAATCTGGGGTGGCGTTGATGACGCCCATCACGACCGCGCGACGTGGCGAGCCAATCCTTGCGAGTTGCTCGTCGATCATCGAGACGTCAGCTACCGCGCCATGATCAGCGACATCGCCTCAGCGCGCGTTGCGGCATCACGCAATTGTCCGCGCACGGCACTCGTCGTGGTGCGCGCACCAGGCTTGCGGACTCCGCGCATCGCCATACATAGGTGCTCGGCCTCAATCACCACGATGATTCCTTGCGGTTTCAGAATCCGGTCAAGGGCATCAGCAACTTGGGTCGTCAAGCGTTCCTGGACCTGAGGCCGCTTGGCATAGACATCAACCAACCGAGCGAGCTTTGACAACCCCGTAATTTGTCCTCCCTCAGCCGGGATGTAGCCGACATGCGCGCGCCCAAAGAACGGCACGAGGTGGTGTTCGCACTGGCTCCACAGTTCGATGTCACGAACGAGTACCAACTCGTCGTGAGCGATGTCGAACGTCGTCGTCATCACGTCTTCAGGCCGTTGACGTAACCCTGCAAAGATCTCGGCGTACATGCGTGCGACCCGGGCAGGGGTGTCTTTGAGTCCGTCGCGTTCTGGGTTCTCCCCGGCGGCGTACAGCAACTCGCGGATTGCCGATTC
>JBAYVO010000382.1:0-2650 GCA_041674545.1 Candidatus Nanopelagicales bacterium | reverse complement strand
GGTTTGGCAGGAATCCTCGATGTCGCCACAACACTCGGACATCCCGAGACTTCCACCCTCGTCAGCGAACTCTGCGACCTCGATAGCGTGCGATTGGTCGCACCGACCTCGCAGAACAAACACGCCTTGACCCTGGGCGAAGGACTTGCTGGTGTTGGCTACGCATTGCTGCGCAGCGAGGTTTGTCCGGAGGTGTCGTCCCCACTGGGATAGCGCTGAAGGATCACCCGCACACCAACCCACTGGGAAAGGAAGCCATGTCGCTCACGCCACCGATGTACCGACCAGAAGCAACTGCTGAGCTTGATGCGGGCAAGCAGTTGGACAACCGCCTGCGCACGACATCGGTGCGAATTTGGTTGGCGCTCCTGGCGTTGGTCGCTGTCATTGTGGCTGGTATCGCGTGGGGTGTGTTTGGTTCGGCACCGCAGGTTGTGGTCGGTCGTGGCGCAATCCTGCCGGAGAACGGGCTCGTCGCAGTCCGCAACCCGGTTGCCGGGCGAATTGAGTCGATCGAGGTGGAACGCGGCCAGGAAGTTACGCGGGGAACTCCGCTCATGATCCTGGAAACTGCTGAGGCCGGTCGGGTGGAGATCGATGCCGCGGTGACTGGCGAAATAGTGCAACTGGTTCCGCGGCAGATCGGTACCTGGCTCGCGATGAACGAGCTGATTGCCCAAATCGTTCCGCAGACTGAGGCCGGCTCAGCGATCGTGTTTGTCGAGCCGTCCAAGGCCGCGCAAGTGAAGCCGGGAATGACAGTTCACGTGTCACCTGACATTGCCCCAGCGGGCGCGTACGGGAGCATCGTCGGAACTGTTGCCAGTGTTGATCCCATTCCTTCGGATGCCGAAGATCTCATCCTCATGGCGGGTGGCAATGAGGCGCTTGCGCAGAGTCTGGGCATTGGCGGCACCAAAGTGGTGCTGCAGCTCAACGCAGCTGACACCGCCTCGGGCTACGAATGGACCTCCGGCTCGGGCCCTGACTTCGCGATTCCACAGGTCTCAATCATTACTGCGACGATCATCATCAACGAACGTCATCCGCTTGCGTTTGTGACGGGTTGACGATGTCTTCAACCGAAGCAACACAACACGCGAAAGCGCGGGTGAAGACACCCACGATTCTGCAGATGGAAGCGGTCGAATGTGGGGCCGCGTCGCTGGCGATTGTGCTGGCGCACTTCGGCCGATGGGTGCCGCTCGAGGACCTTCGAGAGGCCTGCGGAGTGACCCGCGACGGCAGCAATGCACGTGCCGTGATGCGGGCTGGGCGACGCTACGGCCTTGAGGTACATGCGTACCGCGACAGCCTGAAGAGCATCAAAAAGCGCGCTTTACCGATCATCGTCTTCTGGGAAATGAACCACTTCCTCGTCGTCGAGGGCTGGCGCGACGGCGAATGGTTCCTCAACGACCCGGCATCAGGCCCGCGAACCGTCACCGATGAAGAGTTCAGCCGGGGCTTCGCTGGGATCGCGATTACCTGTGCCCCCACGGCGGAATTTGTTCGTGGTGGCGAGAAGCCGCGTGCGATCCCATCGCTTTTGGCTCACATCGGCAAGACGCGGCTCGCGATTGCCTTCTTGGTCATTGCTGGAATTGCGTTGATCGTCCCGGGGCTCGCAGTCCCGGCGCTGTCCAAGGCCTTCGTCGACAGCTACCTGGTCTCGGACCACGACACCTACGGCCGAGCAATCCTCGCGGGCTTAGCGATCTGCGTAGTGCTGCAGGCGCTGCTCACGTGGATGCAACAGACAATCACGTCGCGGATGCGCACGGTGTTGACCTCCAGACTTTTCGCCGCTCACACCCAGCGGATCTTGCGGCTCACGATGCGCTTCTTCGCGCAGCGCTCCGCTGGCGACATCAGCTATCGCTCGATGATGGGCGCGTCGATCGCGGGATTGTTGTCCGGCCCGATGACCCAGACGCTGCTGACGAGTGCGGTCGCTGTGGTCTACCTCGCGGTGATCTTTTTCATCAACGTCTGGATCGGTCTGGTCATCGCGGTAGCCGCCGCGGTCATCATGTTGTTGTTGCGGCGGATTGCTCGCAAACAGGCGGACCTCGGCCAACGCCAGCAGCGCGACCAGATGGAAGCGGTCGTCACTCAGGCCGGAACGCTGAGTCTCATCGAATCGATCAAGGCCAGCGGCAACGAGATCGAGAGCCTCAACAAGGTCAGCGCCAGTAGGACGAAGCTGCTGACAACGAGGCAGTCTCAGGACGTCATGCTCGTGCCGATCCTGGCGACGCCTGCAACCGTCTCGGGTATCGCCACGATTGTTGTGTTGGCTGTTGGTGCGCTGCAGGTCATGAATGGCACGCTGACTTTTGGCTCGCTGTTAGCGATCCAAATTCTGATGGGCTCAGTGCTCGCCCCGCTCGGGGGACTGGTCAGTCTGACAAGTCAGATCCAACAGTTGCAGGCGGTGTTGAGCAGGCTCGGCGACATCGATTCCGCCGCAATCGATCCCGAAATTGCCGGGCAGCTCGAACGAGAGACGAATCCGTCCTCGACGGCACATGCCGTCGACCTCGTCGCAGGCTCGCTTGAGCTGCGCGATGTGACGTTCGGGTACGCCTCGATGGAACCGCCGTTGATCGAAGACTTCAACCTCACCCTTGCTCCCGGTGCACGCGTC
>JBAYVO010000381.1:0-2652 GCA_041674545.1 Candidatus Nanopelagicales bacterium | reverse complement strand
TCGACATGCCGCTGCAGTTGGTGCAGCCGACGGATGACTTCGTCGTCGTCGCCCAAACCAACGCCGCTTTGCAAGAGACGTGGTGTGCGGCCGGGGCCAAGATGAATGCGTATTGGACATCGGTTGCCAACGCGCCAGCGGTGTTGAAACTCGGGGGAATCCAAGTTGGCGACCTATCATCGCTTGGCGTCTCGGCGGGCCACGGGACTCCGCTGTCCTGGATCATCGCGCCGGTATCGGATTCGACGATCACGGTGCCCACGTACAACGGCAAGAACAGCACGATGGGTTGGATGAAGGCGAACACCTTTATGGCAAACCCAGCGTCCGACACGGCGTCGCCTGATTGCGCCGCGACGAAACCCGCGACGGCAATTCCGAGCCTCGGGACCTTCGACGTACCCGCCAACCCGCTGTTCCCCGGCAACGCGAGCCCCGGATGTATCAACGCGAACAACAACAACTTGCCGTTCTCGATGCCACGCCCGAACACGGGTAACCCGCCGCCGACCGTTGGCGATCCGGAGTCCAACCCGTCACGTTGCAACGGCAACTACCCGTATGGGCTGTGGCCGTACGAGCAATTCATCTACGGCAAGGCCGGGTTCACCGGATCAGGAAGCCCGCCCACGGGTCGCTACCGCTGGGGCCTGTACCCGTTCAACGGTCTGTGCAAGAACACCGCGTGTGGACCGGTAGCGAGCCAAGTCGCCGAGTCCGCGAACGCTGACGTTGCCGAGTTGAATGCGGCAGCGGCGAAGTCCGATGCGCAAGCGGCAGCGCTTGCGGCGACGACTGGGACGGTGACGCCATGAGTCAGCTGACGATCGCAAACCTGAAGCCGAGTCCGTCCAAGATTCTGATCGGCGGGTTGTTGCTCGCGGTATTCGCCGCGCTGGCCATCCTGTTCGGCAGTTGGGCCGAACTTGACCGCGGCAGCTTGTTGTTCACCGCCGGTTGTGGCGCGATCCTCGGCTTGCTGCCGACGGGATCACCTGCCTCGCGGATTGTCGCGTTCCTCGTCGGAATGCTCGTCGCGTGGATTGGCTTCGCGATTCGGGCGGCGGTCCTGCCGGACAATGCCGTGGCGGAGGCACTTGCCGCTTTCGGAGCAATCGCCGTGCTGACCATTATCGCGGCCGTGTCACAGGGGCGGATCCCAGTGATCGCCTCGCTGCTGGGCCTCGTGGCGATGTCTGGTGGCTACGACGCTGTGTTCGCCTCGGCACCCTATGACTTCATCGCCAGTTCGATCGCAACAGTTGGCGCAGTTCTTGCTGGAGCGGCGGTCGGGATGCTGGCCGTCACGATCGCTGACGTGATCTCAGATATCGGTAAGCACCCGGAAGATCCACTCCAAGACGGCCCGGCGCTGCCAACAGCCCCACCTTCAACGTTGGCGGATCCACAGTCCCCATCGCCGATCTTTGACATGAAGAACTGAAGGCGCGAAATGACACCGAGAATCAAGTCCGCGGGCTCCGCTCTGCTCGCTGTATCCGTTGTTGCTGTCACGTTCGGCATCTGCAATGCCGCGACGGCCACGACCGCTGCTCCGGCGCAAACGACCAACCTCCCCGACGGGGTGCAGACGGTCGTTCGCAAGACCGTGTTGCAGACCGGCAACGCGTCCGGCGAGGTCAGCAACAACTCGATGTACACGCAGGTGTCGGCGGTCGGCGATGGCACCAGCACCATCCAGGTTCCCGTCGGAACCTCCAGCGCGCGCAACCTGAACAGCTTTGGCGCGCCCGCCACCGAGGGTGATGACGTCGTCTTCCCGATGACCGTCGACGGCAACACGAACCGACGGATCTACACCACCGCGGACGTGCAGCCAGTGAAGGTCACGGTCAAGGCAACGCTTGACGGCAAACCGATCGAACCGACTGCCATCATCAACCAGACTGGTGTGCTGAAGGTGACGTACATCGTTACGAACACGACCGCGCGCACGATCGACACGACGTACCGGAACGGTGCCGGCAACGACGTTCCGATGACTGCGAACCTCGCTGATCCGTTTGTCGGTAGCCTCGCTGTGACGTTGCCGAGCCAGTTCGGCGAGATCACCGCGCCGGGGGCAACCGTCGTCGGCGACGGCAAGGGTGGCACGCAACTCGGCTACCAGCTCGTGCTGTTTGATCCGCTTGGGTCACCCACCCAAACGCTGACATACGAGTCGCGAATTGCGTCTGGGTCGCTGCCTGAGGCGACGTTTGGATTCTTGCCGATCATTCCGTTCGACAACTCCACGATTTCCACCACCAAGGATGCGTACGCGTCCGGTGCCGAAAGCGGCGAGAAGATCTACGCAGCCGGTCTGGAGCTTGGCGACAACCTGTTGAAGCTGCAAGCTGGCGCTGCAGAGCTCCTTGCGGGCTTGGGGAAGCTGACCGACGGTGCGGTGAAGCTTCAGGAGGGCCTGGAGAACGACGCGATCCCTGGTGCCGAGGCGATCTCGGCCGGTGCGGGAAAGCTCGCGGAGGGTCTCAACGGTGAAGCGATTCCCGCCTCGAAGCAGATTGCTGACGGCTCCGCTGATCTGGCGAAGGGTCTCAGCGACGACCTCGCGCCGGGTGCCGAACAGATCGCCGACGGCCTGCAACAGGTTGACGCTGCACTGCGGGATCTGCCGGACACCGTCGCTGA
>JBAYVO010000380.1:0-2670 GCA_041674545.1 Candidatus Nanopelagicales bacterium | reverse complement strand
CGGCATCGTCGCCATGAGTGTTACCGGCGTCGGATGTTCGGCGTTTTCGCTGATCACACCCGAGTTCGACACCTCCAGCCTCAACGAGACCTCGGTGAAGTTGTCAATGCCGAAGGTCAACGGGGATCGGCCGATTCTGACGGCGGCGGTCACTGTCGGTGGCGGGCCTGAAGTACCCCTGTTGGTCGACACCGGATCACCGGGCGTGCGGGTCTTTGCCAGCCAAGTGGGATCCGACGTGACGCGGACCGACATCCCCGTCGACGTGACGTTCGCTGACGGCACCCGATTCATCGGCATCGAGGCGAGCGCTCCGATCAGCTTTGGCGGACTCACAACGAAGGGTCCGATCACGGTTCAACTCATCACTGAAGTTGGCTGCGCGGAGGGTAAGCCGACGTGTGTCGGAGCGGTGGGACTCGAGAAGTTCGCCGCCGAGCAGCCATTCGACGGACTGTTCGGAATTGGTCTACAAGCAGCCTCGATCTACTCGCCGCTCAGCCAACTAGCGAACGGGTCGCCGGCGACGTTCTCAGTCACGGCTGATCCGGGGAAGGCTTCCGGAGCCATCACGTTCAACCAGCGCCCCACCGCGCCGGCCGCAACCTTCGACATGCCTGCCTGGGCGCAGCCGCGCATGCCGAACGGCTACCCCGCGTGGGCGAGCAACCAAGCGCAGGGGTGCTGGTCGTACGGTGGGCAACCCGCGCAATGTTTGCCCACCGCGTTCGACACCGGCTCCCCCACCTTGTTCACCGACACTTCGGTGCCTGGGGTCCCGACCGCACTCGGGCCCGTGCCTACTGACACGACGATCGCTCTCGCAGCAACGGCTGGCGGGGCGCCCGTCTGGTCGGTACGGGCCGGTTCCACGCCCGGTCGCAACACCGTCGCGGTGGCCCCCCTCGACGGCGGGAACAACGTCAATAGCGGCATCTCCCTCTTCCGGGCGAAGCTGGTCACGTTCGACGCCGAGCACGGCAAGGTCCTCATCACCGACCCCTAGCCCCACCGCCTCACCCCTCCCGACCGCCTCCCGGTTTGGTAGACACGCCCGGCAGGCCGGGCGTGTCTACCAAACCGGGAGGCGGTGGAGGTCGCCGTGGACCTCTAGGCCCGCGCAGGTGCCGACGTCGTCGAAGATAACGCGGCCGTCGCGGCCAGTCAGGCGCACGCGGATGGTGGAGTCGAGAGTCTCTTCGACCCGCCGATGCATCTGAGTCCTAACTGGCGCGTGCAGGAGGCCGCCAGAAACCCGGTCAGCCGTCAACCCAAGATGCATACCTGATCGGCTCGTCATGCTCCAGCGGACTTCGTCGTCGTCGATTTCGAAATGGCGTGCCTTGGCGCCGGTGTAGTTCGCGAACTTGACCAACTCGCCGCGGTGCCATAGCCCCACGATGAAGCCGGTAAACGAACTGCGTCGCCATGGGATGATCGCCATCGATGCCGACAGCGAGGTTCCCGGCGTGCTGAAGTGGTTCGACTGCATCCACACGTACGCAGACGGAAACGCCTGCCCCCAGTCCTTCTCGATGTAACCGCGGCCGCCGCTGAAGTCGAAACGTTCACCATCGAGGATCAGTGAGCCCTCCAGGTCGTGATCGAACGAGACCAACCCGTGGTAGCACTCCATCGTCGGGACCCAGCCGTACCAGCCCATGATCCCGGGCGAAGTCGGGGTGACGGGCCACGGCGTCAACGACGAGGCGTACCGGACGTCGCCAGATAGCCCCGGCAAGTCCAGGTGAACCCCGGTCGACGAGAACCGATTCGACCCAACGCGAACATCAAAATCCAGCGCATCCGCCGCGAATTCCTCACGGGGGAACTGGTGGTACCAACTGCGTCCAGTTGCCCCATCTAGCACCTGGACGAACGCGTCGGCCTCACCATCAGGCCCGAGGAAGATTCCCGGAATCAGCGCGAGCCGACGTGAACGGTCAGCACTGACGAGCTTGACGTACCACCCCTCGAAGAAGTTCTTCGCCTTATCGTCACCGTGAAACCCGGCCGGGTGCATTGTGGTCTGCACACGGCCCGAGACTGCCCGGCGAACTGAATCAAACGCATCCTTCATCTGACCATCCTTGCGCGCCTCGGCTCCGGTCACACCCCAAGGTGTTCAGTTGGCGGCAGCGAGCGCGCGTTCGGCAGCGCGCAACGCCTGGCTCCGATACCCGCCACCGAACAAGATCGCGTGCACGAGCAGCGGATAGACCTGATGCAAGGGCACCCGCTGCTCCCATCCGTGGGCGAGGGGCGCGACCTCCGAGTACGCAGCCAAGATCCGGTCGAGCAGTGGGGTGCCAAAGAGCGCAAGCATCGCAAGATCAGTTTCGCGGTGGCCCCCATACGCGGCCGGGTCAATCAGCCAGACGCTGGCGTTGCCGTCGCGGTCAGGTGCCCACAGCAAGTTGCCGCTCCACAGATCACCGTGCAGACGCGCGACCGGTTCGGCGGGGCCGACCAGCGCTTCATCGTCATCACCTAGCCGCTCGCACAGCGACTCGAACACGCCGTACGCGCCCGCGTCGAACAGATCGACCTCGCGGCACAACCGCAGATACGGACGGATTCGTAGTTGCGCGTACATCGGGCCAAACGACTCAAACTCGCCGAACGGCATCGGAACGTCGGCGATCCACCCGGTCGCGGGTGCGTCAGGGG
>JBAYVO010000379.1:0-2680 GCA_041674545.1 Candidatus Nanopelagicales bacterium | reverse complement strand
TTCAAGCCCCTCACGGACGAGTGCGTGGTCGTCCACCAGGGCAACGCGAGCTGACGGCGGCAACACAACACCCCTCTGGAGAATCTGACCTGAAGCAAAGGACTTTCGTTGAGATTAGTCAACGCCTTGAGATACCGGGTCGCGCCTTGGCACCTACTTGGGTGCCAAGGCACCGTTTTGGGAGGCATTCGAATACCCAAAGTGCATCGTTGGCTGGCTAGCACCACGTCTGAGTAGGGCTAACCGGATATCCCAAGAATTCTCTCGCAGAGTGTTGTCGAATATTGTCGATCCCGTTCGACATAGGGGTGAGCAGGGCGAAATCCGCATTGCCGACCGATTTCATGGAAGTGATGACATGCGTTTTTTTGTTGGTGTGAAGGCCGATGCGGGTAGCGAGTCAGGCGCGATGCCGAGTGCAGGACTCATCCGGGCTATGACTGAGTTCAATGAGGAACTCGTCGCTGCTGGGGTGATGATCGACGGTGACGGCCTGCAACCGAGTTCTGAGGGATTCAAGATTCTCACCGCGAATGGTGAGTCCACTATTGTTGACGGCCCATTTGCGGAGACGAAAGAGATGATCGCGGGCTACTGGGTGATCCAGGCTAAATCGTTGGCCGAGGCAATCGCTTGGGCGAAGCGCGCGCCAATGGACTTTGATGGTGACCCGGCCCAGTTGGAGATCCGTCCGATCTTCGAGGTTGACGATTTTCCGGTCAACGAAGATGAGTCAGGTTGGCGTGAGAACGAGGAGAAGCTCCGCGAGGAGTGGCAGGCAAGTAGTCCGGGCAGTGGTCAGGGCGGGCTGGCTCCAACCCCAGGAAAGCTCGTCTACATGGGTCTGGTTCACGCCACTGCCGACAGCGAAGCAGGAGTGCTCCCAACCGAGGCTGAACTGGCGAAGATGGGCGCGCTTGTTGACGAGGCTGCTGAGGCTGGGATCTTGTTGGGAGGCGAAGGTCTGCGGCCCTCGTCGGATGGCGTCAAGATCAACTTTGCGAACGGTGAGCGGACAGTCGTAGACGGACCTTTCGCCGAGACCAAGGAACTCATCGGTGGGTATGCGCTCATGCAGTTCGACACCGAGGAGCAGGCGCGGGAATGGAATCTGCGATTCGCTCAAGCCAGCGGTCAGGAGTACCTCGAGATCCGCAAGGTCTACCGCACGGAGGACTTCACCGAGGGGTTGCGCGACGAGGTTCCTGATGTGTTCGAGGCTGAGGAGCGGATGCGCGCGCAGCTTGCTGAGCAGCGCAGATAGCAGCCGAACAGATGACGCATGAGTGATCAGCTTGGGAGTCGGGTCAACCGCGAGATTGAAGCGGTGTGGCGGATTGAGGCTCCCAAGCTGATCGCTGCGCTCACTCACCTGACGAATGACCTAGGTGCGGCTGAGGAGTTGGCGCAGGAAGCGCTCGTCGCGGCTCTTGAGCAGTGGCCGAGCGAGGGAATCCCACGCAAGCCAGGTGCGTGGCTGCTCACCACCGCACGGCGCCGCGGCATTGATCAGATCAGGCGCCGCGAGAACCTCGCCTCGAAGTACCAACTCATCGGTGACGCATTGCGGACGCGCGCCGAGGAGCAAGATCTCGTCGAGACGGTCGATCACATCGAGGACGATCTGTTGCGCCTAGTGTTCACCGCTTGCCACCCGGCGCTATCCGTCGAGTCGCGAGTCGCGCTCTCGCTGCGTGTGCTCGGCGGGCTGAGCGTCGCCGAGATCGCAGCAGCGTTCCTGATCAGTGAATCGGCGATGGCTGCGCGCATCACCCGCGCGAAGAAGTCGCTGCGTGATTCTCAAGCGAAGTTTGAGGTTCCCTACGGACAAGAACGCACACAGCGTTTGCCCGACGTTCTGGTGGTCATCTACTTGATCTTCAACGAGGGGTACTCTGCGACGTCGGGCGACCATTGGATGCGCCCATACCTCAGCGATGAAGCTATTCGCCTCGGCCGAGTGGTTGCACACCTGCTCCCCGATGAAGCAGAGGTCCACGGGCTGCTGGCATTGATGCAATTGCAGGCGTCACGCGTGGGTGCGCGAATAAATGCCGACGGTAGTCCGGTGTTACTCATGGACCAAGACCGACGTCGGTGGGATCGGACGCTGATAGCCCTGGGAATGCGGTCGCTTCGCCAGGCATACGCGGCTTCCGAATACGTTGGTCCGTACACGTTGGAGGCCTCGATAGCCGCCTGTCATGCGCAGGCGCGTACCGGGCAAGACACCAATTGGGAGCAGATCGCGGGCTACTACGACCTCCTGCGAATCGCAAAGCCGTCACCGGTTGTTGAACTCAACGCCGCGGTCGCGATAGGAAAGGCGCATGGGCCGCAGCCAGGCCTTGACCGTGTGGAACAGGTGATCGCCGACGGTGCGCTTACTGACTACTACCTGTTGTCGAGCACGCATGGCTACTTCCTCGCCGAGGTCGGTCGCAAGGCTGAGGCCGCGGCCGCCTACCGGCGTGCCGCTTCGCTGACGAACAATGCCGTTGAACGCGACTACCTGGAAACCCGCGCTCACGAGTTGTCGGATTGAGCATTGGCATCAATCGCGTGCGCGGGTTGGCGCCGCGGTGCGCGCCAAACCGCCTTCACCGGCAACTCCCGGTTAGGTTGGCGCCATGGTGACGCGCGGATTCACACGGTCAGTCTTGGTGGCAGTTGTTGCTGG
>JBAYVO010000378.1:0-2699 GCA_041674545.1 Candidatus Nanopelagicales bacterium | reverse complement strand
GCCGTCTCTGCATTGTCCGCTGAAATCACCGAAGACCTTCGACGGGAGATCCGCCGCCATGGCCGTTAGTACCCCACCCGCACGTGATGACGTTGCCAGCCTCGAGGCAGGCCTCGACGCGCTAGAGACACCAGTGTCGAACTCACCGAAACATGCAGGCGCAAAGCGGGTGCTGGCGAGCCTGTGGCCGCCGTTCCTCGCGATCGGCTTCCTCCTCGTGGTCTGGTGGGCCGCCTACGCCCTCAAACTCAAGCCGGAGTACGTGCTTCCCAGCCCGGCGGCGGCGTGGAATTCGTTCTTCGCAGGACTGGAATCCGGCGCGACCACCCAGGCCATCTACAACAGTCTTGAACGAGCCATCGTTGGGTTCGCGATTTCCGTGGTCCTCGGCACGGTTCTCGGACTATTGCTGGCGAAGTCGAGCATCTTTCGGCGAGGGTTCGGTCCGCTGATCACCGGCCTTCAGATATTGCCGTCGGTGGCGTGGGTGCCCGCAGCGATTATTTGGTTCGGCCTGACGTACGAGACGATGCTCTTCGTCGTGATCATGGGTGCGACCCCATCTATCGCGAACGGAATCAAGAGCGGTATTGACCAAATCCCCACGCTGTACCCGCGGGTCGGGACGATGCTTGGTGCGCGTGGGTTCAACCAGATCCGCTACGTGATCCTGCCCGCCTCACTGCCCGGCTACCTGGCCGGATTGCGTCAAGGATGGGCCTTCGCTTGGCGCTCCCTGATGGCTGCAGAGTTGATCGTATTTGCACCAGCGCTCGGCTTGGGACTCGGCCAGATGCTCGATCAGAACCGAACTCTCGCCGATATGGCGGGCGTAATGTCGACCATCATCGCCATCCTCTTCGTCGGGATCCTCGTCGAACTGTGCTTCTTCGCTCCCCTCGAGCGGCGGGTGCTGCGTCAGCGCGGATTACTGGGAGACAAACTGTAGGGGTGTCAAAACTCCCATTCATGGTCGAACTTGCTGGCAAACGTGTGGTCGTCGTCGGCGCCGGCGCAGTTGGAACGCGCAGGATTCGCCAACTCCTCGACGCCGGTGCAGTCGTACACGTCGTCGCTCCGACTTACTCCACCGATGTTGCGGAGTGGGTCGGTGCCGGGGCGATCACCGTGGATAGCCGTGACTATCGCGACGGCGACCTTTCCGGAGCGTGGCTCGCCGTAACTGCGACCGGGATTCCCGCTGTTGACCAGGCCGTGAGCAACTCCGCCGAACGCGAACGCACTTGGTGCATCAACTCAGCCTCGCACTCAGAGTCCACAGCAACCGGAATGCTGCCAGTCGAGGGCCCCGACGGAGTTCACATCGCGGTGCATGGTGGTGGCGATCCCGGCCGCGCGATCGCGTTGCGCGATGCGATCGGACTCGCGCTTGCTGTTGGCGAACTGCCTGTGCGTGCCACCCGCAGGACGAGCGACACCGGTCGAGTGACCCTCCTAGGCGCGGGGCCTGGCGACCCCTCGTTGCTGACGGTGCGTGCCGCACAAGCACTCGCGATGGCCGATGTCCTGGTCGTCGATCGCCTCGCACCGGCCGCATCCTGGGAGCACGCACCCGCGGATGTGAAGGTCATTGACGTCGGCAAGCAGCCCGGCAAGCACGCGGTTTCACAGGCCGAAATCAACGAAATCTTGGTGGCTGAAGCAGCCAAGGGCCAACACGTAGTCCGCCTCA
This sequence comes from Candidatus Nanopelagicales bacterium, assembly GCA_041674545.1. GTDB lineage: Bacteria > Actinomycetota > Actinomycetes > S36-B12 > UBA10799 > UBA10799. The sequence continues at coordinate 1,006 of JBAYVO010000378.1, read as the reverse complement.
AGGGCGGCGACCCGTTCGTCCTCGGCCGCGGTGGAGAGGAAGCGCAGGCGTGCATCGAGGCGGGCGTGCCGGTCGAGGTGATCCCTGGGATCACCAGTGCGATCGCGGTGCCAGGCGCCGCAGGAATCCCCGTCACTCACCGAGGCGTTACCTCGACCTTCATCGTGGCATCTGCGCACGAAGGGCCTGAGGGTGTCTTGGCCGCCGTCAGCGATGCGCCGCACACTTCCACGTTGATCCTGCTGATGGGTGCTGGCAAACTGCCGAGCATCTCGGCGGCCCTCATTGCGTCTGGTCGCTCCCCCGAAACGCCAGTGGCCATCATCGAGTCTGGACTGACCATTAACCAGCACACGACAATCACCTCATTGGGTGAAGCCGAAGCCGGAACCGTACACGTCAAACCTCCTGCGGTGGTAGTGATTGGTGAGGTCGTTCGACTCCGAGCGGAGCTTGGAGACCTGGCAATCGCGTCCCCCGAGGCACGGCACGCGTAACGACTCCGACGAATCACCCCGACAATTCCCGACTTGGCACGTAGGCTTACCCGCAGACAATAAGGAGGTGCCACAGTGGCACGAAGCCGGAAGAACGACTTGGTCGTACTACCGACCGCCCGCGCAAGCTACGGAGTAGTGCTGCTGTCCCATGGCAGCCCCGATCCGCGTGCTCGCCTCGCCAATGATCTGCTCTCGCGACGCGTCGGTCATCGACTCAACGCCGCCGTCTCGTTGGCTTCGCTCGACCACGACAAAGCACGCCTCGACGGCGCTGTCGCGCATTTGCAGAGCCGCGACATCCACGAGATCGTGGTTGTCCCACTGTTGCTCAACGTGGCGTACCACGCGACGTCAGATGTCCCGGAACAGACGACTGCAGTCAAGGTCAGCTACCCAGGAATCAAGCTGCGCGTCGCTCGCCCTGTCGGTGCAGACGCCACGTTGCTCAAGGGCCTCGACGCTGTCCTCAAGGCATCGGGTTTCCGGCCAAGCCCAGACACTGGGGT
>JBAYVO010000377.1:0-2715 GCA_041674545.1 Candidatus Nanopelagicales bacterium | reverse complement strand
CCGGCCGCTCCGATTATCACCGCGGTCACCCCTGGCGACAGCAGCCTCAGCGTGACCTTCACTGCTGGTTCAGCGAACGGTTCAGCGATCACGAATTATGAGTATTCGGTTGATGGTGGGACGACCTGGGTTGCCCGCGGTCCGGCAGCGACGACGTCGCCGGTGGTGGTCACTGGGTTGACGAATGGGACGACGTATCCGGTGATGCTGCGGGCAGTAAACAGTGTTGGAGCCAGCTCCGCATCCGATTCTGTGTCGGGTACTCCGGCTGCGGTTTCGCCGCCTCCAGTTCAGGGGCCAGCCGCTCCCGCCGTTCCTGTATTGACTCTTGAATCGTTGTCGACGGTTGCGGCGTCGATCGTTCCATCAGCGCACACGACGGGCATTAGCTTTAGGACGAAGGGGTATTCGGCGAAGGAATACTCGCCATGGCAGGACTCGCCCGCGGTTAGCAAAGTGAATGTACCGGTGAAGATGCGCAAGGGCACGTGGGTGCAGTTCCGTGCGACGGGCCCAGGTGGCGTGTCGCGCCCAGTCACAACGCTGACTCGGGTGGCAGGGATTGCCATTACAACCCGTGGTGATTTGAACAGGTGCAAGATGCCCACTGTGACCTCGGTGACCTACCCGCGATCTCAAAAGGCAAAGCTGGCAATCGCGAGGTTGAGTACGTGTCAGCAATGGCGGGTCTCAGTGAACAACAGCAAGAAATACTCGGCCTGGAAGTCGGTCCGGTCAGCCAAACTGGCGTCCCCGAAACTGACAGTGGGTAAATCTGGGCGGATTCAAATCAGGGCTGGAAACCGGACTGCGACGGTCTGGCTGTATCAACCTCATTAAGGGGTTGTTGCTGGTGTCGAGTGCCGGTCGGCGAGGTGCTGTGTGTGTTGAGGTTCCTGGATGGTCTACCGCCTAGGATGGCGAGAAGTCACTGTGTCGATGAGGAGTCCCCATGAGCCAGCCAGTCCCGCCCACCCCCGGAGTTCCGCCCGCACCTGAAAAGGCCAAGCTGGGCCTCGGCGCCATCGCGTCAATCAGTGGCGTGGTGTTGCTTCTGCTCGTGATCCTGCAGAACCGGACCGACGTCACGTTCAAGTTCCTGCTCTGGAACCTCACATGGCCGTTGTGGATCTACACGATCGTTGTTGCAGTCTTTGGCGCGTTCGTCTGGATCGGTATCGGCGTGATGCGGCGACGTCAGCGGCGCAAGGAACGCCGCGGCGACTACTAGCCGCATGACCCAAAGGCTGGCGCTGGCAATCCGCACGACTGCATAATTCACATCATGGTCGATACCGGAATTGCCACCTGCCCGTCCTGCGGAACGAAGAACCGAACGCCGGTCGCTTCGACTGGTCGCCCGCGGTGTGCGAAGTGCAAGGCGGACCTGCCGTGGCTAGTTCCAGCCGACGACACCACCATCGATGGTGCACTGGACGCTTCGGTGCTCGTGCTGGTCGACCTTTGGGCACCCTGGTGTGGACCCTGTCGAATGGTGGCGCCGATCCTCGATGAACTGTCCGATGACTACGCGGGGCGTCTCAAGGTGATCCAAGTTAACGTGGACGACTCGCCCGCGACGTCCGCAAGGTTTGGCGCCAGCAGTATTCCGACATTGCTTCTCATTGATCATGGTGTGACGATCGAGCGGATCGTCGGTGCGCAGCCCAAGCCCGCATTCATAGCTGCAATCGACAAGGCACTAGCTGCGCGGTAAGTCTCCGGTGAAGGGCGAATGCGGAGAACAAGATCGCGCAATAGGACCCGATTGCGCGGCCGTCTCGCCTGAGGGGCCCGCGGGAAGCAGAATGGCGGGATGAGAGCAGTCGCAGCAACTCAATACGGCGGACCCGAGACCTACTCTGTCTCGGAGGTTCCTGATCCAACGACCGGGCCAGACCGCATCGTTGTGAAGGTGGAGGCAGCGAGTATCAATCCGGTCGACTACAAAATCCTCGCTGGCGCCCTTGACGGCGCATTCCCCGTGGTGTGGCCGATCGTGCCGGGCTGGGACGTCGCGGGTGAAGTGCTAGCAGTTGGTCCAGCAGTCAGTGCGCTACGGCCCGAACTCGTGCCCGGGGCAAAGGTCTTCGGGTACGCGCGACTGGATTTCGTCGGTGCCGGCACGTGGGCGCAGCAGGTGGCGATGCCGATGCGTGGACTCGCCCTCGCGCCCCAGAACCTCGACGCGGCCCATGCGTCGTGCTTGCCGTTGGCAGGTCTGACTGCCTACCAACTGCTCACCGAAGCTGTGGCCGTCCAGCCTGGGGAGTGTGTGCTCATTCATGCCGCATCAGGAGGCGTCGGGCACTTGGCAGTGCAGATTGCGCGCAGCCTGGGAGCGACGGTGATCGGATCCGCATCGGCCAAGAACCAGGAGTTCGTTCGCGGCCTCGGGGCGCAGGCTGTTGAATACGGCGACGGGTTGCCCGCGCAGGTTCGCGAACTGGCACCCGACGGTGTGGACGCCGTGCTGGATCTGGTCGGTGGGCTGGCGATCGAACAAACTCCCGACTTGCTTGGACCGAATGGCCGTTGGGCAACCATCACCGACGCGACTCGGGCAGCAGAGCTTGGCGGGTCCTACGTGTTTGTGCGGCCCGACCCTGTTCAGCTTGCCGAACTGGCCAGGCTTGCGGACAGTGGCGCCGTCGTGCCTCGAGTTCACGCGGTACACGATCTCGATGCAGTGAGTGAGGCCGTGACCGAGTCCAT
>JBAYVO010000376.1:0-2721 GCA_041674545.1 Candidatus Nanopelagicales bacterium | reverse complement strand
GCACCGACCGCGCAAAGGTGCCGGGCATTACTGGCGGAACGGACGCCAACATTTGGCGCGGGAATGCTGCGAGTTTGTGGCAGGCGGCTGGGTTGAGCGGGCCTCCCGTTCCTGATCCCGCACCGGAACCGACACCGGACCCCGGACCTACGGATCCGATACCAGCACCCTAGTTCGACGCTGGCCTGCACCAACCGCAGCAATCAGTTCATCTTGCCGCTGCGTAGAGCCAGGCTGTCCGCCCACTCATCAGCGACACTTGCACCCGGACGTATTGGTCCGTCTCATATTCGTCAGTCGCTGCCAGCTCCGCCTCGGTAAGCAAGAAGTACATTCCCGCGACCTGATCAGCGTCATCGCCGGTATACGTGACGATTGGATGTTCGGTCGCTCCGCTCACACCAGCAACAGCAGCGCTGTTGATCGTGATGGTCGACAACCTGAAGCCGACAAGGCTGTCGCCGGCGCCGTCAAGCAGGCGGCCGTATGTTGCCCGCTGGACCTCGGGAAGTTGGAGCGTGCCGTACGAAAAGAGCGGGACCATCACCATCCCCACACCTTTACACGAGCGCGGACCTGAGTCACTCCCCGCGATCCTGACGCGACGCAACGGGCTTCGAGATGCAGCGACCTAGACCGACGGCATCTGCATGATCGAGAAGCGTGCGCCTTGGGGATCTTCGATGATGGCAATGCGTCCGAAGGGTGAGTCAAACGCTGGAGCCAAGGCTGTTCCGCCGCTCGCAACGGCGCGCGCCAACGTGTCGTCAGTGTCAGCGACCGCAAAGTAGGTGTGCCAGTGCGACGGAACCTCAGCCGGGTACGCAGCGGGGACGTCCATCGCACCGAACACGTCCTTGCCGTCAACCTTTGCGGTGAAGTACTCCATCCCGTCTGGTGTACCCGGCATGGCGGCCCACTCGTAGCCGAATACCTGAGCGAGGAAGTCGCGGGAGGCTTGCGGGTTGCGGCTGAGGAGTTCATTCCAGGCGAACGAAACTGGCTCATTCGCGATGCCCGAACCCGTGTGTTCGTGGGGTTCCCACACGCCAAACACGCCACCGGTCAGATCGGCGAGCACTGCCATTCGCCCCATCAACGCATCCTCGCGCCCGACGATGTCCATGACGTCGGCAAGAACCTGGCCGCCAGCCTCGTTAACTGCCGCGACGATCGCGGCCGCATCGTCGACGCTGATGTAGGTCGTCCACGAGGGAGGGAACTGCATCTCATCGGGAATCTGGCCGATTCCTGCGACAGCAACGTCGCCCTGGTAGCACATGCCGTAACTGCCCATCTCCGGACCGGACTTCATGCACTCCCAACCGAACAGCTCGCAGTAGAAAGCGATGGCGGCATCTTGATCGCTGGCCATCAGATCAACCCAGGATGGGGTTCCAGCGGGGTAGGAATCGAACTTCATGTGACGTCCTTAGAAGGGAGGGAGAGGCGACCGAGCAACCAGGCATGACGCACGCTTGTGAGTACGACGGTAATGGGGGTGTCTGACAAGACACAAGATGTGTTCACACAGATGAATCGCACCTACGCACCAGGAAGCGCGACGGTCGAGTGGCCGAACACCATCCCCGACCGGCGCACGTAGTCCGGGATCCGATCACCGTTCAGCGGACGGCAAAACAGGTAGCCCTGACCATATTCACACCCATCCGCGAGCAGCATGTGCCACTGCTCCTGGGTTTCGATTCCCTCCGCCACCACAACCAGATCTGAACTATGAGCCAGCGCGACAACCGATGGCACAATCTTGCGGTGTGGCCCGGCGCCTGACTTAGTGAATCGCCGATCGATCTTGAGTTCGCCGACCGGCAGGTTGAGGAGCCGGTCGAACGTCGAGTAGCCGGTGCCAAAGTCGTCGAGCGATAGCCGAATCCCCAACTCGTGCAGCGCCAGAAGATTGCGCAGTACGCCTTCCTGTGCACGCTCCAAAGCAGACTCAGTGATCTCCAGCGTGATCCGCGAAGGATGCACGCCGTGCGTCGCCAAGAGCTGTGTGAGCCAGGTGATGAACTCGTCGCTGCCGACTTCATTCGGCGTCGCGTTGAGCGACAACCGCAACCCGGCGGACTCGCTCGACATCGCATCCCAGGCGGCAAGTTGGGCGATTGCCTGGTCGAAGACCGATTCCGTGATCGCCTCAATCAATCCGTTCGCTTCAGCCACCGGGATGAACTCCAACGGCGGGATCAACGTCCCGTCCGCCGTACACCAGCGAGCGAGTGCTTCGACCCCAACGACCCGTCGAGTCGCGAGCTCCAAGATTGGCTGATATTCGACGAAGATCTCGTCGTTGCCGACGCCTGCGGACAACGCTCGAACCATCTTGCGTCGAGCAGCTTCGGCCTCGCGCACCGCGTTGTCGTACGCCGCTTGCCGAGTCGTTGCGGCCTTCGCCTGCATGAGCGCGATCTCAGCATCACGGACAAGTCGGTCAGGGTCGGCGCTGGACTCACGAGTGAGGGCGAGCCCCACGCGAATCTCGAACGGGACACTGCGTTGGTCGAGCACCATCGGCTGGGAACTGATCGTGATGGCGGCGTTGGACAGCAGCGCCGCTGCCGCCTCGTCGGCCACGTGTTGGGCGACGACAAACTCGTCTGCACCGATCCGCGCGACCGTGCCGTTGGTGTCGCTAATGCGTTCGAGCCGCGCGCCAACCTCTCGCAACAACGCATCTCCCACGTCGTGTCCGAACTCGTC
>JBAYVO010000375.1:0-2751 GCA_041674545.1 Candidatus Nanopelagicales bacterium | reverse complement strand
GAGTCCTTCAAGGTGTTGATCAAAGAAATGCAGTCGTTGTGTCTCAACGTCGAAGTCCTTGCCAGCGATGGTCAAGCGATCGAGATGAAGGATTCCGACGAAGACGTATTCCGCGCGGCAGAGGAACTAGGCATTGACCTTTCCCGTCGCGAGCCAAGCTCAGTGGAAGAGGTGTAGATAGATGCTAGATGTGAACTTCTTTGACGAGCTTCGTATTGGTCTGGCAACTGCTGACAACATTCGCACGTGGTCACACGGCGAGGTCAAGAAGCCAGAGACGATCAACTACCGCACGCTCAAGCCTGAAAAGGACGGCCTGTTCTGCGAGAAGATCTTCGGACCGACTCGCGACTGGGAGTGCTACTGCGGCAAGTACAAGCGCGTGCGCTTCAAGGGCATCATCTGTGAGCGCTGTGGTGTCGAGGTAACTCGCGCCAAGGTGCGTCGTGAGCGGATGGGCCACATTGAACTGGCCGCGCCGGTCACCCACATTTGGTACTTCAAGGGTGTCCCAAGCCGTCTCGGCTACCTGCTCGACTTGGCACCGAAGGACCTCGAAAAGGTCATCTACTTCGCTGCCTACATGATCACCGAGGTGGATGACGAAGAGCGCACCCGCGACCTTCCGAGCCTTGAGGCGAAGATTGATGTCGAGAAGAAGCAACTCGCCAACAAGCGCGACGAGGAAGTCAACAAGCGTCAGTTGAAGCTTGAAGAAGACACCGCCGCTCTTGAAGCCGAAGGTGCCAAGGCCGATGCGCGCCGCAAGGTTCGCGAGGCTGCTGAGCGTGAGATGAACGGCATCCGCCGTCGTGCCGATGCTCAGATCGCCGCTGTTGACGAGGTCTTCGATCGCTTCCGCACCCTCAAGGTCCAGGACCTCGAGGGCAACGAAATCCTTTACCGCGAAATGCGCGACCGTTACGGCCGCTACTTCAAGGGTGGAATGGGCGCCGCCGCAATTCAGGATCGACTGAAGTCGTTCGATCTTGAGGCAGAGTCCGAGAAGCTCAAGGAGATCATCGCCACCGGTAAGGGTCAGAAGAAGACTCGCGCCGTCAAGCGACTGCGTGTTGTCAACGCGTTCCTGTCGACGACGAACTCACCGCACGGAATGGTCTTGGACTGCGTCCCGGTCATCCCGCCAGATCTTCGTCCGATGGTCCAGCTCGATGGTGGCCGCTTCGCAACAAGCGACCTCAACGACCTCTACCGCCGCGTGATCAACCGGAACAACCGCCTCAAGCGACTCATCGACTTGGGTGCGCCGGAGATCATCGTCAACAACGAAAAGCGCATGCTGCAGGAAGCTGTGGACGCGCTGTTCGACAACGGTCGTCGTGGACGTCCGGTGACTGGTCCGGGTAACCGCCCGCTCAAGTCGCTGTCCGACATGCTCAAGGGCAAGCAGGGTCGATTCCGTCAGAACCTGCTCGGCAAGCGCGTTGACTACTCAGGTCGTTCGGTCATCGTCGTTGGTCCTCAGCTCAAGCTGCACCAGTGTGGTCTGCCTAAGCAGATGGCGCTGGAACTGTTCAAGCCGTTCGTGATGAAGCGCCTGGTTGATCTCAACCACGCACAGAACATCAAGAGCGCAAAGCGCATGGTCGAGCGTTCACGCGCCGTCGTGTGGGACGTGCTTGAAGAGGTCATCGCTGAGCACCCAGTGATGCTGAACCGTGCACCTACACTGCACCGGTTGGGCATCCAGGCGTTCGAGCCACAGCTCATCGAAGGTAAGGCCATTCAGATTCACCCGCTCGTGTGTACAGCGTTCAACGCTGACTTCGACGGTGACCAGATGGCCGTCCACCTGCCGCTGTCGGCAGAGGCGCAGGCAGAAGCCCGCATCCTCATGCTGTCGGCAAACAACATCTTGAGCCCGGCAAACGGTCGTCCGATCACGACGCCCACACAGGACATGGTGCTTGGCATCTACTTCCTGACCGGTCACGATGAGGGCGCCGATGGTGAAGGTCGCGTGTTTGGTTCGATCGCTGAAGCAATCATGGCGTTCGATGCCGGCCAGCTGTCCCTTCGCGCTCAGATCAAGATCCGCCTTGGCAGCGCGTCCACTCCTCCGGAGGGGTACGTCGCCAAGGAAGGATGGGAACCAGGTCAGCCATTCATCCTGGAAACCACTCTGGGTCGTGCGCTGTTCAACGACGCCATGCCAGCGGGTTACCCGTTCGCGAACTACGAGGTCGACAAGAAGAAGCTCGGCGCATTGGTCAATGACCTTGCCGAGACCCAGACCAAGGTGCAGGTGGCGGCAACGCTAGACGCACTCAAGGCACTGGGCTTCCACTGGGCAACCCGCAGTGGTGTGACGATTGCGATCTCCGACGTTGTCACCCCAGCAGCGAAGGCGGGCCTGTTGAAGGCTGCCGAAGCTCGCGATGACAAGTTGCAGCAGCAGTACGACAAGGGTCTGATCACCGACTCCGAGCGTCGTCAGGAATTGATCGACATCTGGACGGCAGCAACTGATGATGTTGCCGCAGCGATGAACGAGAACTTCCCGAAGAACAACACCGTCTTCATGATGGTTGATTCTGGTGCTCGCGGAAACATGAACCAGATCCGTCAGATCGCCGGTATGCGTGGTCTGGTGGCGAACCCGAAGGGCGAGATCATCCCGCGCCCGATCAAGTCGAACTTCCGTGAAGGCTTGAGCGTGCTCGAGTACTTCATCTCGACTCACGGTGCTCGTAAGGGTCTGGCTGACACCGCACTTCGTACGGCTGACTC
>JBAYVO010000374.1:0-2758 GCA_041674545.1 Candidatus Nanopelagicales bacterium | reverse complement strand
CGCCATTGCCGGATACCGCGGTGGATCGGCAATCCGCGGACGATGTGTCGCCAAACCCCTTTACGTTCAGAAGATCTACCCCCATACTGACATCACTAGATGTCATATTTACCTCGAACAGGCAGTCTTATTGCGGACGAGGCACTCACGGCGACAACACGGCGCGACCGTGGAATGATCTCCGTCAGTTTGACGGAATCGAAGGGAACTTGATGCGGATATTTGGGCGTGCTCCGGCGGTAGTTGCATGTGTCGCAGTCTTGGCTGGCACGGCGATCGCACCTGCTAACGCTGCTGCGGACGAACACCGGTCGGTTCCTGGCGTCGTCGGTGTGCACCTGCCTGCGTTGAATCCGACCTTTGCGCGCGTCGTGACTGCCTCGCCAAGCAGCGACCCTGCGGTTCAAGCTCAAACTGTTACAACTGTCGTCACCCCACGCAGCATCGGTCTAGTCGGCAAGCTCACCCGTGCACGACCCGTCACCGCCAAGTCACAGGGCACGGTTGCGCGGATCTACGGCGCGACGAACGCGAAATTCGGAAGCTCCAACTCAGCGAAGCCCCTGACGAATCTCAGCTCGAAGAAGACGTGGACACAAACGCTCGCTGTGACTGAACATCGTTCCGCGACCACTGCTGATGCAGAACGCGGGTTCGACCTCATCGAGACGCTACTCAGTCCTCGTGGCGCAGTACACCGCGCAGACACTGCGACCGCCAGAGTGCTTTGGACACGGCAGCGCGACAGGTTTTCGGGGATGCTTCTTGCCGTCGTGCAGCAGGGCGAACGCGTCACTGCTACGACGTATGCCGCATTCGCAACGTCGGCAAAGCATCGAGCACTTCCGAACCCCGAACGTGTGGTAACCGAGACGATTGCACAGAACAACGCACCCGCCGAACTACTAGCTGCTCCGCCATTGGGCCAGGAACTAGCGAACGCATTTGGCCAATTGGGTGCGCTGGTCGTCAGCAGTCTGACGTTCCGTTCTTACAAGTTGCGCGGAGACTTCCTCGGTGATTTTCGACTGAAGCGCATCAAGTATTCGAAGATCAGCACCAGCTCAGCAATCCGGGCACTTAACACCTTGAAGTTCGGGATGAATGAACTCAGGGACGACCTCACGTACTCGGTGGCAGGTTTCACCCGTGGGAGTTCACGCGTATGGCTCCGAGCGATCGATGTACCTTCGGGATCTCAGGCGTGCTTCAGCGCACCACGGAATTCGCACAAGTTCATGCGAATGAGGGCCTGCCCAACTGCCGTTGCGTGGACATCCACCAACTAGCCCGATCACGCTGCATACATTGGGCCGCGACCTCCGGCCCAGAGCGCAAGTCCTAGCCAGGCCTTGAACACCAATTCAAGGCCTGGCTAGGTCGTGTTGTTCCTCATATCACTTGGAAACAAAGGGATTTCTCGTTTCCCAACATCATCGTCTGGGCAAGACAACTAAGGAGTCTTGTGGGCGTGCGCGTATCGGTGCACGGAGTCGATGGGGGAACAAATGAAGCGTCTAGCAATGACGGCAATCGGTGGCGGAGCATTGGCATTTGGCCTTCTCACGGTCGCAGGTGGTGTCGCAGCAGTCGACATGCTGAACGTCCCGATCCCGCCGGCCGTTCAGACGGAACGCGGTGGCGCGCACCCATATGCATTCATGTCGACTATTCCCGCGCAAGGCGGCGGAGAAGCACCAACCCGCTGGATCGCCTGCGATGGACTCACCCTGCTTGTTGCCCGTGACGGAATGCCTGCCAATGGCAAAGAAGCCGTGCGACAAGCTGCCGCCGAAATTTCTGAACTGACCGGTGTCCCGGTCACGGTCCAATACGAGGACACCGTTCCGCTGGCCGCCGCTGAGAATACGATCTTCTTGCAATGGAAGGCCATGCCATCCAAAGCCGACAAGCTCGAGGGCTGCGACGATGACGAGACGATCGCATGCACGGAAACGGTTACGGCTGGATTCGGCGCCGGTCAGCGCATCTACGGTGCAAACATCACCGTCTACGACGACGAACTTGACGATGGCCTGTTGCACTCCACGCTGCTGCACGAACTAGGCCACGCGTTCGGCCTCAACCACGTGGATTCACACTCCGAGTTGATGTATCCCGAGGTTGCTGGACAAGCGCACCTCGGGAAAGGCGACAGGGACGCCTTGCGGATCGCTGGACAATTCACCTGCCCACGCAGGTAGTTTCAGCGCAGCGCAATGCGGCAGCCAACCTGACTTCTCCGTGTTGCTTCCGCCGACCAGTAGGTGCAGACACCTATCGCACGCACTCCTGATCAGAGTGCCGCAGCTTCGCTACCTTGGCGGTCTTGATGGTCTTGGTGGTCTCGACGGTCGATGAGCCACAGGACTACCAGGAATCCAACCACTGTGAGGGTCAGCGACTCACCCAACACAGCAAGCCACGGGTTTGATGGCCAGTCCGACACCCATAGCGGCAATCGCAAGAGTGAAACACCGAATAGCACACCGATGGCGATCTTTTCCCAGGTGGAGACGGCGTAGGAATAGGCCAGCAGCGCCGCAGGTACGACCCAGACCGCATGGTGCTGCCAGGACACCGGGGAAACCAACACCGAGGTGAGCCCGACAACGACCGCGCCACCAACCGGTGACCCCTTCAGGTACCAACTCCGCGCGAGCCAAAGACCCGCCGCGACAACACAGCACGACAGCAGCGCCCAGACAACCTGGCTTTCAATCCCGAGCCTTCTCAGCGCCCCCGCGATGCTCTGATT
>JBAYVO010000373.1:0-2765 GCA_041674545.1 Candidatus Nanopelagicales bacterium | reverse complement strand
GCCACCCTCGTGGTCCCACGCCCACCACATCAAACACTGGGCAGACGGCGGAACCACATCCCTAGACAACGCCGCCCTGCTGTGCTCACGACACCACCACGTCGTGCACTCCCAGGACTACCGCGTCTACATCGGACCCGACGGCCGAGCAACCGTCGACACCACCGGCCCAGACCGGCACACCAGCCGACAATGACCAACCCCAACACCACGGCACCACCCTGCCCACACGGCACGGTGGTGCCATTCGCATGCCAAGTCAATGGGGTTGTGCAGCGATCGTGCCTAGTCCTCGCTGATGTAGGTGCCGGGAGCGGGATCTAGTGGTGGGAAGTTTGCATTGCCCAGTGCTGTCGGCGCGGCGACCTTCCCGCCGCCGCGTTCACCGGCCCACTTGCTGAAGTCGGGCCACCAACTTCCAGCCTCCGTGGTGGAGCCCTTCAGCCATTCTTCGGCCGTTGCGGGGTTGCTGTCGGCTACGCGGAACTTGGCCTTCGGATTCGTCGGAGGGTTGATGATCGCCGCGATATGCCCACTACTGCTGAGTACGAATTTGACGTCTCCGCCGAGCAGTTGAGTCGTGCCGTATGCCGCAGACCACGGGCAGATATGGTCGGCGATCCCAGCGATCGCGTAGGTGTCCGTGTCGACGGTCTTGAGATCAACCTTCGTTCCGAGGATCTCCGCCTTTCCTGGGTTGCCGAGCGAGTTGCTCACGCCCATCTCGACGAAGTCCTTGTGCAGTGCTGCACTCATTCGGGTTGTATCGGCGTTCCAGAACAGTACGTCGAACTTCGGCGGGGTCCGGCCGAGCAAGTAGTTGTTGACCCAGTAGCTCCAGATCAGATCATTTGGTCGCAGCCAAGCGAACGCCTCCGCGAGGTGACGGCCGTCCAGGTAGCCGCGGGCGGCTGAAACGGCGATAGCGGCCTTCGCTGTGTTCTCGTTGAGCGCGGCGGTGGCCAGGCCCGCGTGGTCCTGTTCGAGCACGGCGACCGCGAGTCCTAGGCCAGAAACTTGGTCTAGTTCGCCCTGTGCCTTGAGGTGGGCCAACGACATGGTCGTCACGATCCCGCCTGAGCAGGTGGCGAAGAGGTTCAACTTCTTGCTCTTGGTGATCTTTCGTGTCGTCGCCATTGCGTCGATGATCGCGGCACCGTACGAGTCGAATCCCCAGTCGCGATGCTCGGCAGTTGGATTTCGCCAAGAAATGACAAACACCTGATGACCCTGGCCGACGAGATACTCCACGAGGCTACGGCCCGGTGCCAGGTCGACAGCGTAGAACTTGTTGATCATCGGAGGGACGACCAGCATTGGTCGGCGGTACACCGTCTTCGTTGACGGCTGGTACTGAATCAGCTCATACATCTCCGTGCGTTGGACAACAGAGCCGGGTGTGATCGCTAGATTCTTGCCGACCTCGAATGCGTCTTCGGAGATCATCGACGGCGTGCGAGGAGCACTCTTCATGTCCTTGGCGAATGACTTGGCGCCACGCGCGAGGCTCTTGCCTTTGGTGTCTTTCGCCGCTTTGACAGCATCCGGATTCAGCACCGGCGAATTGCTCGGTGCCAACGCGTCGTTGACGTTGCGGATCAAGAACTCGGCGCGTTCGTGATCGTCGTAGCTCAGTTCGGCATCTTCAAGAAGGTCAGCGGCCGTCTTGCCCGCAGCTAGGTAGCTTTGCAGAACGCGTTTGAGTACCGGGTTCTCTTGCCAGGCCTCGGCGGCGAATCGGCGGTCGCCGAGCTCGGGGGAGGCATCAGACTTGCCGAGTGCCACCCGAGTGAGCTCCGCGGCGAGTTCAGCGCTGCGCTTCGCGACGACCTGGGGTTTGGTTGCAAGTTTCGCGCCCATTCGAACTGTCGCGGTCCTGGGTCGGAAGTGATAGCCCACACCGAGCGCAGCTTCCGTCAGTAGGAGGTCGAGTGCGACGGCCGCTTCGGCCGGATCGATGTGTGCAAATTCTTCGGCCGTGAGTTCACTTGATGGATCCGCAGTCATGACACTTGACCCTGCCGTAAACGAATCAGGGTTTGCCACCTGAACTCACTCTGCCACCTGTACCGACGCTGCCGTTGTACCAACGCTGCACCTGTACCAACGTCGCTACCGGAAGCACACCTGCAACTTCAGTCGCATCCGGACTGCAACTCGGCTCGGAGCGACTACTCGACGACTGCGAGTACCACTGCGACGTCGATAGCGTCGCTGTCCGTTGCGGTAATCGTCAATTCAGCCACCGAACCCGCCGCCCTTAGGTCACCCGCCGCAAGTTGGATCCGCTCGGTTGCCGAACCTGGGCCGGTAACAACAGTGGACTCAACGGGTGTCCGCATTGAGACCTTCGCCTCGGATTTCGCTTTGCGGATCTTCGACAGCACGATCCCGGCATCGGTAAGTACCGTGGCATCGCCGTCATGTGCCGCCGCAAGCTCATCGGTCGTCGGCCATGCGCTGGTGTGTACGAGCCCGGCTTGCCACCACGACCACACTTCCTCCGTCACGAAGGGCAGGAAGGGAGCGAACAAGCGAAGCTGCACCGAGAGCGCGAGTGCCAACGTTGCCTTAGCCGAGGCCGCGGCTTCCGGTCCGCGAGCGCCGTGTGCGCGCTCCTTGATGAGTTCGATGTAGTCATCACAGAATGACCAGAAGAAGGTCTCCGTGACCTCGAGGGCGCGCGTGTAGTTGTAACCCTCAAAGGCGCGAGTCGCGTCCTCAACCACTTGGTGCAAGCCTGCGAGCAAGGCCTTGTCGACCGG
>JBAYVO010000372.1:0-2767 GCA_041674545.1 Candidatus Nanopelagicales bacterium | reverse complement strand
GATGAATGAAGAAGGCGAACACGGCTTGCAGAACGTTCGATTCCTCGGTGTGGATGGCGCGCGATGGATGTTGCGAGGCGTCTTACTCGGCGTCGCTGCAGAAGACGCGCGCGCGGCGGAGGTCTTTGAGGACATCTTTGCTGGCTGCATCGTCGATCGTGGCAACCAGCCAATGGCGCCTGGCGAGATGCTTCCCCTGCAACTGCCAGAAGATGCCGTGACCGAGGAAGCCCAGGAAGATGACTCCGATGGCGAGCGACCACCGCTCGACCCGTTTGAGCGTGGCCCGGAGATCACCGAGATTCGCTAACCGCTTCTGGTTCTACTGATCGGTAGCGGCGCGGCACACTTCGTTTGGCGCCGCGGCATGTGTTCGTGCTTTGATCGGTGTTGTGATCCGCGACGTCGAACTGCTGGTACTTGGGATGCTGATTGTCGCGCTGCCGTTCATCATCATCACGGCCGTCATGAAGGCGGCGCGCAAGAATGAGACGAACCCGAAGGGTTGGTTTCCAGACCCAGAGAATCCTGGGCAGTACCGGTACTACGACGGCGAGAAGTGGACCGAGCTGCACACGACCGGCGAGCAGTCCCCGCCGACGACCTAGCTCAGTACCTGCGAACGTGACATTTCTTGCTTCGGGCCATCCGATGTCGAGGTAGCTCCGCCGCTACTGTGGCCGCACACCCGGCGCCGGAGAGGCACAAAATGTTCGCTCGTAACTTCGGACGCACTTCGTCCGCAACCGCGATGGCACTCCTCGTTGGCATTCTTGCCTGGGGATTCGCTCTTCCAGCGTCAGCGGTAGGCCCCGTTGGTGACGTGACGGTGACGGCGTTGCCTGGAGTGTCGGGCGAAGAACTTACGCAGATTACGAGTGGCCCTGACGGCAACCTGTGGTTCACGGAACGCTATGAGAACGCGGTCGTGAAGATGACGCCGAACGGTGAAATGACGAAGTACACCGAGGGGATCACTGCCAACGCGTGGCCAACATCGCTCACGACGGGTCCAGACGGGAACATTTGGTTCGCCGAGCCGAATGTATACATCGGCGGGCAGTATCAGATTGGTCGAATCACTCCTGACGGGGTGGTGACGGAGTTTCCCAGCCCAATCCAGCCGCCATCTGCGCTGCAGTCCATTGTTTCCGGCCCAGACAACAGCATCTGGTATGTGCAGTCCCTTGGGCGAAAGATCGCCAAAATGACGATGGAGGGTGAGGTCACAACCTTCGCGACTGGGATGCCGTTCGGAACCTTCCTGCAGTCACTGGCGGTTGGCCCGGATGGCAATCTGTGGTTCACCGGGATCAACGGAATCGGCAAAATGACGCCGACAGGCACGGTCACGCTGTACACCACGGGGCTGACGACAGCCAGTGTGATCACCGGCATCGCGGCAGGACCCGACGGCAATATGTGGATCACCATGCCGGGCACTAATCAGATCGCCAAGGTCGATATGGCAGGCAACGTCACGCCGTATTCGACGGGTTTGACTGTAGACGCGAGCCCGGTCGGGATCGTGGCGGGCGCGGACGGCAACTTGTGGTTCACCGGTGGCGGTTCTGGGACGACGCCTCAGGTCGACAGTTCGATCGGACGCATCACGACGTCGGGCGTCATCACCGAGTTTCCGTTTGGCCCGTACGCAACGAACGACCCCAGCGGAATTGCGGCTGGATCGGACGGCAACATCTGGGCGGTCAACATCCTCGAGCCATCGATCGTTCGAACAACGACCGGCGAAGCAGCACCGAGCAGTGATCCGGTCGTCACTAACATCAAGCAGACCAGCGCAAACGTCTCCGGCGTCGTCTACCCAGGTGCGGCGACTAGTGCAGTGACACTGCAGTGCGCGCGAGATCAACTCTTCCAACAGATCGAGTACTCCGCGTTGGCGAGCACGGGGAACCCTGCGACAGGTACGTCTGCGGCCGCGGTTGGCGGAGTTTGTTCGGGGCTGACTGCGGACACTGACTACTTCACCCGTTTCGTCAGTTCCAACACCTTCACTGGAAGCTCGACTTCGTCGTTGAGTTACACGACCATCACGCCGTTCACCACGACAGTGCGTGAGCCACAGTCGCTGCGCAACGGGACGGTTCCCAAGCGTTTCAAGAACGTTGGCAAGACGGTGGTGAACAAACGCAATGCGACGACGAGGCAGGACATCGCGCTGAAAGCTCGCGTCGTCGTAAAGCAGAAGCGCTCGGATTCGCGCGGCGACTTCGGCTGCGGTCGGGTCACGTATGGGCCAAAGCGGAAGGTCGTCGTGCGAACTACCGGAGAGTGCGCGTTGCGTATCAAAGTGGTCTACACGGCACCCGGCAGCCCGGAGTATCTCCCGTTGAAGAAGGCTTTTGCCTTCTCGACCAAAAGGGTTAGGTAGTTCCGCCGGTTCGTGGGCAAGGCGGTCACACCTTTGAGTGGATCCCGCCCACCTAGGTGCGGTATTCGCAAACTAGTGGCAAAATCCGCAAGGAATGCTTGATTGAGGCTTGGATGTCGGGAGTAGCGCAGTGAATCTTTGGTCGAATCGCAAAGTCCGGTACACCACGTGCGCCGTTGGAGCAGCAGTGCTCGTTGTTCCCATCGGCATCGGTGTCGCAGTGGCGAACTCGGCCGCGACGTCGCCGCAGGCGCCGGTGCAGGCCGCCGCCGCGCCCGCAACCAAGATTGACGTCCAGAAGCTGCCCAACTCTGTACTGCTCACCAGTAGCCAGCTTGGTGCCGGTTGGAAGGTCATTGATCCTGCTGAGGT
>JBAYVO010000371.1:0-2774 GCA_041674545.1 Candidatus Nanopelagicales bacterium | reverse complement strand
CGTTCTTGGGTCAGTGCAGTAATCCGAGGGTGTGTGATCGCATCCAACTTCGCCCGCTGCGATGGATCGGTAAACACAATGCCTGCCAACGCAGCACGGTCCAGGGATTCATCCTCTCGGAGAATCCCTGGACCGAATGCGTCAACCAATGCGGCCAAGCCGCTGGTGTGAGGCGCTACTACTTCACGTGCGATCAGATCCGCATCGACCACGAACGCGCCGAGCTGGGCAAGCATGCCTGATGCGGTGGACTTTCCCGATCCAATTCCGCCGGTAAGCCCTACTCGCAGATTCGACATGCTCTTGGCCACAGCTCGCGGGAGCCGTGCGATGCCTACTGGTCGGTGCCTGCGAGCTTGTCGCGCAGTGCCTGCAGAGCCTCGTTGGTATCGCTACCGAGTGCACCTTCAGCTTCGTCCGCTGCTTCGCTCGAGTACCCACCGGCCGGTGCGTCCCCTGCTTCTTCTGCGGCTTCGGCATCCGCCTTCTTGGCGTCGTCGATCTGCGTCTTGTGCTGTTCCCAGCGAGCGAACGCATCGTTGTATTGACGCTCCCACTCGGTGCGCTGATCTTCGAAGCCCTCTTTCCACTCCCCAGTGTTGGGGTCGAAGCCCTCCGGACCGATGTACGCACCGGCCTCGTCGTAGCTCGCGGGCATGCCGTACAGGTAGGGATCGAACTCGTCAACCGCGTCGGCGCCTGAGTCGTTAGCCTGCTTGAGCGACAACGAAATCCGGCGGCGCTCAAGGTCGATGTCGATGACCTTGACGAAGATCTCGTCGTCAACGGTGACGACTTGTTCGGGCATTTCAACGTGGCGCTCGGCAAGTTCGGAGATGTGCACGAGGCCTTCGATTCCGTCTTCGACGCGGACAAATGCACCGAACGGAACCAGCTTCGTCACGCGGCCCGGAACGACCTGTCCCATTGCGTGGGTACGGGCGAACTGCTGCCACGGATCTTCCTGCGTTGCCTTGAGCGACAGCGACACGCGCTCGCGGTCCATGTCGACGTCGAGAACCTCGACGGTGACCTCGGTGCCAACTTCGACAACTTCGCTCGGGTGATCGATGTGCTTCCACGACAGTTCGGAGACGTGAACGAGACCGTCTACGCCACCGAGGTCAACGAACGCTCCGAAGTTGACGATCGAGCTGACGACACCACTGCGGACCTGACCCTTTTGCAACTGGTTCAGGAAGTCATGGCGAACCTGCGATTGGGTCTGCTCCAACCACGCACGGCGTGAGAGGACAACGTTGTTGCGGTTCTTGTCGAGTTCGATGATCTTCGCTTCGATCTCGGTGCCAACGTACGGCTGCAGGTCGCGAACGCGACGCATCTCCACGAGGGAGGCAGGCAAGAAGCCGCGAAGTCCGATGTCGAGGATGAGTCCACCCTTGACGACCTCGATGACGGAACCCTTAACAACTCCGTCGGCTTCCTTGATCGCTTCAATGTCGCCCCAGGCGCGCTCGTACTGTGCGCGCTTCTTCGACAGGATCAGGCGTCCGTCTTTGTCTTCCTTCTGCAAGACCAGCGCTTCGACCTCATCGCCCACGGAAACGACCTGGTTCGGGTCGACGTCGTGCTTGATGGAGAGTTCGCGGCTCGGAATGACACCTTCGGTCTTGTAGCCGATGTCGAGCAGGACCTCGTCACGATCAACCTTGACGATGGTGCCTTCGACGATGTCGCCGTCGTTGAAGTACTTGATGGTTGCATCGATAGCGGCCAGGATGGCGGCTTCGTCGCCGATGTCGTTAACGGCGATGCTGCTGGATGAGGTTGGGACAGCGTTGTCAGTTGCAGTCATGGAGGAAAAGACTCCGGGGTGGACGTAGTTCTCGTTGCGGACACAAATGCCCCTTGTTCGCCCGTTAGTTCAGACTTCTCCGCATTCAAATGGAGCAACAGCTCCGCGGAAACCCTGCTGGAAGAACACGTGACCTGCTTCGGTGAGGAAACGCAGGACATCTGCAATCTACGAGCTTAGCCGATATGGCGCCCGTACCCAATAGTTGGGCCTGTCAGAACCTGGGGAGTGTTTTCCATTCGCTGCAGATCGACTACAGATCCGTTGCAGATCAGCTGGCGGAAATCGGATTGACGGCGAGTTTCGCGGGGATCTGCCCGCTAGTCCACACCGGCCCGCTTACGCTTCTGTTCGGAGGGTAGATGAGCACTAGCGAGACAACTCGCGGTTCCACGCGCGCGGCGATGCAATCGCCAACAGTGCGAGGTGCCGCGTACGTCGCTATCGGGCTTGGCGTTGGTCAAGCACTGGCCTACCTCCTCAGTCTCGCGGCCGCTCGATCACTCGGGCCGGAAGACTACGGAATCTTCGGTTCCATGCTCGCGATCATGTTAGTCGGCAGCGTCCTGGCCCTGGGAATCCAGGCAGCTGGCGCAAAACGGATCGTGCTTGACCCGGTCGCGACGCGAAGCAACGTCGGTCTCGGAGTCCTGCACTTCGCACTCTGGTCCGGTGTGGCGGTTGCCGGTGCGACGGCCCTCGTTTCGCCCCTCATCAGCTCTCTACTTCACCTAGACGGGCCGATTACCGTCCTGTTGGTTGCAGCAAACCTTGCGCCGATCACGTGGATTGGTGGCCTCCTCGGGGTCTCTCAGGGTCGTGAACGCAACGCGCGCCTCGCACTGAGCTACGCGATCATGGGCGTTGGCCGCGCCATTGGCGGAATCGCTGCCGTCATCCTCACCAAATCGATCGTCACGACCCTCACCGCAATGGCGATAGGAACGTTCGTTGCCTT
>JBAYVO010000370.1:0-2779 GCA_041674545.1 Candidatus Nanopelagicales bacterium | reverse complement strand
CAACATCGAGGATCGACCGGCCTCGGTCGCCATGGCGATCCCCGTGCCAACAAGGGCGAGGGTGGGAGTCACCAAGATGTACAGCGAGGCGAGTTTGATCTGACGGGCCCCCAACTTCTTACCCAGGTATTCAGGGGTTCGGCCGACCATTAGGCCGGCGATGAAAACAGTGACGATCGCCAAAACCAGCATTCCGTAGAGGCCTGAACCAACTCCGCCAGGAGCGACTTCGCCGAGCCCCATATTGAAGATCAACATGCCGCCACCGAATGGCGAGTACGAGTCATGCATGGAGTTGACCGACCCGGTAGACGTCAGCGTTGTGCTTGCTCCGAACACCGCGGACATCGGAACCCCGAACCGGAGTTCCTTACCCTCAGTCGCCGCTCCCGCCGCCTGTAACGCGACGCCCGCGTGCGCATTTTCGGCTGCGACCGTCAGGCTCACCGAAATCGCCCAAAGCACTGTCATCGTCGCCAGGATCGCGAAACCTTGGCGGACCTGGCCAACCATCCGCCCGAAGGTGCGCGGAAGACTGAATGGGATGGCAAGCAAGAGCAATATTTCAATCAGGTTGGTCAGCGGAGTTGGGTTTTCAAACGGATGGGCCGAGTTCGCGTTGAAAAACCCGCCCCCATTTGTCCCGAGGTTCTTAATCGCTTCTTGACTGGCGACAGGTCCTCCCGGAAGGAGTTGCTCACCACCGCTGAGCGTTGCGACTGTCGTGTCCGCGAAGTTCTGGACCACCCCGGACACAATCAGTACGAGCGCGAAGACAAAAGCTACGGGCAACAGGATCCGGTACACACCCCGGATGAGATCAACCCAGAAGTTTCCCAGTCGGTCAGTGTTTGTCCGTGCCAGTCCACGAATCAACGCGACCACAACTGCCATACCGACCGCCGCCGACCAAAAGTTCTGGACTGCCAAGCCTGCCATTTGAACCAGGTACCCGAGGGTCTCGCCGGAATAGGACTGCCAGTTGGTGTTGGTAACGAACGAGATTGCCGCATTCAACGATTGCAGCGGCGGCATCGAGTCTTTCCCGTTTGCGAGCGGTAGAGCAGGAGCTAGGCGCAACATGGCATAGAGGCCCGCGATGGACAGCACCGAGAAGATCAGCACTGACCTCACGTATACCGGCCACCGTTGATCTGCATCGGGATCAACGCCGACGACGCGGTACGTGACGCGCTCTAGCCGACTGTGGTGCGCAGATGAGTACACCCGCGCCATGTAGTCCCCGAAGGGAACGTGAATTGCCGCGAGCACCACGATCAATGCAACGATGCTCAGCGCGGCAGCAAGCCAGCCGGTCATCAGAACCACTCCGGCTTCAACAACGCGATCACCAGGTAGACCAACATGAGGACGGCAATGAGCAGCGCGAAGGCTGCCTCAACGTCTGTCATCGCGCGCTCACAACTTCTCGGTTGCGCGCAGAACCAGCCACGCAATTTGCTGTGAGCCCTAATCCGATAAGTAGCGCACCAATATCTGCCATGCACTCATCGCATCACCGGTCGCGACGCTTGGGAACGACTCTTAACGGCTTCTATATGAGCCGAGTGAAATGAAGAATGTCGCCTTAACGCGAGGTCAGGAAATGACGCGAGGTCAGGAAATTCCGCTGCCAAGGAAGAAGTAGAACAGCGCCCACGAGACAAAAGCATTGGGAATAAGCGAATCGAGGCGGTCCATCAACCCGCCGTGACCCGGGAGCAACTTGCTCATGTCCTTCACCCCGAGATCCCGCTTGATCGCACTCTCCGCGAAGTCACCAGCTGTCGCAACAATCGACATCACGATTCCAGCGATAACACCTTGCCACCAGTACCCGTCAAGGAGCCAGATGAACAACCAAGCACCAATTGCCGCCTGGAAGATCACCGAACCGGCAAACCCTTCCCACGACTTCTTCGGGCTGACTCCTGGTGCAATTGGGTGCTTACCGAAGAGCACACCGGCGGCATAGCCGCCGATGTCATTGGCGATTGTCAACGAGATAAACACAATGATCCGTTGTGGGCCATCGGCGTGATCGAGGGTCAACATCACGAAGCCGACCATGAACGGCAGGTAGGCCGCGGTGAAGACCGAGGCAGTGATGTCTTTGACGTACCCGTCGACACCTCGGCGGATTCGCCACATGAGAATGAAGACGACCATCGAGCCGAACGTCACGAGTTGAGCGACAACACCCCACTGGTAGGTGGCTGCAGAACACGCGATCGCACCTAGATAGAGCGGGGTCCGGGCGATCCGAATGCCGGAGTTTGCAAACGCGTTGGTGACTTCCCAGATCCCAATACAGATCGCCACGCACGCGAGCGCCACGAACAACCACGGCTGAACGAACAGACAGGTCAGAGCGACGACGCCAAGCAGAACACCTACACCGATCGCCGCAGGTAGATTCCGGCCGGCTTTTGACGTCTTGGCTGGTTCGGCGTCCGCGGGTTCGGGCTCTGCGAGAGGCGCTTGTGAGTTGTCCACGTCAGACCTCGAGAAGCTCGGCTTCCTTGTGTTTGAGGATCTCGTCAACATGGCTGACGTGCTTTGAGGTGACGTCATCGAGCTGCTTCTCAGCCCGACGCACGTCATCTTCCCCGGCGTCGCCGTCCTTCATCAGCTTGTCGAGTTCGGCATTCGCGTGGCGGCGGACACTGCGGATCGAGATCTTGGCGTCTTCAGCTTTTGTCCGCGCGACCTTGATGTACTCCTTGCGACGTTCCTCGGTCAGTTCGGGCAATACAACGCGGACGATCTTTCCGTCGTT
>JBAYVO010000369.1:0-2782 GCA_041674545.1 Candidatus Nanopelagicales bacterium | reverse complement strand
GCTCTGACCTGCGAAAACAGTAATCCACTGGTTGTGGGACAAATAAACTCTGCCGACTATTGAGCGTATTCGGCCGATGCGAATTCGACGCCGTCAAGGAACGCGCAGGCACGCTCGCGCTGCGGGTACGCATCGATGAAGTGATTGAAATCGGGGCCGTGGTTCGCGAACTCAAGATGCGCGAGTTCGTGCACGATCACGTAGTCAATGACGTACTGAGGCATCCCTTGAAGCCGAGCTGACAGCCGGATTGAACCGTCAGTCGTCGTACACGACCCCCAGCGCCGGTTCTGGCTAGTCGACCAGACGATGCTGCTCGGAGTCGCCACCGAGGGTAGGTAGCGCGCTCGAAGTGCGAGTGCCCGCTCAAGGAGTTGCTCGTCGCTGACCTTGGTCTTTGCAGCGCGTTTGAGGAGTCGCGCATGCATGGCAAGTGCATGTTCGGTCGCCTGCTTCACCGACATCCGTTCGGGGACCACGACGATCGTGACACCGGCTTCCCGGTGCGCGGCTACACTGCGCCGCCGTCGAGTCGAGCGACGAACCTCGATGCCTTCGGGGAGGCCGGGAACCTCGACCGGACGGATCGTCATCTCGCAAGCGTAGCTGCCTACGTGCCTTCGCCTTCGGGTTCTTCCTTAGAGCCGGAACCGTCGAGTTCGCTGGTATCGAAGTCGTTCGATCGATCCAGGAAGCCGTCGAGGTCGTCGAGGTCGTCGGCCGTGGGCAGCAGGTCTGGGTGACCCCAGAGTGCGTCGCGGGCCTCGATCCCACCTGTGGACCGCAGGCGCTCCCACAGTTGAGCGGCTTCGCGCAGGCGGCGCGGGCGAAGCTCGAGGCCGACAAGGTTCGCGAAGGTCTTCTCCGCAGGTCCGCCGGTTGCTCGGCGTCGCCGTAGCGTCTCGCGTAGACGATCGTAGGAGGGCAAACGCTCGGCAGCACCAGCATCGACGACGTCATCCACCCAACCCTCAACGAGTGCCAGGAGGGTTTCGAGTCTGGCGAGCGCGGCCTGCTGTTCGGGGGTGTCTTCTTGTTCAAAGACACCGGACGACATTGCGTTCTGCAGTGCCTCGGGATTCTGCAAGTCGACCCCCTCAAGTGCAGATGCGATTCGATCTTCGTCGACCTTCACACCGCCCGCGTACGCATCGAGTGCGCCTTCAACTCGGGCACGCAGCCACGGGACGTGGGCGAACAGTCGCTGATGGGCTGCTTCACGTAATGCGATATAGACGAGTACATCGGAGTCCGGTACGTCCAACCCCTCACTGAACGCGAGGATGTTCGACGGCACAAGGGCGGTGTGCCCACCGGACGTCAACGGAATACCAATATCGGAGCTGGAGACAACCTCTCCGGCAAGGGCTGCGAGGCCATTGCCGACCTGCATTCCAAACATCGCCGAACCCATGGCCTTCGCCATCCCCAGGAGCGGTCCCATTGCCGCCGCCAACTCCGGTGGCAAGCCTTCCGGTAGCCCCATTGCGCCGCCGTCGAGTGCGTCTGGGTCGGGCATCATCGTTTGCATCGTCGCCTGCATCTGCTCAGCGATCGGAGAGATGATCTTCTGCCACGCAGGCATGGTTTCGGTGAGCCATTCGCTGCGGCTCCAGGACAGCGCGGTGCCTGCGGTGGACGGGAACTCCGTTGCTGGATCCAGCCAAACCTCGGCAAGACCAACTGCATCCTCAACGGCCCGACGTTGCGCGTCGGGCACAATCGGATCGCCCGCCTCGACAATCGCTTTGCGCGCACCGTCGAGTGCAAGGTCCCAGTTCACCGGGCCAGTGGAATCGCCGCCGGAGGACTGCAACATCGCGCCGAGTTGCTCCAACGCGGCACCCAGGTTTGCCATGTCGAAGTCTTGCGGCCCTTGCGAACCGGCGGCGCCGGGGAATCCGCCCGCGCCGAAACCTGGGGGCAGGGAGCCACCCGATCCAGACCCGGCGGCATCTCGCGATTCATCGTCAGGGTCTCGCGGTTGACCAAATCCGAAGGGAACGTCGCCGCTCATGGGAACCTCAGTTCATCGGTGGTGGCTCAGCTCATCGGGGCTATCAATGTGCTGCTAGGAAAATAACGCTAACTCGCGCGCCAGCAATCGGCCACACCGGCAGTCGTGCTTACGCCGTAGGCGTAGTTGGCGACAGGCCTTAGAGTGGACGGGTGAGTGTTCTGGCTTGGTGGCTGTTGCCAATCCTGGCGACCCTAGGCGCGATTCTCTGGCTGTGGTGGCAAGGGCGCACTGGCGCAGGTGAACCTGGGCAGGCCCGCTCGCCGAAGGAACTCGATCGGATGCGCAAGGCAATGGAAAAACCGCTCCCGACGCGATCCACGAGTGCAACCGGGGTTGAGCCGAGGCCGGGGGTAGACCCGGTGCCAGGGGCGCGGGCGGACGCTGTGCCCACGACCGATTCCCAGCCTGCTCCAGCCGACTCCCCGAATTCGAGCACTCCATGACGAACGACGTTCCGCAGCCTGATCAGGGCGCCTCTGAGCTTGCCGTCGCGGCACCTCCCGTTGATCTCCAGGCTGAATACGACGCGGCTGTGATCGAACACAATCAACTGCGCAAGACGTCCATGATCGGTGGGGTCTTGTCCATCGCGATACTCATCGCTATCGCGTTGATGCCGGTGCCCTACGTGAAACTCTCGCCGGGACCGATGTTCAACACCATCGGCGAGGTTGACGGCGTTGATCTGATTCGGATCACGGGCACGCAGGTGTACCCGACTACCGGTGAATTGAATTTGACGACGGTGACTGAACGCGGGGG
>JBAYVO010000368.1:0-2786 GCA_041674545.1 Candidatus Nanopelagicales bacterium | reverse complement strand
TCCATCAAATGGTGGTTCTGCGTTGCAGAGCTACACCGTGACGTCCACCCCAGGTGGTCAGACATGCACGGTGGCCTTCGGAACCGAAACGTGCACCGTCGAGGGTCTAACGACCGGTCAGGCCTACACGTTCGCAGTTACCGCGTCGAACGCAAATGGCACGGGTGCTGCATCGATTTCGTCGAACCCAGTCACTCCGGGTCTGGCACCAGAGATCCCGACGCTTGACCAAGCAATTGCCGGCAACGGACAGGTCAAGCTCACGTGGACCGCTGGAGCTCAGAACGGTGCACCGATCACGGGCTACCGCATCATGCGTGGTCTGTCATCAGGTGAAATCGCCACGATGGTTGTCTCGAACACCAACTCCACCGCAGTTTCGTTCATCGATACCGATGTTGTGAACGGCACCGAGTACTTCTACACGGTTGCTGCAATCAACTCCTTCGGTCCGAGTGCTGCATCGGAATTCGAGTCGGCCACCCCGGCAACGGTTCCCGGTGTTGCAACGAACCTCTCGGTGACGGCAGTCAACAAGACATCAGCAACGGTGTCCTGGACGGCTCCACTCAGTGATGGCGGAAACGAAGTCACTGGCTACACGGTTACCTCATCGCCAAGCGCGTTGACTTGCACCGCGGTCGCTCCAACGACCACCTGTGAGTTGACGAACCTGGTGACAGGCCAGCCGTACACCTTCGCGGTCACGGCCACGAATGACGTGGGTACTGGTGCAGCCTCTGCATCCAGCCAGGTCATCATTCCGTCGATCGCCCCGACCGCTCCGACGGCAGTCACGTCGAAGCTGTCAGGTGTTGGCAAGCTGCGACTCGCCTGGGGAGTGCCCACCGAAACTGGTGGCGGTTCACAGCTGGTGTACCGGGTCTACCTCGGTGGCCGTATGTACTGCGAGACCACAGCACTGAGCTGTGCAATCTCCGGTGTGGTCGTTTCGCCGGCAACCTTCACGGTGACGGCAAGCAATCAGGTTGGTACCAGTGCTGGTGCAGACCTGACGCGCAACATCCGCACCGCAACGGTGAATGTGGCGACTAACCCGCTGTACAAGCCAAAGCAGTACAGCTACGCGACGTTCCAAGGAATTGGAGCGATCAAGGGACAGAAGATCACGGTGTTCTTCAAGCAAGCCGGTCGCCCGTTGGCGATCAAGAAGCGCATGACGGATCAGCGTTCCCGAGTGCAGGTCTCCTTCAAGAAGAAGACCTACGGTAGCTCCGTCGCTAAGGTTTGGGTCGAGTCAGGTGGATACACCTCGCCCAAGCGCAAGGTGCGGGTTCGCTAGCAAAAATTAGTAACGCAGTTCGGGTGGTCAACCGCATGGTTGGCCACCCGAACTGCTTTAATCGCGACGTTCTTGAACATCCATTCCAGTGCCGTGCGGCGGACCGATCCGATCGCGGCGCTCAAGGAGGCACCATCGTGAATCGCGTACCTGTAACGGCGGGGATCTTCGCAACGATGGCGCTAGGCCTCGCCGCATGTTCTAGCCAGTCAGACTCCGGTCCGTCGAGCAGTCCAGACCCAAACGTCGTAACGAGCAACAACGCACAGTTGGTGTTGAGCAAGGGTGGCGACGCGTATGTCTACGGAACACTCCGGAACAACAGCAATGACGAAGTGAAGATCGTCGGAGGCACCGCAGAGTCCGCGAGCAAGGTCACGCCTGAACAAGTCGTTACTGTCGACGGCAAGAAGACGGTCGAACTTCCGCCGGGTGGAATCCCCATTCCGGCACAAAGCGAACTCACCTTAGAACCCACGAACTACCGGATCGCGATTGCGGGGCTTTCCCCCACGCCCCCAAAGGACGGAACGATCAACGTCAACCTCGCACTCTCAAATGGGAGCCTGTCGAGGATCGCCACAACTGTGCAGTAGCCCTCATCATTCGTAGGTGCGCCCACAGACCGGGTTAGCGCCACGTACTGTTGATGTGTGTGGACTACGCAAGACTTCAAGTTCGGCGCCGCCTGCTCGCTCGTTGCGGGTTTGAGTGTTGCCGCTTTGGCTGTCCCGATGTCTGCCAGTGCCGACTCTACGAACGCGCACGTTTCGACTGTCGAAGCAGTTCTTCCGGTCATCGAACGGACAGCGGGTGCAGATGATCCAACGCAATGGGGCAATCGAAAGCTCGCCGCACGGTTGATGTTGGTTGGCGCTTCGAACAACAACTTGCCGGGATCCACATCTGCGGTCCGTGCCGGGGCCGCGGGAATCGTCTTGTTCGGGGCACCGCCGCGTACGTTAGCCCGCCAGCTCAAGGCACTTCGCGCTGCTGCACCTGGTGGTCGCCTGTTGGTCTCCAGCGACGAAGAAGGCGGCATGGTGCAGCGTCTCGCGCGACTTGTCGGCAAGATGCCCACCGCAAAGCGGATCGGACAGACGAAGACTCCAGCCCAGACTCGGGCCTACGCCTTCAAATACGGCAAACGACTCAAGGCGTTAGGCGTCGGGACAAACCTCGCGCCGGTGGCCGACCTCAAATACTCCGGATCGTGGACTGATCGCGACGGGCGGGCGTTCAAGGCCGCCCCAACCGCTAACGGCAAGTACGTCACAGCCTTCGCCCGCGGGATGCAAGCAGCAGGTGTTATGGCGACGGTCAAGCACTGGCCAGGCGGCGGAGCAGTTGTTGATACCCACAAATCAGCGGGTAGCACTCCGCCGTGGTCAACATTGCAACAGCGCGATCTCGTTCCGTTCCGTGCTGCGTTTGCTGCTGGCGTTGGCGCTGTGATGATCAGCCATGCGAAGGTGCCTGGCCT
>JBAYVO010000367.1:0-2791 GCA_041674545.1 Candidatus Nanopelagicales bacterium | reverse complement strand
TTCAACGGTCGGCTTGTTGGGTCTTGCCGGGTGCGGGAGTTCGGATACGACGCAACCGTCAGCGAGTCCGACGGCAACGGAGTCCGGACACGCTCACTGGTCTTACGAGGGTGCGACCGGCCCAGCGGAGTGGGGTTCCCTATCGCCTGCGTACGCCGAGTGCTCGACTGGTCAGCAGCAGTCGCCGATCAACATCGTGGATCCGACGGTGACGGAGAATGCGAACCCGAAGGTTGCCTATACGGCCAAAACCGCGAAGGTGTCGAACACCGGGCACGACATCGGCATGAGTTCTCCGGCAGGGAACACGATCATGACCGGCGGGGTGACGTACACCCTGGAGAAGACCCACATTCATACACCTTCGGAGAACCAACTTGCGGGCAAGAGCTTCGCCGGTGAGTTCCACTTCGTGCATGCCTCCGAGGCCAAACAGGTTGCGGTGATCGGACAGTTCGTCGAGGTCGGTGCGCGCAACGACGCGTGGGAGCCGTTTATCGCCGCTGCGAAGCAACAGTCGGCAAAGGGGATCGGCCCACAGTTTCCGATCGACTGGAGCAAGCTCATCCCAAAGCTGACAGGCACGATCCAGTTCCCAGGAAGCCTCACCACACCGCCCTGCACCGAGGGCTTGTCGTGGTTGGTAAACCCAACTCCGATCACTATGAGCCAGGCCCAACTCGACGCCCTGACCAGCATTTACAACAACAACGCACGCCCCACCCAGCCCCTCAATGGACGAACGGTGACTCAAGATGCGAAGTAGCTCAACTACACGTAAGTCGACTGCGGCCGTGGTGGCGGTTGGCTGTGTTGGATCGCTACTCCTCGCGAGCGCCGCCACAGTCCCTGCCACCGCGCAAACGCCGCTGAGTGTGCAAGCCGAGCAGTCGAGCCTGCCCGCCCTGGAATCGCCGACCTCGCGCGCCGATTTGTCGGCTCGCGGCGATGTGCGTGGTGGTGTGCGGATCGCGATCGCAACGCCGTCGCGCGGGCAGACCACGATCAGTCGCGTAATTGTGAGGTCGAAGAAGGCTCCCAAGGTCGCGGTGTCTGCTGCGGGTAAGAAGCCCGGAACTCGCAAGGTCACGGTGGTATCCGGTGTTCGGAAGCTATCGACGAAGCGGTCGAACGCCGCGGCTCGATACGCGGTGACCACGGTTGCAATCAAGCCTCGCGTTAAAGGTGCGAAGAATGCCGACGGCAAGGTTTCGCTGCGCATTGCGGGCCGAAAGCTCAAGGTGCAGTCCCAGCGCGAATACCGGAACGGGTTCACTCGTCGCGCTAAAGGCGAGATGTGTCGGAACTTGAACGCGTTCGACCTCGCGAATCGTGGCGCGAAGGCGCGGGTAACCCTCGACGACCGGGTCTACTACGGCCGACAGATGCCGGGATTCGGTAGCCAGAGTTCGCTCGGGATGTTTGCCTTGTTGAAGGCATGTCAGGGCAAGACCATTCAGAGTTTCCAGAATGCGATGACGGGAAAGCGTAAGGCGATTAAGCGCAGCGCCGCACCGATGACCAAGCTGTCATCGGCACCGACCAAGCGATCGTTGGGCTCGGGTGGAGCCGTCGTCCTGGTCTCGGGATTCCTCTCCCAGACCCCTTTCACCAGCCCGGGCAACGTCTGCACCGCATCGGGAATGTCGGCAGGTGGCACGTGGTCGGCGATGCAAACCGCGCTTGCTGGCGACGGTTTCCCGGTGTACACCGCACCTGAGACTGCGTATACGTACGACGTTCCCAACGCCCCTGTCCCGGTCGCCATTGATCCGTCAACGATGGGATTGGGTACGTGCGGTCCGCAACTCCCCGCTTCGATGACGTTGAATACCGCGGGCGACTTTGACACCAACTCGAGCATTCTTGCTGGGTTCCTCAACTACCTCAACACCACATATGGCGTGAGCAACATCTGGCTCGTCGGTCACTCTGACGGTGGACTGTGGTCACGCGGTGCGATGGACTACGCCAGCTTCATGCCCGGAGTCTCAGTCGAGTCGATCACCACCATCGATACCCCGTGGACGGGATCGTTTCTCGCGAACACCGCGGCTGACCAGTTGACGTGCAGTGACCTCGACATCGAGTGCCATGCCCTCGCCGACGTACTGAACTACTTCTCCTCAGCGCTTGCTCAGGGCGACGCGCTCAACGAGATGGATTCGACCTACATGGTGAGTTGGAACCAGCGCATGGCTGGAGTGCCAGGGTCAACCCCGTTCTACGCCGCATCGGCTATCGGGCTCAACGACCCCGATACGTTCGGTTTGCTGGCCAGCGGCACCGGGACCAACCCGTTCTACAACCCCAACGACATCGCAGTAGGCATCGCGAGCCAGCAAGCACAGGGGCTCGTGGCCAACGGGACGATCTCCAATCTCGCCTGCTTCGCCACGATTCCAGGACTCCACACGGAGATCCCCTCGTCGTTGCTCGACACCGGTCAGGACGTCGACCTCATCAACTCCTACGGGAGTTCGGGTCAGGCAGTCACCACGAATCCGATGACGATCACGAACGTGACGAATGTGCTCAACGGAGCGCCTCCCACGGGTGCCTGCCCGTCGGCCAACTACGAGCAGTCGGGGGAGTACGCACCCGGTCAGTTCGGTTCGTGGCCAGACAACTAACTGTTGGCTAGGAGGATGAGGAACTGGCGGGCGCAGGTTGCATCTGCTTGAGAGCGCCGATTCCGACGCCGCCAACCACGATGAGTGCAATGCCGACAATCGTTGTCGTGCCATCGGTGATGAGGCCTGCGATTCCGGTGATCAAGATGTACGCAGGG
>JBAYVO010000366.1:0-2802 GCA_041674545.1 Candidatus Nanopelagicales bacterium | reverse complement strand
GGTCAGGACTCGTGACGGGCCCCACGCGCCACCGGTTTTGATGCTGCCCCAGACGTAGTAGTCGTCATCGCTCATCCAGATGAGTTTGGTGCCGTCGTAGGAGATACCGAAAACTCCACCATCGTCAGGGTCGGATCCGCTCGAGATCTGTGTGGGCGTCCAACTTGGCGCGCTCGCCGCGAAGATTCGGTCGGTTCCACCAACGCTCTTCGAGTAGGCGACCGTCTGTCCGTCGCCCGACAGGTACGGCGTGTATCCACCCGTATCGACAGTTGTCTGCGTTCCCGCCGTGCCGTCTGCGTTCCAATCCTGGACAAAGACCTCGCTGTTCGGGCCCAGGTATGCCACGCGACTCGCATCGTTTGCAACTGTCAGGTAGTCAGCGCCATTGTTGTTGAAGGCAGTAGCTGACGTATCGGCTTGCCAACCACCAGTCGCCCGATCCTTGTTCCCAGATGCTCCCTCCGCGCGCCAGATGACGCCGTTGCCATCTCTGGAGATCATCGGATCGCGCGGTTCGCTGGAATCGGACGAGAGGGTGGTGGAACTTCCGAATGTTGGCGGATTCCCACCTGTTCGATCGATGACCATTGCGGTGCCAGTGTTGAAGGTTGGCATGTTGCGCCAAGCCATCCGGGTGCCGTCGAATGACAGCGATGCGGTGTTGTTTTGTTCGTCGCCTGCCGTATCTGCGACTGCGATGACTGGTGTCGTCCACGTTGGGGTTGCGGCCGCAGGTGAACTAGCGACGATCAAACCTGTGGCGGATACTGCCAAGGCCGTGCCGATCGCCAATCCGCGACGGGTTGCGTTCTGAAATGAGATGGCCACGCTGCCTCCGAGAGTCCTGATTCTTGTGAGCCCACAGTAGGGGGCGAGGTTCACCATTGGCTACCGCAAATATGAACCATCTGGTTCATATTTGCCGTTGCAGGCAGTGAGTGAAACTCCTGATCGCACTAGTGCGCAATAACTCCGACGCCGAAGATCGCCAGGCAAATCCCGACGTAGTGGGTGACGTACCCGCCGAGGGTGAAGCTGTGGAAGATCTCGTGGAAGCCAAAGAACTTCGGCGAGGGGTTCGGCCGCTTGATGCCGTAGATGACGGCCCCGGCGCAGTAGCACAGGCCGCCGGTAGCGATCAACAGGAAGATGGCGAGCCCGCCGTTCGACAGGATGTCCGGGATGAAGAACACCACGGCCCAGCCCATGGCGATGTAGATCGGCACTGTGAGCCATCGGGGTGCGGTAATCCACGCCACTTTGAAGATGATCCCGGCGAGGGCGGTAAACCAGACGATCCACAGCAGCATCGTTCCCGCGGAGCCGCCGACGACAGTCAGGGCGAGCGGCGTGTAAGTGCCAGCGATGAAGACGAAGATCGTGGCATGGTCCATCCGTTTCAGGACGCCGTGTGCTTTTGGGCCCCAGGTCCCGCGGTGGTAGGTCGCGCTGATCCCGAAAAGTAGCACTGTACTTAGGGCGTAGACGACGGCAGCGACTCGCAATTCCGGGGGCGCGAGCAGGACGAGAATGAGTCCTGCGACGACGGCTGCGGGTAGCGCACCAGCGTGCAACCACCCTCGCATTCGAGGCTTCAGAGCTTGGTAAGCCTCAATTGCGGCAGTCATGGCTACACGGTACGCGCAATGCGTGGGAGTATTCACCCGTGGGCATCAAAGATCTCGTTTACGGCGCGTACGCCAAGCAGCTGAATACGCAGATCGATTCGACACGAATCCCACGCCACGTCGGGGTTGTCCTAGACGGCAATCGTCGGTGGGCGTCCGAGCAGGGGTCTAGCTCGCAGCACGGGCATCGCGCGGGTGCAGCGAAGATCGAAGAGTTCGTTGGCTGGTGCGAAGAAGTAGGCGTCGAGGTGGTCACGCTCTGGCTGCTCAGCACCGACAACCTTACCCGTCCGCCGGAAGAGCTTGCGTCGCTGCTCGCCATCATCACTGACACTGTCAATGACCTCGCTGCAACGCGGCGCTGGCACATTCATCCGGTCGGCGCACTGGACCTATTACCGGCCGAGAACGCGCGCGCACTCAAGGAAGCCGACGCGGACACGCGCGGTATTGACGGCATCACTGTGAACGTTGCGGTGGGGTACGGAGGGCGAAGGGAGCTGGTTGACGCCGTTCGCTCGCTCCTCGCTGAAGAAGCCGCCAAAGGCACATCGATCGACGACCTCGCCCAGGTGCTCGATGTGGAACACATCGCTGAGCACCTCTACACAAAGGGTCAACCGGATCCAGATCTGTTGATCAGAACCTCTGGCGAGCAGCGCCTCAGCGGATTCATGCTCTGGCAAAGTGCCCACTCGGAGTTCTACTTCTGCGAGGCCTACTGGCCCGACTTTCGCAAAGTTGACTTCTTGCGGGCGCTAAGAAACTACGCGCAACGCGAACGCCGCTTCGGAGGGTAGTCGTCGCGAGCGACGCGTTCTGCGAACGAATCTGGACGCTACCGAAGCAGGCCCAACTCGGCAAGGAACAGCACGATCGCGTTGAGCGCTGGTCGGCGTGCGAACTCGTGCTTCAGGTGACGCGACCCCATCGTCTTGCGCAGCGGGAACGGGTCGTACGACAGGTCCCAATGGTTCGCGTGGAACATCGCCAGGCGTACTGCGTGAGGCGATGGCAAAGACGCCTGTTCCTGCGTCAACTGCATATCGTTGTCCTGGTCGTAGGCATCGAGTTCGATGGTCCCTTGGCGTTGGAAGTAGGGAACTTCCATGAACGACGTCGATCCGGTGAAGTAGAACTGCGGGATCGGCAGAGCGTTGATCGCATCGCC
>JBAYVO010000365.1:0-2811 GCA_041674545.1 Candidatus Nanopelagicales bacterium | reverse complement strand
ACACGAGCCAGGCAGCTTGTCCACGAAGGTCGCATCCATCGCTTCGCCAACCGTGCATGGCTTGCCGTTTGGACAGAGGGCTGATTGCACCAACTCGGGAACGGGCATGTTGAGTGCCTGTGCGGCCTCAGGCAACACCTCAGCGACAGTCTCCATCGCTTCAATAGCCGTACCAAGCGTGGTATCAACGTCGTCGAGTTGATCAATCAACGCCGACAGTGCGTCCTGGCTGTCAGAAGACGTGAGTCCGGCCAATGCGCCCGCGAGTTGCGCAGCACCCTCGTCGACCACCGCGTTCACGCCCAACAAGACGTCCGCGCCGGTGCTGATGTCCTTGCCCACGGTGTCGAGCAGCTTATTGACGCCGTTGGGATCGAGCTTCAGCTTCGACAGCAAATTTAGGATCGGGTTGACCTTGGTATTCAGCAGTGTCGCGATCTCACCTGATGCCTTACCCAAACCACCTTGCACTGCCAGCAAAAGTGGGACAGCGTCGTCGTTGAGTACGCCAGTGATCTTTTCGCCTGCGTCGGAGACCTTGCCCAGACCGGTCGTGATCGAACCGTTCGCACTGGTCGGCACGAGGCTGCCCGACATCTCGGGGAGACTCGCATTGTCAGCCAGCGCCGACAAGCTCAACGTCAGCCCGTTGGATCCCATGCTGCCGCCACCAGTAACTTCCTGGCCGGGCGAGAATCCACTGTTCGCCCATGGCGCGACGATGTTTGTCCAGCCGTCCGCAAAGGTCCCCTTGAGTGCAACGGTGAACGGAACGCCAACTGCAACCTGCTCAGTCACCATCTCGCCCGATGCGTTCGCGTAGGTCACGGTCTCGGTAGTGGTGGTCTTGTTCTTGAACTCCCAGTTCACCACCACTTGGCCCGTGATCTTTGTCGACGAGTTGACGTCAACTTCCTTGCCATCAACCGTCATCTTGGTAACGATCTCGACCGGCATCTTGCCCTGGAACTGGCCGCCTGTTGCAAGCAGGTTTTGCACCTGCTCACCCGAGTTGTTGATGTTGTATTCCATCGTGCCGTTGTCGACATTCAGTCGATTGAAGCTCGTCACGTTGACCATACGGCTCGGACCGACCGGCACGCCGACCTCTGTCTGGCCCTGACCAGAGACGTTGGTGGCGACCGCAAACGCGTTGCGCTGCACCTCGCCCTTGGCATCAGCAGTGACCGTCAACGCATTGCCGACGACAATGTCCAGCGGGTTACTGGAAGTGGTTGACGTCGTACTAGAGGCCTGTTGTGCGAACGACTGCGCCATTTGCGCCGTCTGCGGGCTGGCTGCGACAGGCGCAACGAAACCCTGACCGGCACCAGCGGCCAGCGCGAACACCGAGAACGCGCCCACGCCCGCAACTACCCGGACAGTCGTGTTGCCCAGCATTCCTCCGCGCGCTTCTTGCGGAGCCGTCTTGTCGCCGCTGCGACGATTGAAGTACTTCATCGAGTCCCGCCAATGATTTGATCAATTGATGCTGAGTTGACCGGTTCCGGTGCAGGTTCCACGGGCGTGGAGTCCGTCGGTGCCGGGGGAGCTTCCGTCTTCTTCTGTTTGTGAGCGAGTGACGTCTTATCTGGCCAGATCGAAGCGGGGATAACCGCGAGGAATCCGATCATTGCCATCGCTAGCTGGGTGGCAATGAAGGTTCCGTACTGGCCACCTGCCGCGAGCGGATTCGATGCCAGCGTCGGGTAGACGCCAGCCGCGAAGCACGAGACTCCCAGCAAGATCACCCAAGCGTGGATTCGCGCGTTGGAGAGACCGTGCACGAAGGCCACAACCACCAAGATGATTGCGAAGGCCACCGTGATACCGGCCACCGAGCCGCCACCCGGGATCAGCCCCAGCAGCATCGCGACGAAGAAGACTCCGAGCACGAAACCGATGAGAAACCCACCGAGTCGTTGTAGCGGTGACCCGATCTGGACCATGCCCGCGATAGCGCCGGCACCAACTCCGATCATCGTGTTCGTGACTGTCAGTCCCAGCGTGCTGGCGATGAACAGTCCGATCGCGCCGATTACGGCAATCGACAGACCTACGCCGAAGGTGCGCTTCATTGCTGTTGTCCTATCTCGCGTCGCGTCGCCATCATGGGTTGATCCGGCGGCGGTAGAGGAATGTTCCGAGGCCAGCTGCTAGCGCGAGGAAGACCACGGCGAGCACGATTCCCGTCGTCCACCACTGCTTGATCGGTGCAGCGGGTTCAACGGTGATTTGGTAGGCGGTGTAGTTCTTGACGTTGCCATCCGCCTTGTTCGACAGGAACGCGTTGCCGAATGGAGCACCGTCTCCGTTGACGCCTCGGTCGTTCATGGCCTTCAACGTCGCTTCAAGGAGTCCGGCGTAGCCGCTGATCTGGGCTAGCGCGTCTTCGCCCTTACCTTCGATACCGAGGGCAGCATTAGTGACTGCACTGCCGACCTCACCGCCGAGCACTGGGATGGAATCGAAGACCTTGCCGGCCAGCGTGGCAAGACTCTGGACCTTCTTGATTCCGTTGGTGATCTTCGGAATGTCGCTTTCAGCATTCTCGACGATGTCACCGAGGTCGGTCAGGATTGTTGCCAAGGCGCGGTCTAGATCACCAAAGAACGTCATGACCTGTGCAAGACCACACTTGCTGAAGATCTGTTCGACGATCTCTTCAGCGTGTGCCTCAAGTCCACCGACTCCGTACTTTTCGATCGCCTTCACGATTGGCGTGAGAATGTCTGAGTCGCTGCACTCGGCGTTGCTCAATAGGCCACTGACCAACGTGAGTGCTCCGAGGATTTCGTCGTACGCCTGCTT
>JBAYVO010000364.1:0-2817 GCA_041674545.1 Candidatus Nanopelagicales bacterium | reverse complement strand
GAGCTGTTTGGATTGCTGCTCTTGCAAGTTCGTGACTTCGCGCTGCATCCGCAACGCTTCCCGTATTGCCGCCTGACACTCGCTGTGCGTCGATGTGTCCTGGGCGATCGCGTCGTCGGTGCTCTCACATGCAGCCGTCAAAGCAGCTGAACTCGATTCCGATGCCTTGAGCGCTGCGGCGAGAGCACCGTTCGTCTCAGCGATTGCGCGCTGAAGCCTGGCCACTTTCGTGTTGGTCCCCTTCGCCTTCTTGGCGGCACGCGCAGACGTTGCGGGCGTTGCCGAATTTGAGGTTCCAGAGGTATTCGATCCGGTCGAGGGATTCTCGAGTTGGTAGAGAGCAAGTTCAGCGTCTGCCAGGGACTTCTTTGCCGACGTGACCTTTGCCTTGAGTTCCTCGGCATCCAGCGACGCGAGCTTTTCACCGGCCGAGACCACTTCCCCCGGCTTGACGCGGACGGACTTCACCGTCCCGGACGTAGGGAAGGCGACTGCCGCCTCGCTGACGGGACGCAAGGTTGCT
Source organism: Candidatus Nanopelagicales bacterium (assembly GCA_041674545.1). Taxonomy (GTDB): domain Bacteria; phylum Actinomycetota; class Actinomycetes; order S36-B12; family UBA10799; genus UBA10799. The sequence continues at coordinate 2,294 of JBAYVO010000364.1, read as the reverse complement.
GACAGGATCATCGACTCGGTGACCGCCCCTTTTGAGACTGCAACGAGGCGATACTGACTCTGCGCGCTTGACGCGGTTGATCCGTAGAAGAGTCCACCTGCCGCCAGCAGGAGGACCGCCCCGACACCCGCTGCGATGCGCGTGCGCGGCTTGGATTCCTTCATCCGAGTCAACGCAACGGCGCCGCGGGTGCGATTGGCATCCGGGGTTTCTGGTGAGCCGGTGACTAGCGCGATGCCTGCGTCGGCACCGGATTCCGATGTGGGGCTCGTCATCGCGGAGCTCCAAGGCGCATACCGCATGAACCGTCGACTGGTGCGCTGACATTGATCGAGGTCGCGGCAATCGTCCCCTTCTCATCCGCAGTGCCCAACGCCCGAGCGCACTGGCCGACGACGAGCGCGGATGCCGATGACTTCACGTCCTTTGTGATGGACGTCGTTGCCGCCGTAGCAATTGAGATCGCGGTGTCGGCAGGGGCCGATGATGGCTGCCCTGCGCTTGGGCTCATGATTCGCCCGTTGACCGACAAGCCGTTCGCAGTCACCCCTGTGACGGTGCCTATCGCAAAATTCATCCCGGCCATATCCGGTGCACCGCTTGGCCGTTCGGCACCACCGGGGATCCCGCTCGGCGGAGTGCCGCCACCTGGAGGCCCTCCCTGACCGCGGCCCGCGCCGTCGGGTCCGCTCGCCGAACACGAACCGTCGACAGGTGCGCTGACTCGCAGAGACGAAGCGGTGAGGACGCCGCCTTCCTCCGTGCCGGTTGCCGTCACGCAGTCACCCGACTTGACCGAATCGAGGGCGACGGTGGTGGTCTTCGTGATCGCAGTTGAGCCTGCGTAGGTGACGGCAGTCTGGGCGTCCGTCCCTTGAACCTGCAGGGTGGCTCCCGCGACACTCGCAATGAGCCCATCTGCCCCCGGGAACGATCGTTGTTGACCTCCGGTTGGCATCTCGGCTGGTGCCGAAGTCGCTTCGCTGCTGGATCCACACGCGCTCATCGTTAAGACGGTGGCTATTGCGACAACGCCGACTGACAGCGCACGTAGATTTCGAGTCATTCTGTTGCTCCTTCGATTAGTCGGTGCGTAGTGCATCGATGGGGGCCATTCGGGCGGCGCGGTCGGCTGGGTATACGCCGAAGATCACGCCAATTGCGATTGCGACGACTAGTGCGCCAGCCGTCGCCGGAATTGAGATGCTGATGGTTTGCTCGCTCAGCAGCGGGATGCCAAGAGCGAGGCCGATGCCGCCGGCGACGCCTGCTGCGCCGCCGGCAAGTCCGAGGACGGAAGCTTCGAGCATGAACTGACGGCGGATGATTCGAGGTGCTGCACCGAGAGCCTTTCGCAGTCCGATCTCGCCAATCCGTTCGGTGACGGAGACCAACATGATGTTCATGACGCCGATCCCGCCGACGAGCAGCGAGATCGCGGCGACCGCGCCGAGCAGGAGGGTCATGGTCTTGTCCACGGACGTGGCGGCCTCGACGAGGGAGTCTTGGCTGGTGATCGTGAAGTCTGCATCGGTCGGGTTGGTCGTGCCGTGGAGCGCGAGCAGCAGTGTGTTCGCCTCCTGGTAGGCAGCAGACAGGCTCGCTTGATCAACCGCTTGCACATAGATTGCCTGCACACCTGTGCGGCTCGTTCCTCCGAAGAGGCGTTGTCCAGCAGTGCTGATGGGGACGATTGCTTGGTCGTCGTTGTTCGAGGTGCCGGTGGATCCACTGGCCTCCAAAACCCCAACTACTGACAGCGTCGTACCGTTCACGACCACCGTTTGATCGAGTGCACCCCGAGGTCCGAATAGCTCCTGAGACGTCGTCGCGCCGAGCACAACGACGGCCGCTTGAGTAGCAACATCCTCGTCGGTGATGAATCGGCCAGAGGCGAGCTTCTGCGACCGGACATCGAGCCAACTCTGCGTCGTGCCGACTACTGATGTTGTCCAGTTGGTTGTGCCGGCGGTCAACGAAGCAGAGGATTGTGTCTGGGGTGCGACGCCAGCGATGTCGGGGGCAGCAACCTTGGAGTTCAGCGCCTCGGCATCGGCGATCGTCAACGTTGAGGCCGAACCGAGCCCTCCGCGGATGCCGCCAGAACTGGTGCTGCTGCCGGGGGAAATCACCAACAGGTTGCTGCCCAGCGAGTCGATCTGTGACTTGACTTGGTCCTGGGCCCCTTGCCCAAAACCGACGGTCAAGATGACCGCAGCTACGCCAATCATGATCCCGACCACCGTCAGCGTCGAACGCATCCGGTGTAGCCGTAGTGCTTCCAACGCGGTCCG
>JBAYVO010000363.1:0-2830 GCA_041674545.1 Candidatus Nanopelagicales bacterium | reverse complement strand
GGCTCGATCGTGGCAAATGGATAGTTCGCAGCCAATACGTCGTTGCGGGTTAGCGCATTGAACAGAGTTGACTTGCCAACATTGGGCAGACCGACGATTCCAATCGAGAGACTCACAAGGAGACAGCCTACGGACAAAGAAATGTCACACCCCAATGGCACCGTGACCGGCATGTCAGCCTCATACATATTCGCCCTCGTTCTCGCTGCACTTTTCGGCGCGATCGTCGGGGGTATTACCCTTGCCGCCGCTTGGCGTCGCCGCTTGCCTAGCGCGGACCCGCATGAACCGTCGGTGACTCCCGACACCGTGGCCGCCTCGCTAACAGAACTCGCTCGGCGCGTCGATGCTGTGGCGTACGAACAAACCGTCGGGCGCACCCAACTGTCTGAGCAGTTACGCACGGTAGCGACGGGCAATGCGGCACTCCTGCGAGATACAAACCGCCTTGCGGAGGCACTGCGCCACACTGGCCAGCGCGGACGCTGGGGCGAAATGCAACTCCGGCGAATCGTCGAAGTCGCTGGCCTTACCCGAGGCGTCCACTTCAGCGAACAACTTCGGGTCGTGGGCGACGACGCGACGCTCATCCCTGACATGGTGATCACGATGTCTGACGATCGATCGATCGTCATTGACGCAAAGGTTCCCCTCGATGCTCTTCTCGATGCTCCAGACCGGTACGCGGCGCAGGACGGCGACTCGTCGTCGACCACTGACGCCACAACATCCCAACGCCACGCTGCAGCAGTTTCAGCCCATATTGATCAACTGGCAGCAAAGGCCTACTGGCGCCAATTCACACACGCACCCGAGTTCGTGGTGCTCTTCTTGCCCGCAGAGTCTTTGCTCGGCGAGGCCTTGACCGCGAACCCTGCGCTCCTCGAACGTGCGTTCTCGCGCAACGTTGTGCTCGCGACTCCCAGCACGCTGCTCGCTCTCCTGCGAACTGTCGCGCTTGGTTGGCGCGACCGTGACGTCGCAGAGAACGCCGCAGCAATCCACACGCTAGGTCGGGAGTTGCACGATCGACTGCGGGTGATGAACAGCCACCTCGTCAAGCTCGGAACGACACTAGGGTCGGCAACACAGAGTTACAACGCGCTCATTGGTTCTTACGAGTCACGGGTATTGGTCTCGTCCCGCAAGATGACGGAACTTGGGATCTCGAAGGATCCGATAGCTTCGCCGCCACAGGTGGACCGTCTTATCCGCGAGCCCACTGGCGTGGCATTAACCACCTCTGTAGGCGAGTAACGTACCGTTTCGTTTTGTGACGACGACTGGCGACGACCAAGAACCCTCCTGGGCGCCTCCGAGTGAAGGCGATGCAATCGTTGAGTCAGGCGCCGTCATTCGCAGTCCTGCAGACACCCCCTCGGAGCCTGAATCCGAAGAACAGACCCGCTGGCCATGGGAAACCGCGACCGATCCCAGTGCGAAGACTCCGACTGGCGCTCCAGCATCGCGGACTGACACCGGTCCGACGATCCGGACCGAGGACCTCTACCGCTCCTCTGCAGACACCAAAAGCGGTTCAGACTTAGCCGCTACGGCAGCGACGCCGCTGGTTTCTGGCGCCGGCAGTGCGGGTCAAGAAGCCGAAGCACAACCACCTGCTGCGACAATTCCCCCTATGACCGCCACATATGCCGTCGACCCAACGGCCGCCAACCCGTCACAGGTCACCGCGCCAACTCAAGCTGAGCGCGGGCTTGGCACCTGGGGCGTGTTCCTCTTAGTCACAGGAATCACCACCGTCGTTGGCCTCTTCGACATGACCATGAACCGCGAATTCACCTGGTTTACCGGCGCAGCGTTTGTCGTTGCGTCGATCCTTGGCGCGCTAATGGTTCGGCCTCGAGACCTCTGGACCGCCGTCATTACGCCCCCGATCGCCTTCCTGGTCGCGTTGGTCATCGCCGGGCAGCCCACCACAATTACTGGCAGCGGAAGCCTGCTGATCCGTGAAGCCTCGCTGATCGGAACCGGCCTAGCGTTCAATGCGCCGTTCATCTTTGGCGGAACCGTTGCTGCCCTGATCATCGTGTTGATCCGGCGCGCGATCATCGGCAAGCGCTAACCGCAATCTCTGAACTAGCGCGCCTGCCCCGCGGCTTTGAGGTCGCGACGCAACTCGGGCGGCAGCGCAAAGGTCAGGGACTCCTCCGCTGAGGTCACTACTTCAACATTGCGGAAGCCGTGCAAAGCAAGCAATTCCAAGACACCATCGACAAGTTCTTCAGGCACAGACGCACCCGACGTCAGCCCAACAGTCGACACACCTTCAAGCCACGTCGGATCAATCTCGGCCGCGTTGTCGACCCGGTACGCCGCATCGGCACCGGCTTCGATGCCGACCTCGGCGAGTCGGACAGAGTTCGACGAGTTGCCGGATCCGACAACAATCAGCAGTTCGCAGCGCGGCGCGATGTCTTTGACCGCGACCTGACGGTTCTGCGTCGCATAACAGATGTCATCACTCGGAGGGTCGATGAGCAAAGGAAGCCGTTGCCGAAGTCGATCGACCGTCTCCATCGTCTCGTCCACGGACAGCGTCGTCTGCGATAGCCACGCGACCTTTGCGTCTGGGGCGAACTCAACTGCAGCGGCCTGTTCCGGGTTTTCTACGAGAGTGACCCTGCCCGGTGCTTCACCTGCGGTGCCTTCTACCTCTTCGTGCCCAGCGTGCCCGATGAGCACAATTTCGTAGCCGTCGGCAGCGAACCTCTTGGCCTCGTTGTGGACCTTGGTCACCAGTGGGCAGGTGGCATCAATCGCGCGCAAGTTCCGCGCTTCTGCTTCCTCATGAACAACCGGTGAGACGCCG
>JBAYVO010000362.1:0-2836 GCA_041674545.1 Candidatus Nanopelagicales bacterium | reverse complement strand
TAGTCGTGTCATCAGATAGTGCGCGTCGTCAGGCAGCGCGTGTCGTCATACAGTCCCCGCGGGGAATCACGCGATGAACATTCCCAACGCGTAGCCGATGGTCGCGAGGACAAAGCCGAGGAAGACCGACGCCAGCGCGTAGTACGTTCCCGTCGCACGCAGTGGCTTTCGACTGAGTTCGAAGATCTGTGATGTCCACCCACTAAACGTCGTGAGCGCGCCACAGAATCCGGTGCCGATCATGTTGAGCGCAAACTGCCAGCCAGCAGACTGCCCCGAAGCAAGATTCAGGACCAAGCCCGTCATGAAGCCGAGGACGAGCGAACCGATCGAGTTCACAACGAAAGTGCCGTACGGGTACTTCGTCCCCCGCGTTCTCACGAAGTACCGATCAACGGCGAAACGGGCGGGCGCACCCAGCGCAGCGCCCATTGCAATAGCGAGCCACGTCATCATCGTTATGCCTCATCCTCAAGGAGGCGAATGTCAGAGTCTTCCTGCGCGACAAGGTCTGCCGGTTCGTTGTCGCGATGGAATAGCGCACGACCCAGTTTCATTCCGAGCACCACGCAGATGACGCCAGCGACCAGTGATCCGAACACATACAGCAGCGCGAGCAGTGCGCGGTCCGAGGTGAGCAAACCGTGAGCTTCGACCATGTAGGTCGAGAACGTGGTGTACCCACCAAGGACGCCCGTAATGAGGAAGGGTCGCAACCGTCGCGCGAACGGACTCGCAGCAGGATCAGGCGCGAACTTAATCGCTGCCTCCAAGACAACGCCGAGTATGAACGCACCTGTGAGGTTGATGATGAACGTCGCTAGCGGCCACTCATCGGTTTCAGAGGGGAAAACGAGATCAATGCCATGGCGAGCCAGCGCACCGATAACCCCACCGATCGCGACGGCGACAAACAAGTCGCCATCACGAGGCTTGCGGTCTACCTCCGCGATCGACAACTACGCGTCACGCCGTTCGAACACGATGTAGCCCGCGATGGTCAGCACCGCGACCCAGGCACCGAAGACCAGTCCGTTGCGCAGCATGTCGTTGCCAGCGACAAAGTTGGAACCCGACAGGAACGGCAATGTGTCGGGCAGCCATGACACGTAGTTACCCACGAGGGACGCCAGCAGGGTCTCAGCGACCCCTGCGAATGCCAGCGGGATGATGACGCCAAGCGCCAGAATCCGAGTCAGCACGGTGATGGCAAACACGATCAACGAAAACCCGACCAAGTAGATGCAGGTACGAAGGAAGTAGGTCAGAAACGTTGAACCGGCCTCACTCACAACCTGCGGGTTCAACGAGAGAATCAGATACGCGACAACGGTGCTGGCAACAAACGTCGCCAGGATCACCACACAACACACGACAACCTTCGCGATGAAGACGGTGGTCCGTTTTGGGAACTCCGTCAGCGTCAGGCGAATCGTCCCGTGACGGTACTCCTGCCCAAATGCTTGAGCCGCAATCGTTCCAAGAAGTATCAGCACGATCAGGTTCGTCGTTGACAAGCTCACGCCGCTCGCCAGCGAGACGTCGAGGCCCTCGATGTCACCGTCGCTGCCGTTGTTCGTGGCCGACGTAATTGCCGCGCTGAACAAGAACGCGAACGCACCGGATAGCACCACAGCGCACGCCGCGAGGATCCACGTCGCGCGGATCGAGCTAATCCGTCGCCACTCGTACCGCAACGCGCCACTCATGACTGACCGCCCGTCGCGTAGTCCTGCGAACCGGTCGTGAGTTCCAAGAAGACCTCTTCCAAGCTGGCTGTGCGCCGTGTCAATTCATGAACGGCAACCCCATTGGTGAAAGCGATGTCTCCGACCCGGCGCGAATCGCCCACCTGAACAGCAAGTCCATCGGCGCCATCCTCGGTCGCGATAAGACCTGCTGCGGAAAGCGCGGAAGCAAGCCGGGCACGATCCGGGGTGCGAACCAACACGTCATTTTGTGTACTCCGGTTCACGAACGCAGAAACCGGTTCGTCGGCGATGAGCTTGCCCTGAGAGATCACCACGACGTGTTCGGCCATATGTTGCATCTCCGTCAGGAGGTGACTCGAGACAAACACCACGTTCCCGGAACTCGCGTAGAAGCGAAGGAAGTCGCGTAGCCACTGAATCGACTGCGGGTCGAGCCCATTGGCCGGCTCATCGAGCACGAGCACCTTCGGGTTGGCCAGGATCGCCCCGGCCAATCCGAGTCGCTGACCCATTCCAAGCGAGAAGGTCTTCGGTCGCTTCTTGGCCTCAGAGGCGAGCCCCACAAGGTCGAGGACCTCGTCGACCCGCGCGTTCGGGATGTTTGCCTCGGCACCGAGCATGCGCAAATGCGCCCGAGCTGTGCGATTTGGGTTGAAGAAGCGCGCATCGAGGTGTGCACCAACGACCTTGGTGGCGTGTGGGTGGTCAGTCAGGCGCCGACCTTCCCACTTCGTTTCTCCTTCACCCCGATCGAGGCCCAACATGAGGCGCATCGTCGTTGACTTGCCCGAACCGTTGGGGCCCAAAAAGCCGGTCACGACACCGGGTTCAAGTGTGAATGACAGATCCTTGACAGCCGTCTTCGAACCGAAGACCTTGGTCAATCCGATCGCTTCTACGCTCACGGTGATGTCCCTTCTGCGTTTGGCCGAAGCGTAGTCGAGAAGCGGGTGCGTATTCTTTCACCACGAGCAATCGCAGTGGTGCAATCCGCGTCACACTCAAGAACTGCCAATGAACTGCCCAAGGAGCGAACGTGCCTACGTATGAGTACTCGTGCAACGACTGCGGTCATCAGTTTGATGTCGTCGCGTCAATCCACGACGACTCCCTGACGACCTGCC
>JBAYVO010000361.1:0-2843 GCA_041674545.1 Candidatus Nanopelagicales bacterium | reverse complement strand
CTAGCGGCAGTCGCTGCGGCGACGTTCGAAGGTTGAATCTCGGGCGGGTACAACGGCGCGGGCGGCGCCGGCGGAGTCTGGTCAGACTTTGGTCGGAACGCGGCGACGATCAGCCAGATCCCGAGCACGAGGAACAACACCCCGACAAAGACCAGACCCAGGCCAATCGGGAACAGCGCAGCGGATTCGATCCCGATCATCAAGTCCACGGAAACCTGTTGCGCAGCATCGACATTCATGATGACAAGCGTTTGATTTGCGCCCGACGTCGCGAGTGAGATTGACGGCGAGGTGCCCTGGCTCTGTGCGCTCCAGAACGATTGTTCGGCTGGCTTGCCAGGAACAGTGTTTCCAGGGATTGGCACCACTCTGGCGGTTCCATCGGATAGGTCCGAGACGATCTCGCGGGCGGTGGTTCGTAGGTAGGCGTTGACGTCGTCCGCGGGCGCAATTCCTAGGAATATCTCGTTGCCAGTGGTGGACGTTGCGCTTAGCCGGAACTCAGCGATTCGTTTGAGTGCCTCTTCACCACCGGCCGTATTGATTGTGAATTCGTTGAAGACAAGTGCGTATCCGTTCCCATTTACGGTTCCGGCCTCGCCAGAAATCGCTGCGTCAGGCCCGGTCAAGGCAGCAAGAGTGCCGCCCACTCCCCCCGCACCGATGCCGACGACGATGAGAATCGTTCCGAGAATGGCTAGCAGTGCGCGCTTCATTGATCCCCTCAAGCAAGTGATTTCCTTGTCGACACACGCTAGCCGAGTCGGTCGGTAAAGAACGGCAAACAGTTGAGGTGTCGCACACCCATCGGCAGAACCTGCCATCGGGGCTCGGTGACCTACCTACTTCCACGTCCGTTCTCGGTTCAGCACGTACTGCGCGTATCCGACAAGGGAAGCTGTGGAACACAGCGCCTGGTACAGCAAGAGGAAGGCTATGTAGCCGACACGGTTGCGGCGGACCTTGAGGCCAAGCGGACCAAAAACGCGGCTCGACTGAAAATGCCGGATCATTCCATACATGAGCAACGTGATCGGAAACACAAGGAGCGTCCACAACGAAACCAAGATGGGGAAACCGAAGAGGAAGAGCACAATCCCAGGCAACCACAACAACGCATACCCGATATCGAGGAACGGAATGAGCAAGTCGATGCTCGCGACCAATTTGGCCAAGCCTTTCGACTGCTTCCACGGTGGAACCTCGCGAATCCCCTCGAACATTCCCCTCGCCCAGCGTGCTCGCTGCTTCATGAAGTGGGAAACCTTCTCTGGCGCATCGGTGAAGGCAACAGCGGTCGGCTCGTACAGCACTCGTGAGCCACCCATCATCAAGCGCCAGGTGACGACGATGTCTTCGCCGATCGCGTCAGGCCAACCGCCGATCGCTCGCACCGCCTCGGTTTCGTAGACGGAGAAGGCGCCTTGTGCTACCAAAGTTGCGGAGTACAACCCCTGCATGCGCTTCACTGCTGCGATGCCAAGCCAGTAGTCCCACTCCTGCATCTTGGTCATGAGGTTCTCGCGCGAGTTTCGAACGAGTACTGCTCCGGCAACCGCAACAACGTGATCGGGGCCCGTCAACAATCGCGCCATCAATCTTCGGATGGCCTCCGGGTGGAGCAGGGTGTCGGCGTCAACTGTCATGACGTATTCCGTCTCGACACTCTCAAGGGCGGTGTTGAGCGCATGGGACTTGCCGGGCGTCGGTTCGTCGATCACTCGCACATCCACGCCGAACTCTTCGGCGGCTGCATAAGCGCGTTCGACGGTGCGATCAGTTGAGTTGTTGTTGGCTACAATGATCTTTACGTCGCCAAGATAGTCGTGAATGGCAATGCGCTCAATGGTCGCGCGGATTCCGACTTCTTCGTTGTACGCAGCAACGATGACGGTCACGGGCACCGTCGGCTGTTGTATTCGAAATGGCGGCTGTCGGTCTAGCGCCAACGACATTCCCATCAACGCCACGACAAATCCGGGAATGATCGCCACGAGGAACACCACGACCCAGCCGCCGAAGAGCGAGATGTACTGGCCAATATCCTGAGCCCAGAACCGGCCAATCCACACCGACAGGCCTGCCCACACGAGAGCGAAACTCAGGGCTATCGCGTACTTCGCAGCCGGGGTCAAATAGAGCTTGCGATGGCGGTCACTCGCCCGCGACGCCGCAGCGATCGGGGCGGGCGTGTTACGTGGCGTCATCCCGGCGGGTGGTTCGACCTCCGCGTTCACGATCTCCCGGTCGGCATCGTCGGCATCGGGATTGCCCTCGATAGACATTCCCGACCCACTTACGACTAGTTCGCGCTACTCGTACGCGCTCCGACAACTTCAAAGATCAACATTTGCGAGCATAGTGACTTTCAATGCGCGGTTGCAGGTCAAGTCTTGGCCGCACACCCTCAAAGGGTTGTCGACTTCGCCACACTGCTGCTAGGAAGCGGCGGGGTGGGCAACCGATCGTGAAGCCGTCGGCGCATGATCAACGAGGTCGTGTTGCATACCGCGAGCGACTGCGTTCTTCGCTAGGAGTTGATCCACCTCGGCAAGGCTCTTGCGCATTCGCCTATCGTTCGCACCCTTGATCCGATACCGCAGCCTCGATGATGCGTTGAGTGCGGGATGTATCAGCTTTGGCACGTGTTTCCAACCGGTGTCGTCAATCGCCAGGTTGTTAGCAATGGTCGTACCAACGAATGCTCTGGTGAGTCCCTGCACAAACTCGCGTCCGTACCGGCGCCCAATCAATCCAATGATCCCGCTGGCTTGCTTAAGGTCCACAGCGAGAACATCGTTGAGGAGCACATGAGTCAGGAGTCGACAATCATCGTTTGGTTT
>JBAYVO010000360.1:0-2852 GCA_041674545.1 Candidatus Nanopelagicales bacterium | reverse complement strand
CTACCGCGGATCCTTGATCACGCTGCGGTCGCCGACCGAACACAGCAGCAAGCCGATGAGTGGTGGGCACCATCACTGGCTGACGGAGTTGATCGCTTTGCTCAACAGCGCCGTCAGTTGATCGTCAGCGATCATCCACAATCCGGTGACGAGCCCGGCGGTCATAACTGTGACGAGCACCCAACCCGGCACGTCTCCGCGTTCCGACGTGACCGCGCGAGCGAACGATGCACGGAACCGATCGGCGACGATCGCCAACACCGAGACCGCCGCGTTCGCAAGCGCCCCGAACACCGCGCCAAATGACGATTTGCCGACCGAAACGGGGAGTTCTTCTAATGTGACCTGAGAGTTGTTGTTCACCTTGCGCTCCTGCTCTGATTTGTTGGTTCTGAACGAATGACTTGTAGAGAAGATTGGTGTCTGAGAATCAAGCCGGGTTAGACCGACTGCCGCCTTAGGTCGCTGAAATCACCAGCCCGAGGATTCCCGGGAAGACCGCAATGACAACAACAGCTGGCAAGATCAAGAAGACCACCGGAATCAACGCAAAAATCTCGCGTCGACCAGCCGATTCCATGAGGTGTCGATGACTCGCTGCGCGTGCATCCATCGCCTGCGCGCGAAGCACCTCGGCGATGGGGGTTCCCCGTTCAATCGCGACGACAATCCCGTCGACGAAACGCTGGACAGGCTCGCAGCCAGTTCGGATCGCCATTGCCTCAAGCGCCTCGGTGAACGGTCGCCCCGTCGCGACTTCGTCGCAGCAGGTGCGCAGTTCGATCGCGAACTCGCCACCTACGCGGTCCGCAATCCGATTCAACGCGCTCGCGGGCGCAAGACCGGCGGCAACTGTGAAGGCCAGCAGCTCGGCGAAGGCAGGCAACTCGTTGTTGATGGTCTCGATCCGGGCATTCGCCTGCCTGCTCAATTGCTGATCCCGCAGCATCGCCCCGCCGAGGGCGGCAACACCACACAGGAACAGCCATAAGAGTGCAGCGATGGGTTCGCCGCTAATCGCCTTCACCACTCCGAACGCGATTGCTCCAGCAACGCCGAGGCCGGCCCATCGCAACTGATCGACTCGAAACTGCTCCACGTCCTCCTGCGCATTTGCCTGCACCAGCCGACGCTTTACCGACGCATCAGTCACGAGCGAGTTCAAAAGCGCATCGGCGTACCGCGCCGACAACTTCGACGAAATCGCGGTGGAATTTCGAGTTGTCGGAGTCGAGCGTGACCAGTCGAAGCCAGTCGCCTGAACGTACGGCAGCACCCGCGAATCCACCCGGCGGCTTCGTGCAACGTGCATCCGCAGCAGCACAACCCCGGCGGCCACGAGTCCACCGAGCACGGCACCCACAAGAGCGCCACTCACAACATCACCCGCTGCTCATCTGGCAGGCGTCCGATCTTCGACATCAGGGCATACGCCACAGTGCAGGCCGCCGCACACCCGAGGATCACGACCATGCCGGTCGGGGTTTGGTATGCCGCCGCGGCGTCGGGTCGGGTGGATAGCAGGAGTAGCACGATCCACGGCGCTGCAATCGCTAATCGTGCGCCGTTAACGGTCCACGAGCGCCGAGCTTCCGCCTCTCCCCGCAGTCGCAGGTCTTGGCGCACGAAGTCGCTCAGCGTGCGCAACATACGACCAAGGTCGCTGCCACCAACATCGCGGGCGGCCAGCAGCGCCTCGACGATACGGTCGGCAACGGGGTCTTGAAGCTCGTCACGTAGGCGGGTTAGGGACTCACCGAAGCGGCCCGTCGCCCGATAGTCAGCCGCAAACTGGGCGAAGACTGGACGCACCACGGCAGGTCCGCGATCCCCAACTGCAGCGACAGCCTCCGGCAACGACATGCCTGCGCGCACCGCCGAAACCAGTCCGTCGATCACGTCAGGCCACGCTTCTCGCCGTCGATGGGTCTCCCGATGTTGCGCACGACGAGCAAGCATCAACGGAATGAACGAACCCAGAACCGCGGCGAGCACACCCACGATTGCCAGCCCTGAGAATATGTAGATCACAATGCCGAACCCAAGCCCCGAGGCGATCGCTAGCTGATTGCGACGACTCAGAATGCCGGAACGGCGCGTGTCATGAGAGTCGCCGACTCGGCGGCCAGAATCAGCCTCAGACTCCGACACTGAAGACCGCTCGTGACTCGACGAGACTGCCAGCCAGATACTCAACAGGCCGCAGCCAAACATCACACCAACGAGGGCACCCATCAGGCTGCTCTCGAAGACGCCAGCAACGTGCCGAGGTCATACCCGGCTCGTGCAAACCTGTGTTCGTGCGGCGGGAATCCGTCGGAGCGAACAAGTTCGGACCCGCGGGTCTCAAAGATCGGCGAGAGTTCGATGACGCCTTCTTCGACCCGCCCCGACAACGCCGCAACCTCGTTGACTCGCCGCTTCCCAGCGGCCGTCGTCTCAAGGTGAATGACGAGATCTACGCATCCCGCAACGGTCGGAACAACGAAGTCTGCCGAGATATTGCTTCCAGCAAGCAGTGGCAGAGTGCACAGTTTGGTGATCGATTCCCGAGCGCTGTTGGCATGCAGGGAGGTCATGGCAGGCATCCCTGAGTTCATCGCAACGAGCAAGTCAAGCGCCTCTTGCTGGCGCACCTCGCCGACGATCAACCGGGTCGGGCGCATCCGCAGGGCCTCGCGTACAAGGTCGCGCAAGGTCACCTCGCCGGTGCCTTCCAAACCCATCTGCCTGGTCTGCATCGCAACCCAATCAGGGTGGTCGGCAAGCTGGAGTTCGAAGGTTTCCTCACACGTGATCACTCGTTCACGCGCAGGCACAGCACCAAGTAGCGAGTTGAGAAAGGTCGTCTT
>JBAYVO010000359.1:0-2859 GCA_041674545.1 Candidatus Nanopelagicales bacterium | reverse complement strand
GTGTTCGCTGTGTGCTGTCACGCACCCGGTCGCACTTCGCAGTGTCCATCCGTCGGCATCCGTGATGAGTTCGGCGGTATCCACCATGATCCACGGTTCAAGCGCGAGCAGTAAACCTGGCCGCAGTTGATACCCACGGCCGGGGCGACCGTTGTTGGCGATGTGCGGATCCTGGTGCATTGTTGAGCCGATTCCGTGCCCGCCGAAGTCAGTGTTGATCTGGTAGCCGGCGTCGCTGAGCACCGTCCCGATCGCGTACGAGAGGTCACCGATCCGCGCTCCCGGTCCCGCCGCTGCGATGCCCGCCTTGAGCGCTCGTTGGGTTGCTTCGATCAGCGCGATGCTTGTTGGTGGCTGGGTAGGGCCGACGACGAAGCTAATAGCGGAATCAGCTGCGATTCCATCGAGCAGGACAGCGAGGTCCAACGAGAGAAGATCGCCATCAGCGAGCACGTAGTCGTGTGGGAGTCCATGAAGCACGCCATCGTTGACCGAAGTACAGATGTAGTGGCCAAACGGGCCTCGCCCGAACGAAGGTGCATAGTCGACGTAGCAGGAATCTGCGCCGGCCTCCACGATCATCGCCTTGGCCCACTGATCAATCTCAAGCAAGTTTGTTCCCACCACGCTACGAGTCTTCAGGGTCTGCAGAATGTGGGCAACGAGAGCGCCGGTCGCTCGTGCCTTCGACAACTGCGCGGAAGTGAGAATCTCGATCATTTTGCGCCCTTCGTGGGTCCCGCAGGTAGTCCGCGAAGGCTACCGCTCGCGATGGCCAGAACTACGGACGACCTACTCCCCATCGATCCACCGACCTCGCGCTAGTCCCGGAGCTGCATTGCCGCCGTGACGTGCGGCGCAAGTTTGGGTCCTAGTCGAGCACGAACGTAGACCTGGTTCCAGTGGTTGTCGTCTTTGAATGCGAGCAGTTTGCCGTCCGCAGGACTACAGAAGGAACCGCCACAGAACTGTGTTGAAAGATCGACGGACTTGACGTTTGGGAACGTGGCGGCAGATGCTTTCTCGATCCGCCAGATGCCGCCAGGTAGTGCCTTCGAGGTTGCCGTACCACAACGCTTTGGACGGGCCTGATTTTTGGCAATGCAGCGCCAATAGCCATTCATCCCTCTTGGCATCTGAGGTGAGTCCCGCAGCAGAATGACCTGGTCCACGCTCGCGCTCAACAGTGAAAGTGTGCGGTCAATCGCCCTCCTCCATTCTGCGTCGCGGGCCGGACCTCTGAGGAGCTTCCGTTTGCCGAGGACCTGGTGAAAGTGCCACGAGCTAACGACAGCGACGTTGATGTCACCCCATGACTGCGCCTTCAGCTTGCGAAACACGTTCTGCCGCCACGGGAAGCACGACGTGTGAACCTGTTTTGCCCGGTAGCGGCGAACGCGGAGGTCGGCCGCCGGGCATGACGACTTCGTAACCGACAACATTCGGTACCGATTCTGGTCGGCAATGTCGCGGACGCCGCCGAACCAATGCGCGGCGTGCGAATCACCGAAGAGCATCACCGTCTTGGTTGATTTCTTCGCGCCGTACACGCACGCCTTAGCTGCCGTGCGGGGAGGCCATGAGTGGCAACCGTTGGAATAGATCGGTGGTTCGGCGCCCTTCGCCTGACTCGGGGACGGATGGAGCCGACGCGGCGACAGAATGCTGTGGGCGCGATCTTTGGGGGCTAGCGCCACTGATTCCGCACGAGGCGTTGACGCCGCATCCGTCGTGACTGCAATCGCTGGAGCCGATACCGAGACGGCGGCGACCGTCAGTGCCGCGGCGATGACGGATTTGCCCTTCATTGTGTGAAACTAACTGATCTTGCTCCCGAATCTCGCTCGATTCGCTCAATTGCCACTCTTGGCCGAGTGCTGGCGCCGCCACATCGTGAGCGTTCCAGCGCCAAGCATGAGGGGTCCAAGAATGGTGACCGCTCGCCAGACCGCGAGAGCAGCAATGATCGTCGCCTCGTATTCGAGTCCTGCGGCCACAGTCCACGTTGCCACGAGTGCCGCATCAAGCACGCCGAAGCCCGCGAGCGGCATGATGGTTAGCGGATACGCGATCAAGAATGTCCCGAAGATCAGCGGCAACGACAGAGTATCGGCACCTAGGCCAACGAACCGCACTGCCAGGAAGAGAACCAACCCATCCGCGAGGACCATTCCAACGAGCCCAACCATCGACTTTGGCAGACCTGAGCGCAGGGTGTCGACCATCTTTGAACGGAAACTGACGACCGATTCAGCCCAACCTTGCGGATCGACGGACGCCTTGACGCGGGCCGCAACCCTCCCTGCGCTCCTGCCGAGTAGCGCGGCCAGGCGATCGCCTCGCGCAAGCAGGATCAATACCACCAGAATTGCCAGCGCGATTAGCAAACTGATCAGGGCTTGAACCAACTGCCCAGACTCAATTCCTTCGAAGGCGAGGAACACCAATCCGATGCTCGGAGCCAAGAATCGAACGCTGTAGAACGTGATCATGTTGAGCGTGACTCCGGCCATGCCCGTCACCGGATCAATCGCCCACGACTTGAACATTGCAACCCGGATCACGACATCGCCCGGCGGTGGAGCGAGTGTGCCCACCACAACAGCACTGAGGTCGTTCTGCATCGACCGTCGGAGCGTGAGCCCCTTCACAAACTGTGCCAGCGGCACAGCATTGAGCGTTTGCCGGAGTATGAGCGCGGCGACCAGCGGAAGAAATTGCCACCATGCGAGTTGACCCAGCGCCGATCCAACTTGCGCCCAATCAATCGCGCCAACAAACCTAATGACGAAGATCCCGACAACGATCGAGATCGCGAGAATCAGCAGCGGCCGCAGCCAGAATCGATGCCGACTCCAC
>JBAYVO010000358.1:0-2871 GCA_041674545.1 Candidatus Nanopelagicales bacterium | reverse complement strand
CGCTCGCCGCTCGACTATTGCGGCTCCGCCGAGATGACTTGATCGCAGGAATACGCGCCGCAACGTGGGTTGTTCGAGATGGAACGTGCCTTGGCGCCTTGTTCGTATCCTTGTCCGCACTCACCGCGCGGGTGCTCCCGCAGGCGAATGGACGTAACCATCTCACCTGCGAACCAGAGACGGACCCAATGCAGTGGACTTCATCGTTGGGTCAAACGACCACACCATCACCGCGTTCGAGGTGAAGTTGCCGGATGCGATCACACCCACAGATGTTCGTCACCTACGACCTAGCCATCGGCGGACTCTCGTTTCGGACTTGTTTCTGCCTTCGCCGTTGCAAACACTGCAAGATCGATGAGGGTTATGCTTCGGCCGTGACCTGGCGTGAATCGCTAATCCGGACGGTGCTGTACTGCGTGTTCGTTGTGGTCGCATTTCAGTTCAGCGTGTTCGCGGCAGCGGTACTGCTCACAGCGCTCGGCGGAGCTGATGGATTCATGATCCTGCTCTTTGCGGTAGCTGGAACCTGTGCACTGCTATGGCTCGCCTGGCGAGGTGAACTTTGGGTCCGCGCCAAGATGTCCAACAAGGATTCGACGCCAGACGTCAGTGAGTAGTTTCTGGTCCCGTCGCGGCGAATTCAGGAATCACGCAAACGGTTGTCGCAGCACAGGAGGCCCACCGGATGGAAGGAGTCGACCACACCGAAGTGCTCCAGCCGATACCTCGAGGAAGACTGGTTTGGCGGCTCCTTGCGGAGCGTTCCATCCTTCGCGGCCGAAGAATCAAGGTTGACTGTGACAGCGACGGCACTCCGCTACAGCTTCGCTTTGCAGGCGCAGATGACCGCACTTCGACTCTGGTAGTTCCGCTTGGGGAACCCGGTTCGGTACAGCTCATCTACGTTCGAATGCCACCCAGCGAGGTCGCCGTCGACACAGATGTCGAAGCGTGGCTGATTCCCGCCTCACCACAGGGAGAAGTGCTCGCGCGCGAGTGGATTCCAGCTGCATACACGAGCAAGCACATCCGGCCCATCGACAGTAGGAACCTGTGGTGGGACCTCGACCATGTGGAACGTGTGCTGGCCCCTGCCGGAGTGACAATAGGCAAGGACGTCGCCCCGCTTGCTCGGGGAGCTTTCGATCTCCAAGTCGCTGATGGACTCGAAATCAACAGCCACAGAAGTCCGTTGGTGCGCGGCTCCTTCTACCTAAATCTTTGGATCGTCACCGGGTTTATCGTGATGTGGATCTGCGCGCTGTGGTCCATGACGGCCGCGCTGATGATCTTCTTATTGCTCCTGTTCCCTGTCGCGTGTGTGGCCCTGATTTCCTGGATTGCTTACGTCACAGGATGGCTAGAAACCGATGTTGGTGGATCGTCCGATTCTCGCCCCGAGGACTCCCCGCCGTGGGCAACCAAGCTGTGGTAGCTCAATTCGCCCCGCAGTTACCCACGCAAGTCGAATGCCCCGGTTTGATTCTTAGTAGGCCTCGATACGACGGATTGCCTGAAGGGCTCATGACGTCGTCAGGTCGAAATGAAGATCGCCTAGTACCTCGCTCGTTCGCTACATTGCTTGCGTGACTAGTGACGCTCCTCCTCCAGCCTGGTATCCGAGTCCAGATGGCCGCGAGAGTTTGCGCTATTGGGACGGCACAGAGTGGACGGACCACGTTGCTACGGCTCCCCCGCCGAGTCCAGTGAACAACGAGTTCGGGCGGCGGTTGGTCGGATTCATCGTCGACTTCCTGATCTTTGGAATTGCCGCCGCGATCATCGGCACCCCTCAACGACTGCTGGAAGACGATCCAATCTGGCTTACCGTGCTCACCGGAGCAATACTCACAGGAACATGGTTCGTGTATCAGTTCGCGACCGCAACGCGTTGGGGAGCTACGCCAGGGATGCAGCTCGTGGGCCTGCATCTCGAGGGAGCCTCCGCGGACATGAACAGCTCGTTTGTCCGAAGGGCCAGTGTGTTCGCGATCCTCATGACAGCTCCAGGGATGGTTCCCGGCACTAGCGGGGAGGTGTTGGGCTTTGCGACGTATGTCGTCTTTCTGTTCAGCTGCCTGGCGGTGCTCTGGAATCGAGATGGGTTGGCGTGGCACGACCGTTTCTCTGGAACCACAGTGGTTCGTGCGGTGCCGGAGGCATCACTGCGAGTACGGAGAATCGTTGCCGTACTCGCAGCGATCGGGGTGGCTACCTACCTACTCTTGATGATTCCATTCATCATCCGCGCATTCGAAATGTCCAGCAGATGGTGACCTACCCTCTTGGTGGATTTATGGGAGTACGAGTGCTAGACCGGTGGGTTTCCACGTCTCATGACAACTGCCGTGCGCGCACATGCGGTCACGACAATCGCTCCGGCGGATGCTTCCGTTTCCTGGCGTCTTGCGCGAATCGCAGCTGACATTCGCGATCGCATTTCTGTGAGACTCTCAAGAAGGCTGAGTACCCTTGCAAACCGTGGAGCACCGTGGGAGTAGGACGCTGGTCGGCGTCTGCACAATCACCGCTCCGTTCGACGCTGGGCCGTTCGGAACTGTCAGCACCCTGACTGTGACGGTGGACAAACTCAGACTTCTACTGCTGCCAGTCTTCGGCTCATCATCGTTCTACCGCACGGCTGACACGCAGATATCTCTCGTCTTGCCGCGCTACCAAGGCATCCCCGCAAATGCTATCGACTACACGGACGCTAGACGACAAACCCGGGGCGGGATACGAATTGCGAGCGCGGACCGAATCGCGACGTTCTGGGCCTTGGATCGCCCCAAAGTCATTCGCGTGCTTGAAGAGTTCGGGTGGAGCGTTGAGAACGCGAGCGGGTCATTCTGGTTGCGTTGAATCGCG
>JBAYVO010000357.1:0-2872 GCA_041674545.1 Candidatus Nanopelagicales bacterium | reverse complement strand
TTGCAACCGTGCACCGATGAGTTCAGCGCGTCGGTGTCGGTCGTGGTCCCGGTGTTCCGGGAAGACCCGGAAATCCTCGACGCCTGCATCTCAACCTGGCTCGCAGAATCCGTTGCCGAGGTCATCCTCGTCGTCGACACCGCCGACACAGACGTCATCGACATGGTGCGCGCGCGTGCGGCCGATCGGCGCCTGCAACTGATCGTGTTCGAGCATCAGGGCAAGCGGTCTGCGATGGCGGTTGGAGTCAAAGCCGCCACCAGCGAGATCGTGATCTTCGTCGACTCCGATACCGCCTGGACCCCTGGATTGGTCACCGAGATCATCCGACCCTTCGCCGACCCCGCGGTTGGTGGTGTCGGTAGTCGCCAGCTGGTTGCTGCCGCGCAGTCGTCGCTGTGGCGGCGCGTTGCGTCGTGGTTGCTCGACATCCGCTTCCTCGACTACGTCCCCGCGATGGGTGCGCGTGGCAGTGTCGCGTGTCTGTCCGGCCGCACCGCTGCGTACCGGCGAGCAGTCATCGCACCACTCATGCCGCACCTAGAGTTCGAGTACTTTCTCGGACGCCTATGCATCGCTGGCGATGACGGTCGGCTCACGTGGCTGGTGCTCGCGAACGGCTACCGGACGGTGCATCAACCCACCGCGATCGCGTACTCGATGTTCCCGGAGACGCTGTCGGCGTTCGTCAAGCAGCGGGTACGGTGGACCCGCAATTCGATGCGCTGCTACACGACGGCGGCGTACAACGGTTGGCTATGGGATCAGCCATTCATCACCCAAGTCACGGTCCTGCAGAACATCTTCACCCCGTGCACGATGGCGATCTCGATGGCCTTCCTCGTGTTCACCGTCACGCACTTCGCCTGGTGGATCGGGGCGCTCTACATCGCGTGGGTCATCGTCGGGCGAGGCCTGCGCGGGCTCAGTCACTTGCAACTGCAGCCGAAAGAAATCGTCATCCTGCCGGTGATCGTCGTGGTGACGATTGCGATCGCACTGCCCATCAAGTTGTACGCCATCTTCACCATGAACAAGCAGGGCTGGCTAACCCGCAACGTCGCACAGACCGGCGGTGAAGGGCAGAGCCACCAGACCTTGGCAGGCAGCAGTGTTGTCTCCTAACCCGCGCGGGCCAGATGGAGATGGCGACGATCCGGGACCGCCACCTGACCTCGGTCGAGTGCTGCCACCCCCGGTGCCAAGACGTCGGCCGATGCAGACAGTCGCCATGCTCGCGGTGGCAGGCATCCTGGTGATCATTGGCGCGTTCGCACTGTGGCCCGATCCGCGTCCTGAACAAACCCCAATGCCCACGTACGCTGCGCCGGTCTCGACAGCGGCGGATGCTGGCTCTCCGGACCTGACCACTCCTGACCTTGTGCGCCTTTACGACGCTGACAACGCAGTCGCGTCGTTCGCTTCCCGTGTCGGCTCGCGGGTGGTCGGTCCGAAGCAGTTCGAGGTTGCCACCGCGTCAGGTCCGCGGCCGTTCTTGCTCTTGGGCGCTGGCAAGGATGGGAAGCCGAAGACCTACACATTGCCTGGTCTGGCTCGGGTTTTTCCGCAAGACGTGCAACTACGCGCCCCAGGTGAGTGGATCGTCAATCGGTCAGTTGTGGTTGCCAAGAATGCGACGTTGCTCGTGGGCGCGCCGTCGGTTCAACAACTCCTGTTGCGCAGTGACGGCGCGGACTACGTGACGATCACCGGCAATCGAGGCGGCTTGGTATTTGAAGGTTCGGTTGAAGCGCCGCTGCAGGTGACATCGTTCGCCACGGCAGCGGCAGGGCCGGACACGGGCGTCTCCGACGGGCGCGCGTACGTCCGGACCAAGGGTGGCGACCTCGCGTTCCGCGACGCGGTAGTCAGCCACCTCGGCTTCCTCATCGGTGAGGCATCGGGTGTCGCCTGGATGTCCGCCGGAGGTTTACCCGGGACCGGTGGTGCGCTGCGGACGACCTTCGAGCGCAACTACTTCGGCGCGTACACCTCCGGGGCGGTTGGTCTGCGGATCGATGGCGCGCAGTTCAACGACAACAGCTTTTACGGCTTCGATCCGCACACCAACACTCGCGAAATCCTCGTCACGAACTCCAGCGCTGTGCGCAACGGCCGCCACGGAATCATCTTGAGCCGGGGCTGTGACGACAACGTCATCGAGAACACGGTGTCGAGCAACAATGGCGGCTCGGGGTTCTACATCGACGACGGTAATCCGGATCGCGCCGCGCTCGACCCTTCGGACCGCAACGTGCTGCGGGGCATTCGGGCCGAGAACAACGGAGCCGCGGGAGTGATCGTTGAAGGTGGGCAGGACAACCAGGTGCTCGGCGCATCACTGCAGAACAACGTCGACGGCATCTGGGTCAAGGACCGCGCGACCGGCACGGTGATCAGTGACTCAACGGTCGCCGCGACTGCCCGCACCGGGCTGCGGTTCGGCACAGGTTCGGATCGAACGCAGGTGACCGGCACGACCGTGTCCGGGGCGCGCACGGGACTGTTGATCGCTGATACGCAGGGGACCGCGCTGGCGCAAACCTCGCTGCTCGCGAGCAGCGTCGGCGTGCGGCTCGCGGGCGACGTCGCCGGAACATCGTTCGACGAGGTGACCGTCAGCGGGTCAGGTTCAGCAGCAGTGAATGACGTTGCGAGTTCGCTGCACGGCTCGCAGTTCGCTGGGCTCGATACGTCCGCCTGGGTCTACATCGACCAGCCGTCGTGGCGGGCGAACGTCGTGTCCCAGGTGTTGCTGCCGTTCGCGTTCTTGGTCTGGACGATCATCCTCCTGCCGCCGCTGCTCGCGTTCGTCCCTTCGGTTCGTCACCGCCGTCGCGAGCAGGCACGCCTCCGGCAGTCCTGACGGCCC
>JBAYVO010000356.1:0-2872 GCA_041674545.1 Candidatus Nanopelagicales bacterium | reverse complement strand
GCTGGGAAGTCCGCGCCCGACAACGAGGCAAACCGAGTGATCTGAGCCAAGTTCGTGACCGGCATGATTCCGGGAATGATCGGAATCGTTACGCCGCCGGCACGAGCCCGATCAACAAGTTGGAAGTACGCCGACGATTTGAAGAAGAACTGAGTGATCGCAAACTCGGCCCCGGCATCCTGCTTTGCTCGCAGAACTTCGACGTCGACTTGAGCTGACATTGACGCCGGGTGTGGATCCGGGAAAGCCGCGACGCCCACGGAGAAGTCACCGCTGCGCGTAGCTAGGGCGACGAGCTCGGCTGCGTAGTTGAGTCCGCCCTCATGCGCGACCCACGTGTCGCCAGGTCCGCCTGGCGGGTCCCCTCGCAGAGCAAGCACGTTGTGTACGCCCGCCGACGCGTATTCATCGATAACTGATTCCAACTCGGCGACGGTGGCGCCCACACACGTGAGATGACCTACGGGAACCATCTGGGTTTCTTTTGCGATACGCCCAGTGATTCCCACTGTCCGGTCGCGCGTCGTGCCACCGGCGCCATAGGTCACCGAAACGAAAGTGGGAGCGAGTGGTTCAAGCTCACCGAGAGCCTTCCAGAGTTGCCCCTCACCAGCATCGGTCTTGGGCGGGAAGAACTCAAACGAAAACGACTGCGAACCTGTTGCAAGCAGGGCACCTACACGAACGGACATCCCTGCAGCGTAGCGCCCCCACAAAGAGCCCATCGACGTTGCAACACCAGAATCTGCGATCCCCTCCTCGCAGGCTTCGTCATCAAATCAGCGAGCGTCAATCTGCAAGATTGTGGTCCCAACCCAAAGCTGCAGCACGCACCTCCTAGAGTGGGCTTGTGGTGACCACGGCTTCCCCATTCGATGTTGAAGACGTTCGTGATCGCGTATCACGGGCGCTAACGGAATTCGTCGACGAGCAGGTCCCGGTCCTACAGTCGATAAGCGAAGATTTGGGACCGCTCAACGACCTCTTAGTGCAATTCACCTCGGGTGGCAAACGACTGCGCCCTGTCCTTGCCTGGTGGGGTTGGCGAAGTGCCGGCGGCGCCGATGACGACCGGATGATCAAAGCTGCCAGTGCCTTAGAACTCTTACAAGCATGCGCCCTCATCCACGACGACGTCATGGATGGTTCTGACACTCGTCGCGGTGCGCCCTCCGTCCACCGCTCCCTCGAGGCGCTTCACCAGGCGCAGAATTGGTACGGCTCGGACCAGACGTTCGGACTGTCAGGGGCTGTCCTGCTCGGCGACCTATGCCTTAGTTGGGCTGACCAAGTGCTCTTTGAGTCGGGGTTAGAACCAACCGCCTTGCTACGGGCGAAGCCCATCCTCGATGCCACCCGAACAGAACTCATGGCCGGGCAGTACCTCGACGTACTGGAACAAGCACGGGCGCAGATCACGCCTGAGCGAGCGCTGCGCGTCGCACGCTACAAGTCCGCAAAGTACACAATCGAACGTCCGCTGCACCTTGGCGTCGCACTCGCTGGCGGAGGCGACGACCTGATGGCGGCAACGACGGCGTACGGGCTACCGCTCGGCGAGGCGTTCCAACTCCGCGACGACGTCCTTGGCGTGTTCGGCGACCCACACACGACCGGCAAGCCCGCCGGCGATGACCTGCGCGAAGGCAAGCAGACCTACCTCATCGCCTGCGCGTACCAAACGGCCACGCAGACACAACGCGCTGTGCTGACTGCGGGGCTCGGCGATCCCAGTCTCTCCAGCGATGACATTGAGTCGCTGCGGCGCGTGATCATCGAAACCGGCGCTCTTGAACAAACCGAAGCGCGCATTATCGCCAGCACCGAATCTGCGTTGCTGGCACTGACTGAGCAAGAGCTTCACAACAATGCCCGCGATGTTCTTGAAGCACTCGCAATCGCGGCAACCACACGCACTCACTGAGCAAGAGACTGGAGCCACGTCGATGAAGCAGGTTCGCGGCAAGTCGGATCGAGTTGTCGTCGTGGGCGCCGGACTAGGCGGACTCGCGACTGCAATACGACTAGCCGCGGCTGGCCGCAGCGTCACCGTTGTCGAACGCGAGGCAGTACCGGGTGGCAGGGCGGGAATGTGGGAGGTCGACGGTCACCGGTTCGATACCGGACCAACAGTTCTGACCATGCCTAACCTCATTGACGATGTGTTTGATTGCCTGGGCGAGAAGACAGCAGATTGGCTCGAGCTACAACCGGTTTCACCGCTCTACCGGACGTACTATCCCGATGGCTCACGCCTCGATGTGCATTCAAACCCGCAAGAGATGGCTGCCGAGATCGAGTCCAAAATTGGCCCTGACGAAGCGGGCAACTACCTTCGGTTCGTCGACTTCGTCAGCGAGCTCTACACCCTAGAGATGTCGGACTTCATCGACCGCAACATCGATTCGCCGCTGGACTTGGTGACGGGAAACCTCGCACGCCTGGCAGCAATCGGCGGGTTCCGTCGGCTCGCTCCGAAGGTCAACGAATATCTCAAGGACCCACGAACGCAGCGGGTCTTCTCGTTTCAAGCGATGTATGCGGGCATGTCCCCTTTCGATGCCCTTGCGATCTACGCGGTGATCGCCTACATGGATTCCGTTGCCGGGGTGTACTTCCCAAAGGGTGGGATGCACGCCGTGCCTGTGGCGATGGCCGCTGCGGCAGCCAAACACGGAGTCGAGTTCCACTACAACACCGAAGTTGCACATGTGGAACGGTCCGGGGATCGCGCGACGGCGGTCATCACTACCGACGGGCAGCGCTTTCCGGCAGATGTGGTCGTCCTCAACCCCGATCTGCCCATCGCGCACCGGGATCTACTGAACCGGGAGCCATGGTCAATTCGGCGATTGACCTACTCCCCCTCATG
>JBAYVO010000355.1:0-2873 GCA_041674545.1 Candidatus Nanopelagicales bacterium | reverse complement strand
CGTATTCCGTCATCGGTCGGCAAAGCATTCATCGTCCCTATTCGCGACTTCGGAGCGCGCTGTATCGCTGTTCCAAACCGCGTTTCGGCCGCTGTTGCGGCGTACGAGCGGGATCAAGACGCAGCGATACTCGACCACATCCGTGGTGTCGGCCAGTCGGCAATGCTCGCGTTCCAAGCGATTCAAACCACCGAACGCCCGCCGGGTGACTCCGATATCGAGCCCCTGACATACGACGGTTTGGCCGACCTCCTCAAAGCGGAAGCCCACACCTGCCGTGCGAGTGCGCAATGGTGCCTGGAATCGCTCGCACTTCGAGATGACCTGGACCTGGCTCGATCTGACCTCGATGCGGCCGAAGCGGCATGGCGAGAGCGGAAGAAGCTCCGCCCGAGGTCAAGCAAGGACAGCAAGGGAAAGAAGCGCAAGACCGCCGCACTGCGCGCCGATCGTGATGCGGCATCACAACGCTTGTTGGCATGCCAAGAGGCCGCGGCACATCACTTTGGCGGAACAGAGGCTGATCCCAACCTCATCGGAACCTCGGGCGAACGACTCCTCATCGGTGAGCTGTGCGAGTTGGCCGATCGGGCGGATTCGATCGCAACAACGCTGCTGCGGACTCGCAAGCGCGCGACTGTGGTGAACCTCGTTGAGATACCCAACTCTCGGGTGACTGCCCGCTCCCTCGTGCCAGTTCCGCGGGTCATTCCCGCACCCCCGAAAGAAGCGCCCCGGAGCAACTGGCTACGCCGATTGATCGACGCCTAGGGGTTGTGTTGATGCCGCAAGGATCCAGCCCGGCTAGCTCGCGGGTTCGGTCCGGATCGCGGTTCCGTACGCTAGGACTTCCTGCAAGCCAGCATCTTGGCCGATGCCGTTGGAGTCAAAGCGGATTCCGATGATCGCGTTTGCGCCCATTTCTCGCGCGAACTTGATCATCCGATCAACGGCTTCTTGGCGGCCATCGTCATAGTTCTCCGTCATCTTCGGCACTTCGCCGCGCTGCAGTGATTTGAACCCGCTGGTGAAGCCGCGACCAAATCCCATGCTTCGAACAGTGAGACCCCAGCAGAGCCCGAGCTCCTCGACGATCTTCTGCCCCTTGGGTGCAGCAAACGTCGTGCTGCACGGGATGTCGGACGAGTGGTAGCCGCCAAGGGTTGCCATGTCGGGTTGGTCGTCTGTCATAACCGTCAACTCCTAGCCGATTCTCGCCGACGCCGGTGCGCGGACTACCCCGCAATCCTAGGTGCGCGGACGGCGGTGATACCGGCCGAGAGTTACGCCAAACGGGCCTAACTATGCGGCACATCACCTAGACCGTCAGAGAATCGTCAGCGCGCAACCATGGTGACGCTGGACTGCTTTGGTTGCGGCGGAGCAACCCGTCCGCGTCGCAAGCTGACAAGCCAGACAGCTGCGTAGACGATCCCCTGGATGAGGACAATCGTTCCGCCAGGTGGAGTGTCGAGGTGGAAGCTGACGTAGCACCCGACGAGAGCGCACAGACCCGCCAGCATCGGTGCAACCCACAACATCTTCCAGACATTGCGCGTCAATAGCAGCGCGGTCGCGCCGGGGGTAATCAGCAGCGAGACAACCAACACGACGCCGACTGTCTTGAGTGAAACAACAGCAGTTGCGGCGACTGCCACCAACACTCCGGCACCAACGAGGTCGGGGCGCAGTCCGATCACTTTGGCATGGGTGGGATCGAATGCGAAGAGGGTGATGTCGCGCCGGAAGTAGAGCAGCGCGGCCATCACAATCACGGCGAGGACGGCGATTTGCCAAGCGTCACTGAAGCTGACCCCAAGCAGGTTGCCGAACAAGATGTGCATCAAGTCGACCTGGCTCGGCCACAGACTAATGAGCACAATTCCGAGCGCGAACAACGTGGTGAAGACAATGCCGATCGAAGCATCCTGCTTCAGCGGCGTCGTACGTTTGATCATGAAGATCAACAGGACCGCAACGAGCGCAAATGCGAACGCCCCGATTCCGAACGGAATACCGAGGGCGTACGCGATCACGACTCCAGGCAAGACGGCGTGCGAGATTGCGTCACCGATCAGCGCCCAACCAACCAAGATCAACCAACACGACAGAAGCCCACACACCACCGCCGCGAGGACCGTCACGATGATCGCGCGCTGCATGAACTGGTATTCGATCGGCGACGTCAGAAGCTCGATGAGAGTCACGTCGCGGACTCGTTTCCGAATGGCGCCAGGCCATGCATTGCGTTGACGAGCACATCTGGACGCATCGCCACATCGGGACGATCATGGAGGACGACCGTCCCAGAAATGACGGCTACCTCGTCGCAGAGTTCCGCGACGTCTGATGAGGCATGTGTCGCCACCAGCATCGTCGCGCCACCGTCTCGAATGTCTCGTAGGACGTCCATCAACTCGTCTTGGGTCTCGCGGTCGACGCCAGCGAACGGCTCGTCGAGCAACATCAGCTCGGCACCCTGGATGAGGGCGCGCGCGATGAAGACCCGTTTGCGTTGACCACCAGACAACGCACCAACTTGTCGTCTGGCGACATCGGCCAAATTCACGCGCTCGAGGGCTGCCATCACGTCTGCATCTGAGCGTCGCGTGAGGCGACCCCATCGTGACCGGCGGTAGCTACCGGTCGCAACAACGTCCTTCACCAACAGCGGGAAGTTCCAGTCCACGTCTTCGGTCTGCGGCATGTAGGAAATCCGGCCGGCGCGCAGTACGTCGGCGATCGGGGATCCAAAGATCTGAACGCTGCCGGAGTCCGGCGTGACCACACCTGCGACGATCCGCAGCAGGGTCGACTTCCCGGAACCGTTCACGCCGACCAAGCCACAGACTCGACCAGGCGCCACCCGCAGG
>JBAYVO010000354.1:0-2879 GCA_041674545.1 Candidatus Nanopelagicales bacterium | reverse complement strand
GGAACCGAACTCATGACCATCGCACCACGTGGCGGCGGCAAGCCCGTTAGTGTCACGGCCCCGGTCGAGATGGGCTTCTCCCTCGATGTCGTCGAGGGCACGCCCGTGACGACGCAGACGGTGGTCGCGCACGGGTCACCTGTCGCCGCGGCCGGAACCGACAATGACGGCAAGGCTCAGGTCTACGCGTTCTTGAGCACCGATGTGGTCGCATCGCTACGCACCGCCGAGTCCATGACGGTGACACCAAACGCACCGTCGTTGGCTGGGGATCAGGCGCCCATTGAACTCTCCTACGTCGGCTCAATGCCGGTCACTCAGGATCAGATCGCACTGCTTACCGGCGGCAACACGATCTATGCCCAAAATGCCTATGAGCAAGCAGGCGGTGCGCCCTATGCGGTCCTCTTCACCTACTTGAATGCCGCGGATGCCAACACCGTCAACGGAACGGCCGCAGCGCAGATCACCGTCACCCAGTCAACCCCGCACCCGCTCTCTTTGCTGTTCAGCAGCTAGCGCCCGGACCTAAGGAAACAACGTGTCGACCGAGACCGCACCGAATGCCGCGCCTAAGGGCGCCGCACCGGCTGTGATCATGACCGGGGCGCGGAAGAAGGTTCCAACCGTTCTGCAGATCGAAGCGATCGAGTGCGGTGCGGCATCGCTGGGAATGGTGCTCGCGGGGTTCGGCAAGTGGGTATCGCTGCGGGAACTGCGATCCACTTGTCACGTCTCGCGTGATGGTTCGTCGCTGTCGAAGGTGATGGAGGCCGCCGTCGGATACGGCCTCACGCCCCAGGGGCATCGCGGCGGGGTCGACGGGCTTGAAGGCCTCGAGATGCCGGCGATCGTGTGGTGGCAGCGCAATCACTACGTCGTCCTCGAAGGTTCCAAGAACGGCACGTTCTACGTGAACGATCCGGCACGCGGGCGAATGAAGTACACCCAGGAGTACTTCACGAAGAACTACTCGGGCGCCGCGGTCACGTTTACCAAGACGGATGGGTTCGAACCCGGCGGCGAGCCGTTCAAGCCGATGAAGAGCCTGCTCACACGGCTTCCGGGTGTTCGCGACGGCGTCTTGCTGGCATTCCTCGCGGGCCTGCTTGCGTTGCTGCCCGGGCTGCTCATCGCCCCGGCGAGCTCGCTGTTCGTCAACAGCGTCCTCGGCGAGGGAATCAAGGAGTTCTTACCCTTCCTCATCGGCACGCTGGCGCTGGTGGCGGTGCTGCGGGTCGGCCTCACGCTCGTCGAGTACCGCTCGTTGGCGAAGGTGCAAGAGAAGTTGTCGTCGCGTAGCAGCGTCGAGTTCCTTGTCCAACTGCTGCGATTACCCATGCCGTTCTTCGGCACTCGCAACATCGGCGACCTCGTCCAACGGGTGGGCTACAACAGCGCGATCGCTCAACTGCTCGCCTCACAAGTGGCGGGGGCGATCATCAGCCTCGTTTCGATCGTCGCGTACGCCGCGCTGATGTTCTACTACAGCTGGAGTCTGGCGCTCATAGTGCTGGCGCTCGCTGGCTGCAATGTGATCGTGTTGCGCGCCGTTCTGCGCAGGCGCACTGTCGGGCAAGGCCTCGTCATGGTTGACCAAGGTCATCTCCAAGGCACAACCGTTTCATCGCTGCAGTCGATCGAGACGATCAAGGCCGGCGGACTCGAGCCGGAAGTGTTTGCCAAGTGGACCGACCAGCAGACGCGCATGGTCAGTTCCGAGGCCTCGTTTGTCACCCCGACCGCGATCGTCAGCGCC
This sequence comes from Candidatus Nanopelagicales bacterium, assembly GCA_041674545.1. GTDB lineage: Bacteria > Actinomycetota > Actinomycetes > S36-B12 > UBA10799 > UBA10799. Next base: position 1,120 of record JBAYVO010000354.1, on the reverse strand, counting down.
GTCCCAGTGATGTTGACCATGCTCACCGCGACGGCGATCCTTGTCGTCGGTGCGCTTGAGGTGGTGGCGGGTTCGTTGACTCTCGGTGGTCTTGTTGCGTTCCAAGCTTTGGCGGCTGGAGTGAACACGCCGATCACGATGCTGGTGAGCGCCGCGAGTCAGGTTCAGACAATCACGATCGACCTTCAGCGCCTTGACGATGCGCTGGACAATCCGATCGATCCCCGCTATTCCTCCCCCTCGTCCGACGCCGAGGTCACCTCTGCTTCGGACCTGCCGATGAGCGGAGCGGTCACCTTCACCAACGTCATGTTCGGCTACAACCAAGACCGCCCGCCGTTGATTGACAGCTTGAGTTTGGAACTGCGTCCTGGGCACCGAGTGGCCCTCGTTGGTGCGTCCGGTGCAGGAAAATCCACGATCGGCAATTTGGCTGCTGGGCTCCTTGACCCGTGGCTTGGGACGATCACCTACGACGGGCGTCTGATCAATCAGATCGATCCGGTGATCCTGTCGAGCCAGATGGCCAAAGTCGATCAGACAATCATGTTGTTCAAGGGAACGGTTCGCGAGAACGTCACGCTGTGGGACCCCACGATCGACGAAGAAGCAGTTGTCGCAGCGCTTCGGGACGCCCAAATCCTCGAAGAAGTCCTGGCTCGCCCGGGTGGCCTTGATGGCCCCATCATCGAGGGTGGTCTGAACTTCAGCGGCGGTGAACGCCAGCGACTTGAGATCGCGCGATCTCTGGTGCGCTCGCCTGCGTTCTTGATTCTCGATGAGGCGACGAGTGCCCTGGACACGGCGACCGAGGCGGCAGTGGATGCTGCCATCCGGGCGCGTGGCTGCTCCTGCATGATCATCGCTCACCGTCTCAGCACGATCCGCGATGCCGACGAGATCATTGTCCTCGCGCCGGGTGGACGGATTGTTGAACGCGGCACTCACGAAGAGTTGTTGCAAGCTGGTGGCGTCTACGCAGGGCTTGTTGCGAGTGCAGGCAGTGGTGGCGATGTCGGCACTTAGGCGCGCGTCACTTCGCGAACTGCCCGGCGTCACCTTGACTTCCGGGGTGGCCGACCTGTTCGTGGTGGGTGACCGTGGCCAGCGGTGGCCGCTC
>JBAYVO010000353.1:0-2880 GCA_041674545.1 Candidatus Nanopelagicales bacterium | reverse complement strand
CCGACGAAAGATCAAGACCCTAGACCAACAAATTTCCCTTTATTTGCAGCATGTTTCACCACAACCAAACACCACCAATATCCACAGGTCCGTGCTCACCTATTCGATTCTGAGTCAAATCGCCAGACTTCCGTCCGACACATGACAGACAGCTCAACACCCTGAACATCTCTATCCCCTCGCAGCCGCGTGAGACCTCGCTCGGACCACGCACCTTCGCGCACGCACGCTCACCCCGTCCTCATGGCATCGACCTTGGAACCACTCCCGCCACACCATCGCCTGCTACCTCCCGCCAGTACGGCCACCTACGACCCCGACGCGCGCCCGGCCGGGCGTACCCTAAACAGATGCCCCGTGCCTTGAGAGTTCCGCCGTTGCGCGAAAGCAAGCAACTCGAACTGACCGTCGATGGTCAGACATTCCGAGTGGTACACGACGTCGGAACCGGGACCGGAACTCCGCTCGTGTTGATGAACGGCATCGGCGCCCGCCTAGAACTGCTCCAACCGCTAGTCGACCGACTCAGCCCTGAACGCGACATCATCCGATTCGACGCACCCGGCGTTGGCGGCTCCGCGACTGCCAAGAACGTCTACCGCCTCAAAGGCCTCGCTAAGAAGGTCTCGGGCATCCTCGACCAACTCGGATTCGACCAGGCCGATGTGCTTGGAATTTCGTGGGGTGGCGCGCTAGCCCAGCAGTTCGCCCACACCCAATCCCACCGCCTTCGCCGCCTAATCCTTGTCAGCACTGCAACGGGCGCGATCATGGTCCCGGCGCATCCACGAATCCTCGCGAAGATGATTACCCACCGCCGCTACACCGACCCCGACTACCTTGAGTCGGTCGCTCACGAACTGTATGGCGGCAGCATGCGCAACGACCCATCGTCGGCCGTGAATGCGCTGCGCACCGCGAGTACGAGCCACAACAGCGCTGGCTACTTCATGCAACTGTCTGCCGGTCTCGGCTGGACGAGCATCCCGTTCCTCCCCCGTGTGAAGGCGCCCACCTTGGTGATGTCGGGTAACGACGACCCGCTGATTCCCGCCTGCAACGCCAAAATCATCGCGAAGCTCATCCCTAACTCCGAGCTCAACATCTTCGATGGCGGACACCTGTCGCTCGTCACCGAGGCGGATATTCATGGTCCCGAGGTCGAAGAGTTCCTCGACCGAATCACGTTCTAGCGACACATCTGCCAAACCGTTGGCAACAAGAGCGTCCGCCGTGCGCGGCGTCACTGGAGGTCACTCATGCGCGTAGCCCACATCACGGACCTGACCGGACCGCAAGGCGTCTCGATCGCGGAGCGCGATGCCCCGACTGCGACCGATGGACAGGTGCTGATCGACGTCCATGCGGCGGGAATCAATTTCCCCGATCTGCTCATGACGCGTGGCGAATACCAGGTCAAGCCGGAGTTGCCATTCGTACCGGGCTCCGAGATCGCCGGGGTCGTCGTGTCGGCACCCGCTGATTCCGGCTTCGCCACCGGCGAACGAGTTGCTGCGTTCACTCTCCTCGGTGGCATCGCCGAGCAAGCGCTAACAAGCCCCGAGTACACAATCAAGCTCCCTGACAACTTCACCTTCGCCCAAGGTGCGGCACTCCCGATGAACTACCTCACGATGGAGTTCGCGCTCCTGCGACGGGGCAGCATCAAGCCAACCGACACCGTCCTGATCCACGGCGCCGCTGGGGGAATCGGCACGGCTGGCATCCAGATCGCGAAGGCAGTCGGAGCGACCGTCATCGCTGTCGCCTCAACTGCCGAGAAGCGCGACGTTGCGCTCGCGGCCGGTGCCGACCACGCCATCGAGGTGGCGGGGTTCCGAGACGCAGCCAAACAACTCACGGGCGGTCGCGGCGTCGACATCGTCGTCGACCCTGTGGGCGGAGATCGCTTCACCGATTCATTGCGCTCACTTCAGGCCGAAGGTCGCCTACTCGTCATTGGGTTCACCGATGGCGAGATCCCAACCGTCAAAGTGAACCGTCTACTGCTCAACAACATCGACGTCCGCGGTGTGGGTTGGGGCGCATTCGCGTTCGCGCGGCCTGGTTACATCGCAACCCAGTGGGCAAGCGTCGCCAGCCTGATCAAATCTGGCGCTATCAATCCGCCCGTCGGCAACGTCTACCCACTCGACGACGTCGGCGAGGCCATTGCGGAACTGGGTGCCAGGCGCGCACACGGAAAGGTCGTCGTCGCGGTTCGCTAGTGCGGCTAGGCGCTAGCACGAGAAGCCACCGACCAGATTCGCCCGGCCGACGAGACCCGCACTACAGCGGGTACTGGCCGAATCGACCCCAGACAACGACCGCACAAAGAACAATCATGATCACGTTGATCGCGATAAGTGAGCCCTCGCGGCGCTTGAGATGAGTGAAGATCGCCCCTACTTGTAGGAGAGCAATTCCGCACGCGGCAACCGGGACGAGCACCGGGACGAAACCCACGATCCCTGGGACGATCAGCGCCGCAGCGGCAACAACTTCTAGCGCACCAATCGCACGGATCTGATTCTGAGAGAAGTCATTCGCCCAGGCCATCTTTTCGAGCAGTTTCTCGCGTGGCTGCACAACCTTCACCATGCCGGGCACAAATGTCAGAACCGCCAAGATCACCGTGACAATCCAAAGGAACGTGTTCATCCCGCGACCGCATTCATCTCGTAGCTTTGCCTAGCGCTCATCACGGGATCGCAGTTCCGCCCACCCTTAGCAAACGAAACCGACGCTTCAATCGCCAGAAACCTACGCGCTCTTCTCACGAGGCGTGCGTGACTTCGCATCACGGCGCACCAGTGTCGGATTGACAGAACCCTTGACGACCTCGCCAGTGATGACGACCTTGGCAACATCCTTGCGGCT
>JBAYVO010000352.1:0-2903 GCA_041674545.1 Candidatus Nanopelagicales bacterium | reverse complement strand
CGATGCGTACATCGGGCACCTTCACCGCCGCGACTCCTACGGCCTGCCGAACGGCGGCATGGCCTACCTCACCGGCTCGCCGGAAACGTCGAACGCGTACGCCGCAGAGGTGCTGGCCGCTACAAGTTGCGCAACTCAACGCCTACATTTTGTAGACCCCGACGCCGGGATGGTTGTCGCCGAGCACATCCTGACGTTGAGCTGATGGACTCCCCACGCCAACTTCTCGCCATCTCGATCACGCTCGACCTCGCCGACAACGCGATCGTCGTTGACCACTCAGGGATGCCGGCGTCACTGGCGTCGTGGCTGTTGCAGGAAGCGGCCGAGCACATCGAATCGTTAGGCGTGTGTGGCGTGGTCACGGTGATCGGGTCGGGTGGCCCGGTTGTGTGGGAACCCGACCTCGAACCCACCGACGACGACGAAGACGACTAGATCGCCACACATCCCCCCATGTGTGGCCGGCCCCGTGCTCCCCTTCCGGGTTGAGCACGGGGCCTTTTCGCGTGTCCGCTTCGTTCGCCATGTCGACCATCGCGCCGGTGGAGATCGTCGGGAGCTCGGGGAGCGGGTCGGGTTTGCGTCTACGCCACACCAGGCATCCTCAGCACCGCTGCTGCGGTGCGCACCCCGGACAACTGGGTGTACCCGCGGGTCGTGGTCAGTGACTCATGCCCCAACAGGTCTGCCACCACCTGCAGGTCACCGCCTGTCACCTCAGCCAACTGCGTCCCAAACCGATGCCGTCCACCGTGAAGCCGATGGTGGGAGCCGACCGCCTCCATGTGGTTGGCGATCAATGCCGACAGCATCGCCGTCGACAGCCGGCCACGACCATCAAGCCGGGAGATAACCGGGCCATACCTCGGGGCGAGGTGTAGCAGCTCGGCGGACAGGATCGGGTGGACTGGTACCGTGCGGTCCTTGCCGCCCTTGCCTTTACGGACAGTGATCGTCGGAACGTCTCCGCCGAGGATCACGTCGTCGGCGTCGAGAGCGCATATCTCCGCACGGCGCAGCCCGGCATACAACGCCAACGACAACGCCAGTCTGACCCGTGTGTCTGTGGCCAGCAGGATCGCCCGTGCCGCGTCGGCCTCCGGCATCGGCCGCGGTAGCCGCTTAGGTTCCTTCGGCCGGATGATGTCGGCCGTGATGTCGGCTTTGACGAGCCCCCGTTTCACTGCCCATTGGTACAGGCTGGCGGCGTCAGACAGGTAGGCGCGCCTGGTGGCTGGGTTGGGGAACGACCTCAGCCACTCTTCGAGGAGTTCGGGGCTGGCGATCATCCAGGGCATCGGATGAAGAAACCGGCACCACCGTCGCATCGATCCATGCCGACGGTCCACTGTCCGCTTCGAGAAGCCGAGATTGTCCAGCTGCCATGTTGCCCAGTCGCCCAGCAACTCATTAGCCCTATGAATGCCCATAGGGCGTGATGGTTGTCTACCCCGTCGAGGTAGTTCAAGGGGGTCAATACCACTGCCACCCATTTGAGTTACCTGATCACGACGCGATGGTCCACTTGCCGGTTGTGACCTGGCCAGATCCACAGGCCAAGAGTTCCCGGATGGTAACTCCTCCCGTATTGCCGTAGCTATCTGGTTCCTGCCTACCTTCAGCCAGCAGCAGCCACTCATAGTCAACCCCAGTGAGATCCGCCCATCGGCGGAGCTTGCGCTCGCTCGGTTTCGTGTGGCTGTTCTCCCAGTTCGAGATGGTGTTCTTGCTGCAAAGCATCATCTGTGCCATCTCAACTGGCGTGTAGAGGCCCTCGCGGGCCTTGGCCATCCTGTCTCCGAGGGTGAACTCGGGGACACGCTTCCGTGCCGTGTTGTCCCTGCTCATGCGTCCCAAGGGTAATCCCTTGCACAACCTTGTGCAATAGGGATTGTCAAGAAAGTGGGCGAATGGGTTGACCGCACAAGGTTGGGTAGTTCACAATCTTGTGCATGGCCCAAGACCTCATCACCACCAAGGAAGCAGCCGCCATTCTCGGCTGCTCCGTCTGGACGGTGCACCGCAAAGCAGAGCGGGGCGAGATCGCAGTCGCCCAACGGCTCTCCAATGGCGCTTACCTCTTCGATCCCGACCTCCTCACAAAGGAAGCATCATGAGCGCGTCCGTCTACCGGATGTGGGATGCCAGTGGGGACCTGCTCTACGTCGGTGCATCCACCTCGTACGCAGCCCGCATCCAACAGCACCAAGGTCAACGGGCCTGGTTCCTCGACGTCTCCAACATCACCATCGAACACTTCGCCACCCATGAGTTGGCGTTCGAAGCTGAAGCAGCGGCCATCGCTGCCGAGTGCCCGAAGTACAACCGGACGTTCACAACCAGCAAGCCGGGTAAGAAGTCCGCTTTGCGGTTCATCGACAAGATCGACATCCGTACCGGCGGGCACGGAACGGCGTGCGTCGAAGAGATGCTTGATGCTGGCTGCTCGCTCGCGGCGGTTGCGCACCAACTGTTCGTTGAGTTTGGGGATGTTGTGCCTGTGCAAGCGATTGAGCGTTGGGTCGACAAGCGGGACCAGGATCTCGCTGCTCGCCGCCGTAATGACCGCCGCATCGACAGCGCCTTGGAGCGCATTGCGGAGCGTGCGTCATGACCTACACCGAAGCAATCCTCTCCGGCGAGATCCCGGGCACCCCGTACGCCCGCCTCATGCAACAGGCCCACGACTTCGGGTCACGTGGCTTGGACGCCATGCGTGACGGCCGTCGCTCCGATGCGCTCGAGCTGTTCGCCTGCCAGACCAGCCTGTTCGAACAGGCCCGCGAGATCGCCAACGACATCCCGACCAACTCGACCGTTGGCCTCGCAGCGAAGTGGGTGATGGCATGAACCAGCCCCCCCCTCGCCCGCGATCGCATGAGGCATACGTCGCAACCCTT
>JBAYVO010000351.1:0-2905 GCA_041674545.1 Candidatus Nanopelagicales bacterium | reverse complement strand
CACTTTGATCACATACAGTAAGCAAAGGAATTTCCGGAAATAGTCAAAGAAAGTTCTCAAAAAGTGTTGGGAACGACCTGCGGACCCACTCCTACAGGTGAGAACGCCGCAACCAAGCGGCCCTACCTAGGGAGCACGATATGAATCGCCACTCGGCCACCACAAAGATCCTTTCGACCGCAACGATCGCAGGCTTCGCGATGACCGCAGCATTGGGTGCAGGTGCTGCGGCCGCACAGACTCCACCGGCCCCGCAGTCCCCCGGACCAACCCACCTCAGCGACAAACCGCTAGCCAACTCCGGTCACAAGATCTCACCCAAGGGTCGCTCGGTCACCGGCGATTCGATCACCCTCAAGTGGGAAGCCACCAAACAATTCGTCACGATGCAGACTTCTCGAAGCGCACCGGTGATGACAAAGACCGGCTGGAAATTCCCCGGAACGCCCGTGCAACCTGTGGTCGTGAAGGGCACTCCGATGCACAAGCCCGGCAGCGGATCCTTCACTTCTGGGAAGAGCCGCTACAGCTTCAAGAAGACAGTCTCGGGTCTTGCCGAGCGCACCGAGTACTTCACCATCGTCAACGTGCCCGTGGGCCCTGGCTACAAGCCTGTCGGGCAAGCGTGGTCCAACACCACGAAACTCAAGCACACCTCCTTGGCCACGCCCAAGGTTCGACAGGTGAAGATCACGGTGGAGTCAGTGAAGATCATCAAAGACGGTGACACTGGCCTCCGAGGCAAGGGCGAGGTGCGGTTCGGCGCTCGGATCGCACCCGACGCCAACCCGCAGACTGCCAGCAACTGGGGAAACTGGTCGCACGAATGGGACGACTACACCAAGGCCAACAGCGGTGACCGCGTCACATTCCGCACTCCGTTGACCCACACGATCTCAACCACGAAGGCAACTGCATTTGTTGAGGTTCAGGGCTACGAGAACGACTTGGACACGTTCGACAATTGCGCAATCGAGGGTGGCCCGAAGACAGGTCAGCAGTACAGCGACAAGTGCTTCGACGCGGCCGTCGCCCAAGCGAGTCTCAAGCTCAACACCAAACAAGGCAAAACAACGACTCAGTACGTCACCGCACAGGTTTACCGCAGCCCCGCGCTGACATTCACTGCTGTCGTCAAGGTGCAAAGCTGGTTCAAGTAGATCCGCAACAACGAAGCCCGGCGTCAGGATCGGTGAGCAGATCGCTCCCAATCTTGACGCCGGGCTTCGTCATAACGTCGCTAGCGGAAGGCGTGACTAGTGACTTGCGAGCCACTCATCGTTGAATGCCTTCTCCTTGACGAAGTTCTCGCCAGTTTCGTCAAGCATGATTCCCTCAAGCTTCTTGCCTAGCAGCGGAATCGACACCTTGATGTCAAAGTCGGCGGACCACGTCGAGCCAGCACCATCAGCCTTGACCGACATGGTGCCGTCTGTCCCACCCGGCGCACCCTTCGTGGTGATCGTGATCGTGCAGGCGAGTTCATCGCCGGACTTTGTCCACTCTTCGGTCTGCGTCACCTCTGCGGTCTCGCCGATAACCTTCTTCGCGGCAGCGGGCAAATTTGCCGCAACTTCGCGCACGGATGACACCGTCAGCGCGGTCTCACTCGCGTTGAACGTCTTCCACTGCAGATTCGACGCGCCCAGGCTTGAGTACTTGCCTTCCCAGTAGGCCTGATCGCTGAGCATTGCCCAGATTTGCGCTGGCGAACCTGCGTATGAATCCACGTTGTTGAACTTCTTGCCCATCTGTTCCTCCAAAACGATACGAAATTGCGCCTCGCGCACTGCCACCTTCGGTAGCAGTTGATCTGTCAGTCCCCCACTATCGCGGCGTACATGTCACGAAACCCGTCGGCGAACGATTCACTAAGCCGATTGAGGTCAGGAATCAACGCCTTGTCCGCACCGAAGCCAACGGTCACGTTTCCGTTGTAGCTGAAGATGCAGATCGTGAGTGGTTGATCTCCCGAGCACGGCGCCCAGCCAAGGACGCCGTCGACGGGTGTGCCTGCCAGCGTCATTTGGGTACGGGGCCCAGGCACGTTGGTTAGCACGCCGACCGCCTTGTTCGCAAAGTAGTTCGTGAGCCCGGCGGCTAGTGGCCCTGGAGCCATTGCAATCCCACGCTGCAACCCAAAGGTGATCAACGCTTCGTCGCTGTTCTTGATTCGATCCATCCGTTCGTGCATAGACGTCAGGCAGTCGCCGAAGTCGGAAATTCCTATGGGCATCCTCAATGCCGCGAGCGCAAAGTGGTTGCCGAGTTCCTTTGGCACACCTGCCTCTACCGGGGCGATACTGACGGGCACCATCCAGATCAGCTCATCAGTCGTGGTGTCGCCGCGTTCCTTCAAATAGCGCGTGAGCCCAATCGATACCGCGGTCAGCAGCACGTCGTTCACTGTTGTTCCGGTGCGCTTGCCGATTGCCTTCACCTGGTCGAGTTCTAGGAGCGGCGCCCAGTCTGCATCCTTGGCCAGCGACGGCTTGCCACTCCACACCGTGTCGACGCTCGACCCGCTGAGCACGAACTTTCCTGGGATCGTCGCGTCGTTGACCACTCGGTTCTCTGGCGAACTGACCAGCGTGCTGACATCCATGAACCGCTCGGGGAACTTCAGGGCGGCTGTCCCTGCGGTGAAGATGCTGCGACTCTCCTCTATGACGGAAGTGGCGGCGCCGGCAATGTTCCCTTGGGCCGCAGTCAGGGCAACATTCTTCGCATTCCCGACGACGTCGTTGATGCGGCGCGTTGCTGCCACCCCGACGTCCGCGACATCGGAGAGAGTCTCGGTTGCAACGGCCTTCGCTACTGCCAAGGACGAGGACGGTTTCGAAAGGTTGTGACCAACTGCGGTGACGTCCGCCGGGTCTAGATCGCACAATCCCATCACCGCTTG
>JBAYVO010000350.1:0-2906 GCA_041674545.1 Candidatus Nanopelagicales bacterium | reverse complement strand
GCAATCCGTCGGTGATTCGTTGCGCGTTGTGTTGCCGTACCCACTCCAGGGTGGGATTGTCGATCACGCGAGAACTTCCTCGATCGATTCGGCTACCGCAGTTGTCAATTCGGTGATCTCCGCGGGCGACATCGCTAACGGCGGCATGAGGACCACGACGTCGCCGAGGGGGCGAATCCAGACGCCGCGGGATCGGGCCGCCTGGCAGATCGCGAATCCTGTCCGATCCTTGACCGACTCGACCTCGATTCCCGTCATGGTGCCGATCTGTCGAATCTCCTTGACCCGTGGATGGGCTTCGAGCGGACCAATTTCGTCGGCGATTTGGCGTCCGATTGCCGCGGCGTTCGCCACGGTCTGGTTTGCCGCCATGAGATCGAGGTTCGCGATTGCGGCCGCGGCACACAGCGGGTTCGCGGTGTAGGAGTGGCCGTGGAAGAACGTTCGACCAGATTCGGCGCTGCCCAGGAATGCGTCGTAGACCGGCTCAGTGGTCAGCACTGCAGACATCGGCAGGTAGCCGCCCGTTAGGCCCTTGCCGCACGTCATGAGGTCAGGGGTGATTCCTGCATGGTCGACGGCCCACATCTTGCCTGTTCGCCCGATACCCGTGGCAACTTCGTCGCAGATCATCAGCACGTTGTATTCGTCGCACAGGGACCGTACGCCTTTGACGAAGCTGACGTCGTGGGTCAGCATTCCGGCGGCAGCCTGCACGAGTGGCTCGATCACGACAGCACAGATCTGCGAGCCTTGGCGTTCAAGGAGTTCGCCGAGTTCAGTGAGAACCTCGACGGCTCGGTTGAGCCGGCGTTGGCCGGGCTCGAGGACGCCCGGCGAGGACATCATGAGGGTGTCGAGCAGGATCGGGCGGTAGGTCTGGTGGAAAAGGTCGATACCGCCAACGCTGACCGCTCCGAGCGTATCGCCGTGGTAGCCCTGCGCGACGTGAGCAAAGTACGGCCGATCCTGACCCTGCTGGGCTTGGGCCTGGTACGCCATTTTGATCGCAGCTTCGACTGCGCTCGCGCCATCTCCGGCGTAGAAGACACGACTCAGTCCTGAGGGGGCAGTCGCGAGCAACTTCTCGGCAAGCTCAATCCCTGGTTCGTGTGTGAGGCCCAAGAAGGTGGTGTGGTCCAGGCGCCCGAGTTGGGCGGTAATCGCGGAGTTGATCTCCGGGTTGTTGTGGCCGTGAACGTTCACCCACAGGGAGGAAACCCCATCTAGGTATCGGTTGCCGTCGGTATCCCAGAACGCCATCCCGTCAGCGCGGTCAACCACGATCGGCTCGTCCTCGACCCACAAGGATTGTTGGGTGAAGGGGTGCCAGATTGCGGCTGCGTCACGTCGGATCAAGTCGCGGGTCGCAGCGGTGAGTGAATCCGCACCGGTTGCTGAATCCGAGGAGGTCGATGAACTCATACCAAGATGGTCGCATTGCGGCCGAATAGTCAGGTGAGACCCCCGTAAGCTTCCTAGCCATGGTCGAACGCGGCAGGTTGTTGGCAGATCGAACTGATCTTCGCCCACGAGATCGTGATCATTTGCGCTCGCTCGTTGCGGACTGGACTCTGGTCGCGGACTTGGCGTTTGCGGATCTGGTGTTGTGGGTACCGACGTGGAATCAGACGGGATTCACTGCGGTTGCCCAGATTCGCCCCACAACAGGGCCAACGGCGGTTCCTGAGGACGTGGTCGGCCGATTTGTTGCCAAGGGTCGCCGAAGCGAGCTGGACCGGGCTTACGCCAGCGGCAAGACCGTGCGGCGGGATCCCTCACACGTCGGCGGTCAGGTTCGTCCACCTGCGGGTGTCTATGAGGCGATACCTGTGTCGTTCCAGGGTCGGGTGATCGCCGTGATCGCACGTCAAGCTGTTGCTCGTGATGTGCACGGTGGCGCGCTTGAGGGGGCATACCTGCGCAGCGCAGACGAGTTGATCGGAATGATTGCGGCGGGGCAGTTCCCGCTTCCCGAAGGACTAGCGACGACCGATGCCCCGCCACGGGTCGGCGACGGACTGATCCGACTCGATCCAACCGGAACTGTGGCAGTCGCCTCGCCGAATGCGCTTTCGGCATTCCACCGGCTCGGGCTCGCAGCGGACCTTGTTGGTGCGAATTTGACGGCGACCGCGACCAGGCTTTCGCGCACCCCCGGGCTCGTTGACGAAGCGTTGGCATTGGTTGCTGGTGGTCGTTCGCATGGTTCGGCGCAGGTCGAAAACGATGACGCGACGGTGACCTTGCGCAGCATTCCGTTGTTCCGCGAGGACGAATACCTCGGGGCACTTGTACTGGTGCGCGACGTCACAGATCTGCGTCGACAAGAGAAGGCGCTGCTGACCAAAGACTCAACGATCCGCGAGATCCATCACCGGGTGAAGAACAACCTGCAGACGGTGGCAGCGTTGTTGCGGTTGCAAGCACGCCGGATTGATGAGCCTGCCGGGCGAGCGGCGCTTGCCGAGGCCGTTCGTCGGGTGGGCGCTATTGCAGTTGTCCACGAATCGTTATCTCAGCAGGAGGGCGAAGACGCGGACTTCGACCAGGTTGCGGACCGCATCATAGGCTTGACGCGTGAATTGGCAGTGGACACTGACGTTGAGCGGCTCGGCTCTGCGGGCCTCATGCCCGCAGAGGTCGTGACGCCGCTAGCGATGGTGATCGCAGAACTGCTCTCCAACGCAGTGCAACACGGAGTCTCGGAATCGCCGCGGCAGCGCAGGGTCGCGCTGCACCTTGGCCGCAATGGCCGCCGACTGACGGTCGAGGTTGCCGATAACGGAATGGGTTTGCCCACGAACTTCAATCCGACCACTGGCGCGGGCCTTGGTCTGAAGATCGTGAAGACGCTGGTCACAGAGGAACTCTCCGGTGCTGTCGCGTGGGAACCTCGCGTACCG
>JBAYVO010000349.1:0-2919 GCA_041674545.1 Candidatus Nanopelagicales bacterium | reverse complement strand
CTGACGATCTTTCATGCAGCGGTACTCGGCGGCACCTTCACCTACAAGTACGTGAAAGACGGCCACCTCAACTAGGTCGCGCTCCCCCTGTTTCAGGACGCTGGCGATAAACATCGGACGGGTCACGTAACGGAGGCTGGAGTGAAGCTCTCGAGCGTGCTTGGAGAGCACAGAGAGCCCGGTCGACCCTGGCCCCCAGGAGCCAAACCCGATCGACCTTCCGGCTTGACGAACCGGGGCACAGCGGGTGTTGACCTGACTGGGTGATCAAGGCTTATGCGCAATCGTTCCCGCCTCCTTGGGGTGAGTCAAGGGGTTCATATCTGTGAATACTCGAAATCAAGGCGAACATCACAACATTTCGAATGGAGATCACAATGGACTACTTTGAATGGCAAGTGAAGGCCGCAACAGATGCTGAATTCCGTCGGCGCCTGATTGACAACCCCAAGTCGGTACTCGCTGAGTGCGGAGTTGAAACCCCTGCAGGTACAGCAATCCGCGTCGCAGAATCGACGCCCGAGGAACTTGTGGTATCGATTCCGCCGCTCCTGCCGGACAGCGCCGAACTCGACGAAGATGCCCTCGCCTCGACCGCTGCTGGTTCTACACCTATCTGCATCGCAGGGACCGTCGTTGCGGCCACCGGCCTGATCGTTCATGGACTCTCCGGTTCAGCGAGCACCGCGATCGACCCAAAGGTGCAAATTCGCAGGTGACGGTCCTGCAGTCCGCGTCGCAGAGTCGACGCCTCAGATAGGTCGGTCGAATCTGGCCCGTGAGGGGCCAGATTCGACCGACCTGCAGATCAAGAGTGAACGCACAATCTGACTTTTCGAATGGAGATCACAATGGACTACTTTGAATGGCAAGTGAAGGCCGCAACAGATGCCGAATTTCGTGAGCGACTACTGGCCGACCCCAAGTCGGTACTCGCTGAGTGCGGGATTGAAATCCCTGCAGGCGTGGCAGTCCGCGTCGCGGAGTCGACTACCGAGGAACTCGTTCTCACGATTCCGCCGTTGCTCCCTGCTGGTGCCGAACTCGACGAAGACGCCCTCTCCGAGACTGCTGCTGGCTCGACACCCCTCTGCATCGGAGCGACCGTCATTAGTGGTGTGACTTTGGGCTATCTAGTGTTCTCGAACCAGGGCAGTAGTGAACCAATCCCACAGCTTAAGCTTCGACTTCGCAGGTAACGACCAATCTGATCGCCGCCAAGTCCTTCGCCACCAGACCAGACACCCTCAACTGAGGTCACTTCGCCGCTGGGTCGCTGGAGCGAGACGCAACCTGTCGGCAAGGGGACACGCCCGCGCGAACCTCCGGGCAGCCAGAGCGGGCTCGAATCGACCGAACGAATCCACCGGCATCGCCACGCGGTAGTCACGCGATCGGATCTTGCGATCGGGCTCCAGGACGAAATCGTGCGCCAACCTCTGGTAGGAACACACGCAGCGGGCAACTAGCACGCTGTCGGACCGCTGTGCGGAAGCCAGCGCATCTCGACCCGTGCAGATCGAGGAGCGGACTCACGATGAGCGGGTTGTCCCGAAGGCACTTCCTCCAAACCAGCGCCGCCTTGGCCGCTGGTTTGGGCTTGGCATATGGGCGAGTCGGATCTGCGCTGGCAGCGCCGATAGCGCCGGCCCTCGATGCACCCTCGACCTTGCTATCAACGATTCGTCAACTCAACGTCGGCAACCTGCAGTACCGGACCCTCGTCGCCAGCGCTGGTGAGCCGTACCTGCCACGCCTCGATGTCCTCGGCAAGAGCCCGAACGCCGATCGAACAAAGAACCGTCGTTCGCTCTACTACCTCGGCCATCTCTCGGACGTGCACGTCATCGACGCGCAATCTCCGGCACGCCTCGAACCCCTACTTGCGGTGAGTGTGGGCACGTTCAGCGGGTCCGCTCGCCCGCAGGACACCTTGACCGTGAACGTCCTCGCCGAGACGGTCAACGCCATGAATGCACTGCGGGCAAGCCCAGTCACGGGCGCACCCGTTGCTGCATTCCTCAACACTGGCGACAACGCCGACATGCACTCCCAGCTTGAACTCAAGTGGTACATCGAGACCCTCGACGGCGCATCCATCACGCCCAACAGTGGAGCCCCCGACGTCTACGACGGGATGCAAGCCTGGCTCGACACCCAGATGATCTACCACCCGGAACAGCCCGAAGGTGACGAGTACGGCGCCTACGGGTTTCCCCGGATCCCGGGCCTACTCGATGCCGCAGTCAGTCAGACCGTGACGTCGCCGGGCCTCGACGCACCTTGGTACACGGTGTTTGGGAACCACGATGCGCTCTACTTCGGGTTCTTCCCCATCGACTCTGCAATGCGAGCACTGGCCGAGGGCAGCCAGAAGCCCTACGAAGGCGCGGGCTTGTTGCAGAACTACATGGCGGGCTGGGCGCAGCAATCCAACCCCCTCGCACGGTTCGCTCACATGGTGACGACCAACTTCGGCCGCAACAGCGGCTTCCGCGAGGTTCCCGCCGATTCCAGTCGCGCACTGCTGGATCGAACGACGTTCATGCAGGCCCACCTTGATTCACCCGCGAACCCTGGGCCTGTTGGCCACGGCTTCACTCAGCAGAACATCGACACCGGCCAAACCTGGTGGAGCGCGACGGTGGGGAATCGACTGCGCCTCTTCGGACTCGACACCTGCAATACAACCCTCGGCGCGGACGGGGCGGTCCCTCTCGACCAATTCCAATGGCTGGAAGCCGGGCTCGCAGATGCCGCCAAGAACAATCAACTAGCCGTAGTGATGAGCCACCACAACAGCATCACGCTGGAAAACGGCGCCCAGCCCGCAATCGGTCCAGCGCAGCCACTGATCCACGCTGATCAATTCATCGAGATGCTCCATCGATACCCGAACGCGATTGCGTGGATCAATGG
>JBAYVO010000348.1:0-2931 GCA_041674545.1 Candidatus Nanopelagicales bacterium | reverse complement strand
CACGCTCTAGGTTGACGGGTCTGGGGGCACGGGTCTTAGGTTCGCGGGTAGTCCTCGTCGATCCAGGCGGCGCTTTGCTCAGGCGTCGGAGCGGAGCCATCCGCGATGTAGTGCGGGACGAACCGTGCGTAATAGTCGGTGATCATCGACTCCGACTCCCTGATTCCAAGCCCTGCGGGGAGACCGTCGACGAGCCACAGCCCGAGCACGGGATGCGCACCATCGAACGTCGGTAGCTGCTGGAACTGCTGGTAGCAGAATCCTTCTTCGCCGTACCCACCGGCGTTGCGCGGGTTTTGGACTTCGCCACGGTTTGTGTGGAGCGTGACACCATCGCCTTCCCGTCCGTGCAGTGGCTTCTCGACATACTCGGTTAGCGCGCGGGGCCCATCGAGGTACGCGGGAAGCAGGAGCGGGTGACCCTCGTACATGTCCCATAGCACTGCCAAGAGCGCCTTATTTGACAAGATCGCCTTCCATGCCGGCTCGAACCAGCGGGTGCGCTCTCGGCTCGTCCACAGGTTCGCAGCAAACTGCTCGCGCAGCATGTCTTCCCACGGATACAGCTTGAAGATCGCAGTGACGTTGCGGTTCTCTTCATCAACGAACAGACCAAGGCCGTCGTCCCAGCCGAGGTCGGTGAGCTGCATCGAGTGTGTCGCGAGCCCTGCCTCAACGCACGTATCGCGCAGATACTCCGTGGTGACCCAGTCTTCACCTTCGGCCCCGTCGTAGACGTAGGCAAAGTGGACACCGCCGATCGGCAACCGCGGTGTGAGGTCCTTCCAACGGCGTACCAACCGCTCGTGCAGCGAGTTGAATTGATCATTGTCGGGCCTCTGGTCTTGTAGCCAGTACCACTGACAAATTGAGGATTCAATGAGACCGGTCGGCGTATCGCCGTTGAATTCGAGGAGCTTCGGGTCGCCGTTGCCGGCCCACGCCACGTCGAAGCGGCCGTACACACTTGGCTGGTCGGTCTGCCATGACCAACGCAATAGCTCGAGACTGCTCTCGGGTAGTCCGAACGTGGCGATTGACCCTTGCGTCAGCACCTTGTCGACGGCTGTTAGACACATCTGCCACAGTTCCGCCGTCACCGATTCGAGTTGTTCAATTTGGGCGAGCGTGAATACGTAGGCTGCGTCGTCACACCAGTAGTCGGCCTCGCCGCCGTCTGGCAGTTTGGTCACCGGGAACGACAGCCCCTGAGCGATGACAGTCTCGCGCCAGTTGTCGCGCGCTTTGAAGTGCTCCCGTCGCATGTGCCTACCCTCCGAACGAGAAGCCACCGCGGCTAGAGCCGAAGCCACCGCGATTGACTGATCCGGAAGTGGGCGCGGCGAACGACCCACTGCTGCTTGAGATTGATGACCCGATTCCGGGCACAGCCCCACCCCTCGGAATGTAGAACCATCCAGCCGTCGTGCCGTAGCGCGGCGAACCGGGTTCGCAGTCTGTTTCGTTGATGCGCTGCTGGGTCTGTTGATCAACGCAGACCTGGGCGTAGTCCGCCTCGGTGGCGCAGCCTGCGAGAGCAGTTGAAAGAATCGCCGCACCACCGAGGGCGACGGCAGCTGAACGTCTCGTCTTTGCCGATGCCGATGGCGCTGCATCTCCCCGTGTATTCGCGGGCGCTACCGGCGCTGCTGGCGTCACCCCCTCGTTCGTCGGGATGCTTACGTCGGCATTCATGTCAGTGGACCGCAACCGCGAGTGAGAGACCAAGTGCAAACGCTGCCGCAGCAAGGAACACCCCGACCGGGGTTACGCGTTCATGCAGCACGGCTTCAAAGTTCGCTGACCCGAACCAGACCTTCCGAATGATCCACAGCCCCAGAGCTTGAAACAGAGTCCCGGCGATGGCGAAGACCGTCGCTGTGACGATGCCAGCGAGGCTCACGGGTTGGCCCAGCATCGCGAAGACAATGATCAATGCCACCGCGACCAGGTTAGATGCGGCGAGCAGTGCGGCATTCCAACCGCCGTCCTTGATGATCCTTGTGAGGTGTCCTGGAGTCAGCATGTCGAGTAGCCAGTACGAACCGAGTAGCAACGCCATGCACACCACTGCGTAGATCCCGAGACTGATCAAAGTATCGCGGATGTAGTCGAGTCGGATCCCATCCTCGACCTCGACAACGACTGCGCTGAGGAGCACGGTGGCGTCCCACTTCCTGCTTGTTTCCGGTGGTTTTCACCGAGACCCGAAATTCGAATCTGGCCGCGGCGTTGGTCGCGACCTCTGGCCAACGATATGGAACCGTTGCCGTCCACGCACAACGAGGTACTACTGCTGCTCCGCCGACATGATCATCAAGGGACACATAGCTAGGGCGTCAGTCCCAGTAGCGCAAGAATGACCCCGATTCCAGCCGCAATCCCGAGTACCTTGAGCGTCCCGAGCTTCACTCTGAAGACCAGTACGCCAGCGATGACGGAAACCCCGACGGACGCCCAGATGATGGTGTCAAGCTCAGGGACCCACACGTGCATCGGACCGACGGTGTGGTGGGTCACGCTTCCGAATGCGGTGTTGAGCGCGAACCACACCGCGAGGTTGAGGATCACGCCCGTCACCGATGCGCCAATCGCTGTGAGCGCGTGCCGGAGGGCCTGGTTGTCGCGGAGTTTCTCAACCCAAGGCGCCCCGAGGAAGATGAACAGGAAGCACGGCACAAAAGTGACCCATACCGTGATGGTCGCGCCCAGCACACCGGCGAGTAGCGGTGGCAGCGAGCCTGGGTTGTTGTAGGCGGCGAGGAAGCCAACGAACTGCACGACCATGATGAGCGGTCCTGGAGTTGTCTCGGCAAGTCCCAACCCGGTGACCATGTCTTTGGTGCTGATCCAGCCGTAGTGATCGACTGCTTGCTGGGTCACGTACCCAAGGACTGCGTAGGCACCGCCGAAGGTGAGCACCGCGGTCTT
>JBAYVO010000347.1:0-2933 GCA_041674545.1 Candidatus Nanopelagicales bacterium | reverse complement strand
ATCTTCGACAAGGCGATTTCTAGCGGTGGCGCCGACTACGCGGGTCAGATTGCAGATGCAAAGGCACGCAACCTCTCGGTTGATGAAGCGATTCGCACGATGACGACCTTCGACGTCCGCTGGGCCTGCGACATCCTCAAGTCGATTTACGATTCCAGCAAGGGCTTCGACGGACGAGTTTCGATCGAGGTTGATCCTCGGATGGCTCGTTCAACCGCTCCGACAATCGCTGAGGCGAAGGCGCTGCACTGGACCGTTGACCGCGAGAACGTCCTCATCAAGATCCCCGCCACGCTTGAGGGACTTCCGGCAATCACCGAAGTTATCGGTGAAGGAATCTCGGTCAACGTCACGTTGATCTTCTCGGTTGAGCGGTACAAGGCCGTTATTGATGCGTGGCTCACAGGCCTCGAGAAGGCACAGGCGGCGGGACGCGACTTGTCCAAGATTCACTCCGTCGCATCGTTCTTCGTCAGCCGTGTCGACAGCATGATTGATGCCGAACTCGACAAGATCGCCACAGACGAGGCACTAGCACTCAAGGGCGAAGCCGGTATCGCAAATGCCCGCCTCGCGTGGCAGGCCTACGAAGAGGCCTTGGCCACCGATCGTTGGAAGGCGCTGGCGGCCGCTGGCGCAGTTCCGCAGCGTCCACTGTGGGCCTCGACTGGTGTCAAGGATCCGGCGTACGCAGATGATCGCTACGTGTGTGAGCTCGCGGCACCCGGTTGTGTTAACACCATGCCCGAGCCGACGCTGAATGCAGTCAAGGACCACGGACACGTCCATGGCGACACCGTGACCGGCACCTACGCGGACGCCCAAGCGGTATTCGACCAGGTCTCAGCTGCTGGAGTCGATCTCGCTGACGTCTTCAACCGCCTCGAGGAAGAGGGTGTGGTGAAGTTTGTCGAAGCCTGGGACAACTTGATTGAGAACGTCAAGAAGGCCCTCGCGTAGCTCGTAGTCCGAATCGGTAAGAAGCGTTTCTTCGGTATCAGCCCCGGTGCACCGGTGCCTAGGTCCTCCTAGCCACCGGCACTGGGGCTGATCCAACATAGGCAGGGTAAAAATGGCAGTTCAGCAAACCAACCCACTACGTGACGTCAACGATCGCAGACTCCCCCGAGTTGCCGGTCCCTGCGCCCTCGTACTTTTCGGTGTCACGGGCGACTTGTCCCGCAAGAAGCTTCTGCCCGCGATCTACGACCTGGCCAACAGAGGCTTGCTGCCACCGACCTTCGCCCTCATCGGATTTGCCCGGCGCGATTGGGCGGACCAAGATTTCGCCGAGATTGCCGAAGAATCAGTGCGCGCGCACTGCCGCACCCCGTTCCACGAGGACGTCTGGGAACAGTTGTCATCGGGGATGCGATTCGTTGCCGGCAGCTTTGACTCCGACGAGGCCTTTATCGAGCTGGCGCATGTCCTCTCCGATCTTGATCGTGTCCGTGGCACCAACGGAAACCATGCCTTCTACCTGTCGATTCCGCCAGGGTTCTTTCCAACCGTCATTGACAAGTTGCGCACGTCTGGTCTGTCGGCGAATGACGCTGGATCGTGGCGTCGAGTAATCGTGGAGAAGCCGTTCGGTCACGATCTCAAGAGCGCGCAAGAGTTGAACAAGATTGTGGACGATGTGTTTCCTCCGGGTTCGGTCTTCCGGATCGATCACTATCTCGGCAAGGAAACCGTCCAGAACCTCCTTGCCGTCCGCTTTGCCAACACCATGTTTGAGCCAATCTGGAATAACAAGTACGTGGACCACGTCCAGATCACGATGGCCGAAGACATCGGCATTGGCAGTCGGGCCGGCTACTACGACGGAATCGGCGCGGCACGCGATGTCATCCAAAACCACCTCCTGCAACTCCTCGCACTCACGGCCATGGAGGAACCCGTTTCATTCAACGCCGAACAGATTCGCCTCGAGAAGGAGAAGGTGTTCTCGGCTATCAAGCTGCCCACAGACCTTGGCCGCCACACCGTGCGCGGTCAGTACTCGGCCGGCTGGCAAGGTGGAGAGCCGGTCAAGGGCTTCCTTGAGGAAGACGGGATTCCTAAGGCGTCCAAGACCGACACCTTCGCTGCGATCAAGCTCGAAATCGATTCGCGACGGTGGGCCGGTGTGCCGTTCTACTTGCGAACCGGAAAGCGCCTCGGTCGCCGTGTAACCGAGATCGCTGTCGTCTTCAAACGTGCGCCGCACCTGCCGTTCTCGGCGACCGACACCGAAGAACTCGGCTCGAACGCGCTGGTTATTAGAGTTCAGCCGGATGAGGGAATCACGATCAAGTTTGGTTCCAAGGTTCCGGGCACGCAGATGGAAGTCCGCGATGTGACGATGGACTTCGCGTATGGCGATTCCTTCACTGAGAGCAGCCCGGAAGCCTATGAACGCCTCATCCTCGATGTACTCCTCGGCGAACCGCCGCTGTTCCCGCGCCACCGCGAAGTTGAAATGTCCTGGGAGATTCTCGATCCGATCCTGAACCATTGGGCGACGCACGGCCGCCCCGATACCTACGAAGCCGGGACGTGGGGGCCGCCCGAGGCCGACGAAATGCTCGCCCGCGACGGACGCGAATGGAGGCGGCCATGAGCATGCTGCTTGAAGGTACAAATGCCTCTGCCGTCAACGCTGCGATTAGCGTTGAACGTCATCGCCTAGGTGCAACTTCGACAGGCATGGTTCTTACCTTTGTCATCGTCACAGACGAACTAAGCCAGTCAGAAGCCACCCGCGCCGCTACGTTCGCGGCTAACCAGCATCCCTGCCGGATCATTGTCGTCATTCCACGACCAGGTCGTGGTAAACCTCAACTTGACGCTGAGGTTTGGGTCGGAGACCGCGAAGGTCCCGGGGAAACCGTCAAGTTGAGGCTTAAGGGACCACTCGCCCGCCAGCAAGCGTCCGTTGTGCTGCCGCTGCT
>JBAYVO010000346.1:0-2936 GCA_041674545.1 Candidatus Nanopelagicales bacterium | reverse complement strand
CGAAAGAAGTCATGGGACGCGATGGTGCGCACACTGCCGTACGACTTTGTTCTCCTGCACCGCAACGAAGTTCCCGCCAACTTGCAGCAGTTCGCGGCAGCGGACCTGCCCATTGTTGTGATGGAGGACGGGCAGAACCTCCGCGTGCTCCTGAGCGACGAACAAATCAGCGCGTGCGACGGTGATCCTGGTCGACTTGGCGCTCTGCTAAGCGCTGCACTAGGACACCCCTAATGGGCCGCGACCTCCAGTCGTGCCGACAAGAGCGAGGGGCACCTGAAGCCCTAGACAGCCTTTTGTCAGAGCGAGCCGAGCGGCTTCTTCGGCGCGTTGCGCATCCGGGTCGTGAAGATCTCGGTGAGGACTGAAACCATCGCAGCAAACCGGCCCGGTTTGGTTGCGTAGTAGTCCGCGCCGAGCGCGAGTGCGCGTTCTGTGTCAGCGCGGTCCGTTGAGTTCGTCCACACGACCTTCTTCGCCGGGTAACCGGCCGGAATTTGTTCGAGAAGTTGGAAACCGTCGACGCGTGGCATGTTGAGGTCAATGAAGATCAGGTCGACCGCCAGGGCGTCCTCGAACGGTGGCGCCTGGTTGAGGTAGTCCAATGCCTCACGGCCATCTTTGACCGAGTTCAACTCGACAAGGTAACCAAGTTCGGCGAACGCATCCGACATCACCAGCACCTCGGTGGGGTTGTCGTCGACGACGAGCAACTGGAGGGGAACTTGCTCAGCATTCGTTGCCATCAGGGGCCTCCTCGACTGGATGGGTCACGTGCGAACAGCCTATGCACTCACTGTAGCCCTCCGGAATTCTGCTGCGGATGCTCCGATTCATTCCGCAAGCCCGGCAACATGCCTAGGGTGTAGGCAGTGAATATTCCTCTGATCTGCTGTGGTGGTTGTTGTGCATGATCGACTGTCGTGGAAGCTGCTGGTCATCTCCGCGCTGGCCGTGATTGGTTTCATGCTCGCGGGCGGTCTGGTTGTGCAAGGCGCGCTGAAGGATGCTGCGGCAACACAACTGCGCGCCGACTTGGCGTCGCTGAATCTTGCGACCGCAGAACTGCGTGACGCCTTACGTGACGCCCGAATCAAGCCGAACGCACGCAACAGCGCAGCGCTCAAGGTTGCGGCACAAGCGTTCCGCCAAGCTGCCGCCGACGCGCAAAGAGAACTTGAAATTCCCGAATCCCTTCGACGTACTACGGACGAGGCCATCGCTGCGCTCGCTCCCGCCGAAGCGTTGGTACGGCAGGAAGGCGCGGCACCGTTTCTCCTGAAGGCCGGTGATGCAGCGGACAGGTTGTCGGCCGCGATCGAGGCAGTGTCGAATCTCGATACTCGGCTAGCTGTGGGCGAGGTACTCGCGGTCGACAACGCCGCGGATATTCAGGCCGCGATCGTCGCCCGCGCGTTGTCATCCCAGAGCGTCTTGACCCCCGATCAGCGCACACAGTTGGAGACAACGCTGCCGACGGAGAAGCGGACCATCCATCAATACGAAGATTTTGTGCAACCCGAATTGGCGCAACGTCTCAATGAGCTCACCACGACGCCATCGGCTGTGGCGTTCAACGCCATCGTTTCACGGGTCTCTGCCGCGACGACTCCAGCCGACTTTGGCGTCACGCCCCAGCAGTTCGAGGCAGTGTCTGAGCAATACGAAATTGCTCGCGGACTCGTCGCTGATGAGCTCAGGGAGGCAATTGCCCAAACGGCGGCACAGGAGGCGCAGGCATCAGTAGCACGAGCCTGGGCAACCAGTGTGCTCATCGTGATCGCGATCGGTGTGGTCATCGCACTGACGTTCCTGTTGGGTTCAGACATCATTCGACAGCAGCGGAGAACGACCGCGCTGAACGCCGCGCTCGATCTCCGCGCCGACAAACTGGCACGCTCGAACGCAGACCTTCAGAACTTCGCGCATGCGGCATCGCATGACCTCAAAGAGCCGCTGCGAATGGTTACCATGGTGACGTCGCGCCTAGCGGACGCGTACCCGGCCGGTGCCGAGGTAGATGAGCGAGCAGTCACCTACCTCACCAGCGCACGCACTAGTTCCGAACGAATGACGGCACTGCTCGCGGACCTCTTGACCTACGCGCAGACGGCGCAGACCGACCCGAGCACGTTCGGGTTTGTCGACGTCGCCGAGGTCGTCGCGCAGTCGTGGGAGTCCAACAGCGCCCGGGTGCTCGAAACGGACGCCATGCTAGTAGTCCCACCGACGTTACCCACGTTGCCCAACGCGTCAGCCTTGCTGCTCGGGCAAGTGTTCGCGAATCTCTTCTCCAATGCGTTGAAGTACCGCGAGCCCGGCGTGCCTCCACTCATCGAGGTCGGCGTTGAGCGAGAGATTGACTGCTGGCGCTTCAGCGTCGCCGACAACGGGATCGGAATCGAACCGCAGTATCGCGATCAGATCTTCGAGATTTTCAAGCGGTTGCACGGCCCGTCTGAGTACGAGGGAACCGGCGTCGGGCTCGCGCTGGTCAAGAACATCGTCACCGCGCACGGAGGCACGATCGATGTCAGCACGCACACCAGTGGCGGCTCGACCTTCACATTCACCATCTGTGATCAGACCCCGATGAGCTAGACCGGCACGGCGCGAACTTGCCGAAGGTCTGGGTTGCGGCACCGCGAAGCCCGATGTGAAGAAATTGTCACTTCCACGGGATGTGATGATTTGCTAACATTGCGAGATGAGAGAAAATAGGCACATGGAGGAACTACGTATCACCAAGCCGCCTGATCTAGGCGCAGTGATGAAGGCCGCCCGCGAAGATCAACAGCTGACCCAGTCTGACCTGGCCGAACTCCTCGGCACTGACCGCTTCTATATCGGCGATCTCGAAGCGGGCAAACCCAGCCTCCAACTGACGCGCGTATTTCGGATACTCAACAGCCTGGGCGTTGAACTCACTGCCACGT
>JBAYVO010000345.1:0-2938 GCA_041674545.1 Candidatus Nanopelagicales bacterium | reverse complement strand
GCCCCAACCCGAGCCCTGGACAGCTGTCGTGGCGGTCGTCAGTTGCGCTTTGAAGGCGTCGAATGAACCAAAGTTGTCATCGATGGCTGCCGACAGCTCACCGTCGGGACGATCGCCACCGTCTGGCGAGAGGTTGTCCCAGAAGATCGAGTGCAGGACGTGGCCACTGAGGTTGAACGCCAGCGTCTTCTCCAGGCCAACCAATCCACCGAGCGCGTTCTTGTCGCGCGCCTCAGCCAGCTGATCGAGGGTGTCGTTTGCGCCCTTGACGTAGGCAGCGTGGTGCTTGTCGTGGTGGAGCTCGAGGATGTCACCGCTAATCGCAGGAGCGAGCGCGCTGTAGTCGTAGGGAAGATCTGGCAGAGAGTAGGTAGCCACTGGGCCTCCAGGTTTGCGGGTTACTTCGCCGGTCATCTCTGACCTTAGCGAGAGGCGCACGCAGAGCGAAATCAAGCCCCATCGGAAGGGCCAAACAACCTCACAGCGTGTTCACAGGAAACTCACAGGATTCGTGGCGATACTTCACAGGTATACCCGTGACGATGAGGACATGATGCCGAGCACCGCGAGCACCCGACCCGCAGCCCGAGTGGCAGCGCGCCCCGACCTGCGTCGAGCGGATGGGTCGCCGATCCGGATGCTGGTGGTCGACGACGAGAAAACGTTGTCAGACCTCGTCGCGATGGCACTTCGGTATGAAGGCTGGGACGTGGAGACGGCCAATGACGGCATGTCAGCAGTTCGAATTGCTCGGCAATTCGATCCCGATGCTGTCGTGCTCGACGTCATGCTGCCGGACATGACCGGACTCGAAGTGCTGGCTCGAATCCGCGAGCACCAGCCACACGTTCCGATCCTGTTCCTGACCGCCAAGGATGCAGTGGAGGATCGCGTCGCCGGACTGACTGCCGGGGGCGATGACTACGTGACCAAGCCGTTCAGCCTCGAGGAGGTCGTTGCGCGACTTCGTGGCCTCATCCGCCGGACCGCGACGATCGCACCGGTGGCCGAATCCGTCCTGCGGGTCGGCGATCTAACCCTGGATGAGGACAGCCACGAAGTCGCTCGCGCCGGGCAAGCCATCTCGTTGACGGCGACGGAATTCGAACTCTTGCGATTTCTGATGCGGAACCCGAAGCGGGTACTGAGTAAGGCCCAGATCTTGGACCGTGTGTGGAACTACGATTTCGGCGGTCAAGCGAACGTCGTTGAGCTCTACATCTCATACCTTCGCAAGAAGGTCGATGCCGACCGCAGCCCCATGATCCACACCATGCGCGGGGCAGGCTACGTTTTGAAGCCAGCCGAGTGAGCACGACCAGCTCGGCGGGAACCTCTGACGCTCCACGCCTGTCCCCTCGCACGTGGACCCTGCGTACGCGACTGGTGGTCGCGCTCGTTGCACTCCTCGCCATCACTGTGACGGCCGTTGGATTGATCATCGTTGCATCGCTGGACCGATTCCTTGTCGGACGACTCGACGAAACGCTGACCTCGGCTGTCAATCGCGCCAGTGTCGCCGCTGGCCGGGTTCCAGACTTCCGACCCGATCGCGGCGAAGGCGGCACTCCCGGGCCTGCATTCCTCGTGGCACCTGGGCAAGCGGCCGGAACGATTGGCGCCGTCGTCATCAACAATCAGGTGGCCCGCGCGGCGGTGTTGGATGCATCCGGCAGCCCTCAGCCGCTACCCGTCAGCGCGGACTCCAATCTGGCAGCGGTGACTGCTGACGGAAAGCCTCGATCAGTGGATCTCGGCGACGACCTTGGGCACTATCGAGTCGTCGGCGTTCCCGGTCCAGAAGGGTCGGTTTTGGTCACCGCACTGCCGCTTGCTCCGGTCGAGCAGACGGTCCAACAACTTGCGTTGATCATCCTGGTTGTTGCAGTCGCCGGACTGTTGGCGGCCGGCGTTGCAGCTGCCGCGATCATCAACTCCGCCCTGCGACCATTGCGCCGAGTTGCCGCTACAGCGACACAAGTCGCAGCGATGCCGTTGGATAGTGGCGAGGTTGCGCTCGCAGTCCGGGTGCCCGAACGGGACACCGATCCTCACACCGAAGTCGGGCAGGTGGGATCAGCGATCAATCACATGTTGGAGAACGTCGCTGCCGCATTGACCGCTCGCCACCAGAGCGAACAACGGATCCGCAGCTTCGTCGCCGATGCAAGCCATGAACTTCGGACCCCGCTGGCATCGATTCGTGGTTACGCCGAGTTGACGCGGCGGACCGATTCCGAACTTCCCGTCCAGGCTCGCAACTCGCTGGCCCGAATCGAATCGGAGTCGATTCGGATGACAAGCCTCGTCGAGGACCTCCTCCTACTCGCTCGGCTCGACGCCGGACGCCCCATCGAGTTCGCCTCGGTGGACTTGTCCGCGCTCATCGTGGATTGCGCCAGCGACGCTCACATCGCCGGACCCGATCACAAGTGGGACCTCGATCTCCCACCAGAACCGGTCATCGTCAGTGGCGACGCTGACCGAATCCATCAGGTCATTGCGAACCTGCTCGCCAACGCGCGGGTGCACACTCCCCCATCGACCACCGTCACGATCAGCCTCAAACGGGAACTTCACCAGGCAGTGGTGCGGGTCCACGACAACGGCCCTGGGATCCCACCGGACCTGCTTCCCGAGGTCTTCGGCAGGTTTAGCCGCGGTGACTCTTCTCGATCCCGTGACGCCGGCAGCACCGGCCTCGGCCTCGCGATCGTCAGCGCGGTCGTCACCGCCCACCACGGAACGATCACCGTCGCCTCCACGCCCGGCAGCACCACCTTCACCCTGCACCTCCCCCTCGCCTGAAACCGAACCGTTGACGCTTCTATGTTTGTCAACTGGTGTTGTTCGCGGTTAGGTGTTTGTGGAGTTCGCGGGCTACGTAGCGTTTGAGGCAGCGGCGGATTTCGGCGTTGGATTTGCCTTCGGCTTTGCG
>JBAYVO010000344.1:0-2956 GCA_041674545.1 Candidatus Nanopelagicales bacterium | reverse complement strand
GTCGTACGTGGAGCCGTATCAAGGTGCAGCGACCGGCGTGGGCGGCATCGTGCGCGACATCATCTCGATGGGCGCGCGCCCGCTCGCGGTGATGGATCCGCTGCGGTTTGGCCCGGCGGATGCTGAAGACACCAAGCGGGTGTTGCCTGGGGTCGTGGCGGGTATCGGTGGGTACGGCAACTGCTTGGGCTTGCCCAACATCGGCGGCGAGATCGTCTTCGATGCGACGTACGCAGGCAACCCGCTGGTGAACGCCCTATGTGTGGGTGCGATGAAGCATGAGGACGTGCACCTCGCGAGCGCGAAGGGTGTCGGCAACCAGATCATTTTGTACGGCGCGCGTACTGGCGGCGACGGGATCGGCGGCGTGAGCGTGCTCGCATCGGAGACCTTCGACGAGGGTGGCCCGACGAAGCGTCCGAGCGTGCAGGTCGGCGACCCGTTCATGGAGAAGCTGCTCATCGAATGCACGCTTGAGGTGCTCGGTGCTGGGCTGGTCGAGGGGATTCAGGACCTTGGCGGCGCGGGGATTTCTTGTGCGACGAGCGAGCTCGCGAGCAACGGTGAAGGTGGCATGCACGTCGTGCTCGACACAGTCCCGCTGCGCGATTCCTCGCTGACGCCCGAAGAGATCCTGATGAGTGAGTCGCAGGAGCGCATGTGCGCCGTGGTGACTCCGGCGAACGTCGAAGCGTTCATGGCGATCTGCCGCAAGTGGGACGTCGAGGCGGTCGTGATCGGTGAGGTCACCGACACCGGGCGCTTGACCGTGGAGTGGAGTGGCGAGCAGATCGTCGACGTGCCGCCGCGCTCCGTTGCCCACGATGGGCCGGTGTATGAACGACCGATCGCGCGCCCTGCTGGGCAAGACGCGCTGGCGGCGAACGGCACTGACTCGCTCGCGCGTCCAACGACCGGCGAGGAGTTGCAGGCGACTTTGCTGCAGTTGCTCGGGTCGCCGAACTTGGCGGACAAGTCCTACGTCACCGACCAGTACGACCGGTACGTGCAGGGCAACACGGTGCTCGCGCAGCCCGAGGACGCGGGGATCGTGCGCGTCGATGAGGTCACTGGTCGTGGGGTCGCTATCTCGACGGATTGCAACGGTCGGTTCGCCCAGCTTGATCCGTATCGCGGTGCGCAGCTAGCGCTGGCCGAGTCCTACCGCAACATCTCGGCCACGGGTGCCGTTCCGCTGGCGGTGACAGACTGCCTGAACTTCGGTTCGCCCGAGGACCCGGCGGTGATGTGGCAGTTCCAGCAGGCAGTGACCGGCTTGGCCGATGCGTGTCTTCAGCTCGGGATTCCTGTCACCGGCGGCAATGTCAGCTTCTACAACCAGACCGGCGAGACCGCAATCCTGCCGACGCCAGTGATCGGTGTCCTGGGTGTGCTCGACGACGTTGACCGGCGCACCCCGATGTCGTGGGGCCCTGATGGCGAGCTCATCTATCTGCTCGGCACGACTCGTGATGAGTTCGCCGGTTCGGAGTGGGCGAACGTCGTCCACGGTCACCTCGGCGGCACGCCGCCTGAACTGGACCTTGAGGTCGAGCGTCAGCTCAGCCAGATCCTGGTCGCCGGTTCGCGCGACGGGATGCTCACCGCCGCGCACGACGTTTCTGACGGCGGCGTGGCAATCACGCTGGCCGAGATGGCCATGCACTCTGGCGTCGGCGCGCGCTTGTGGATTCCCGACGGTCTCGACGCCTTCACGTTCCTGTTCTCCGAATCGGCATCCCGCGCGGTCGTCGTCGTCCCTCGCAGCGAGGAACTCCGTTTCACCGAGATGTGCGCCGCCCGCAACTTCCCCGCCACGAGAATCGGCGTCGTCGACTCCGCCCTAGCCGAGGACCAATCCACCCCCACCCAATCCACCCCCGTTGGCGCGCCAGCGCCCGACACCCAACTCCTCCAATTCGGCACCCACTTCACCATCCCCCTCACCACCCTCACCACCACCCACCGCGCCACCTTCCCCGCCCTATTCGGCTAGCCGTGGAGGATTGGGCCACATTTGTGACGCTATAGGGGCACGAATGTGGCCCAATCCTGCCTGTTAGCGGGGCACAGGGGGCTACACGGTGTTGGGGCATTGGGCCAGCCACGCGAACGGAGGATGCGGGCGACCTGAATTGCGGATCTGCATGCGTCTTCATGTACATCAGCCCAGCCAAGTCGCACCGTGACTCGACGCGACTCGAGCGCAAGAAGATCACGGCGGTTGTCTCGCAGGCGGGATGCCGGATCCTCGTGACCACGACGGCCATCGAATTCGATGATTACGCCGTACTCAGGTATCTCCCGGTCTCGATACACGACTGACCCATTCACACGCTCGCGAACCTGTCCTCGACCTGTCGGCAGATCGTGGGCCCTAAGCACGTCGCGCACGCCATCGAACTCGAGTACTGAGTTCGCCCCATCGTGGATCTCCGCTACCAATTCAAGGAGCAACCTGCGATGGCGCAGGCGCTTGTAGCTGGTCATAGTGCGGGCGATCTTTCCTGCGGTCGTCTTGCCCTTCTGGCACGCATCGGTGACGAGTGCGATCACCGCACGTGGCGACAAGATCAACTCTGATGCTTCAATCACACCGAACTCGACCAACGCTGCAGGCGGCAAACTCCCGCGACTCCTAGCTGGAGCAGGCGATCTATGGCGAACGATCACCAATTCGTCGCGGGAAGATCGAAAGTGCCGGCGCCAGGGAACGGCCACCGTGACGGGCAATGCAGGTTCATGCAGCCCCCACGCCTGTAGCGCCGATGAACCGGAGAGGTAGGAGTGCTCTCCGCCCAGCAGATGCGCGACCCACCACCAGGCCTGAATTGACGGGTCGCCGGTATGGGTCAGATAGGCGCCGGCGGCCAGCGATTGCCATCGAGACGCAGCCACCTGGGCGTGGATCATCCGTGGCGTCCACCCAACTGACAGCAGCTGTTGTCGGCCAAGG
>JBAYVO010000343.1:0-2967 GCA_041674545.1 Candidatus Nanopelagicales bacterium | reverse complement strand
TCGACCGCTTCATCTCCGCATTCATCATCACCCCACTTCGGGTGATCTTCCTCATCGTGCTCGTCGGCAGCACCCTGGAAGTCCTCACCCGCCGCACGACTGCGCAGTACCGCGAGAACCGCTGGAGGAAGAACGTGAAGGACCACACGATCATCATTGGATACGGCGTCAAGGGCCGTTCGGCTGCGCAGGCACTCATCGACAACGGCACTCCGCCGGAGCAAATCCTGGTGATCTCGCCGGACGAAGCCTCCGTCAAGGACGCCACCGAGCTCGGCTGCATCGGCATCGTCGGCGATGGCCGACGCGACGACGTCCTCGAACGCGCCTGCGTCGCCAGCGCCTCACGCGCGATCGTCGCAACCGACTCCGACGACAAAGCCGTCCTCATGACCCTGAACATCCGCCGCCTCGCGCCGCAGGTCGCCGTCGTCGCCGCCGTGCGCGAATCGCAGCACGCCCCGATCCTGCGCCAGTCCGGCGCCAACGCCGTCATCACCACCGCCGAAGCCGCAGGCCGACTTATGGGCATCTCGCTCATGTCACCCACCGCAGGCGAACTCATGGAAGACCTCCTCGACCCCAGCGAGGGCCTCGAGTTCTGCGAACGACCAGTCACCCCCGACGAGGTCGGAAGCCCTGTTGGCCTGCTCGCAAACCACGGGGAGATGGTGCTCGCGATCAAGCGCGACGACCGGGTCCTACGGTTCGACGAACTCGGCGACAGCACGATGCAAGCCGGCGACGTTGTGGTCGTTATCCGTCACGTGTTGGAATCCCCGAAGCGACGCCTGCGTCGCCCAACAGGTTGAGCCCACGGCGAAGAACGCCTCCGCCCGACCGATCCACAAAGCCAGGAGTTGAGCGCGAATGAAGGCTGTCGTTGTCACGGAACCCGGGGGAGTCGAGCAACTCCGCTGGGATGAGGTTCCCGCCCCCTCGCTCCCGCCAGGCGAGGTGCTGATTGACGTCGCCGCGACCGCCGTGAATCGCGCGGACCTGCTGCAACGCCAAGGCTTCTACCCACCCCCACCTGGGGCGTCGGAGATCCTCGGCCTCGAGTGCTCAGGCACCGTAGCCGTGGTTGCCCCGGACGTCACCGGCATCGCCGTCGGCGACGAGGTGTGCGCCCTGCTCAGCGGCGGCGGGTACGCCCAACAGGTTGCCGTCCCCGCCGGGCAGGTGATGCCGCTGCCCGGCGGCGTCGACCTCGTGACGGCCGCCAGCATCCCGGAGGTCGCCTGCACCGTCTGGTCGAACCTCATCGACGTCGCGCACTTGCAGACCGGGGAGGTCGTCCTGCTCCACGGTGGCGCCGGTGGCATCGGCACCCACGCGATCCAACTCGCCAAGGCGCTCGGCGCAACCGTCGCCGTCACCGCGGGCTCTGCCGAGAAGCTTGCCCTGTGCGCCGAGCTCGGCGCCGACATCTGCATCAACTACCGCGACCAGGACTTCGTTGCGATCCTCAAAGACCAAACCGGCGGGGCGAACGTCATCCTCGACAACATGGGCGCCAAATACCTTGAGCGCAACGTCAATGCCCTCGCGGCTGACGGCCGCATCGTCATCATCGGAATGCAGGGCGGGGTGAAGGCCGAGCTCAACATCGGCAAACTTCTGACCAAACGCGGCACCCTCGCGGCGACCTCCTTGCGTGCCCGCCCGTCCGTGCAGAAGGCCGCGATCTGCCAGGCCGTCGTCGCGAACGTGTGGCCGATGTTTGCCGACGGACGCATCCGGCCCGTCGTCGATACCAGGCTCCCGATCACCGAAGTCGCCCCTGCGCACCAGCGCATGCAGGACAGCACCCACTCCGGAAAGATCCTGCTCACCGTCGCCTAATCCACAGGTTGGAACGACCGCGCGCGACCGCGGATTGCACAGGGTCACAATGGAGGCATGTTTCCTTCTTCCTCGGATTCGGACCCGTACGCCGCGCATGGACCTGACGGCGCCGATGGCCAGATCGTGATCGTCAACCCCGACGGCAGCGGCGGCGAACTTGCGCCCACCGGCGACGAGGCCGCCCGCAACGTCGCCGAACTCGTCGAGCAGCCCGCGAAGGTGATGCGAATCGGCAGCATGATCAAGCAGCTCCTCGAGGAGGTCCGCAGCGCACCACTGGACGATGCGAGCCGCGCACGCCTGAAGGAGATCCATCAGCGTTCGATCGCCGAACTCGAGGACGGCCTCGCGCCGGAACTCGTTGAGGAACTCGACCGGCTGACGCTTCCGTTCACTGACGACTCCACTCCTAGCGATGCCGAGCTGCGGATCGCGCAGGCGCAACTTGTCGGGTGGCTCGAAGGGCTATTCCACGGGATTCAGACGGCGCTGTTCGCCCAGCAGATGACTGCGCGCGCCCAGTTCGAGGAGATGCGCCGCCGCGCTGCCATCGGCACCGAACCCGCCGACCCCACCGCGGCGGCCCCCTCAGGCCCGTACCTGTAGCCCGTCCGCACCCCACAAACCTGCAGGTCACCACCACCTGCACCCGCGTTCCGCAACAGCGTGCGTGATATGTGTGCCTATACAACATAAATCACGCACGCTGCTCACGACGACCCCAAAAATCGGCGGGACAGGCAGCGCGAACGCCATACCGGGCGGGGCGAATCGCAGGCGCCGACCACACACAGCAGCAGCCGACCAGCACCCCACACCCACAGGTCACCACCACCGGCACCCGCGTTCCGCAACAGCGTGCGTGATAAGTGTGGCTATACAACACAAATCACGCACGCTGCTCACGACGACGCCAAAAATCGGCGGGACAGGCCCTGCGAACGGCGTGCGAACGCGGGCCGCACCCGCGGCAGAACGGCGGCGCCCGCGAGCAGCAGGCACCACGGGGACACGGGGTTGCGCGCCTCAGTAACCTTGCGGCGTGATCGACCTGAAGATTTTGCGCGACGACCCTGACCGTGTCCGTGCCTCGCAGACCGCGCGCGGGGAGGACCCGGC
>JBAYVO010000342.1:0-2970 GCA_041674545.1 Candidatus Nanopelagicales bacterium | reverse complement strand
TGAGCATCAAGGAAGAAGTCCTGAAGCTGGAATCGCTTCGGCCAGGGACGCAGGTGATGTACGAGTGGGCAGGCTGGAAACAACGCGAAGGCATCACCCTCGCGTTGAGGCGCGTGACTCTCCGCAAGGGAGAACACAGCCTGGTGGTTTTCGAATATGGACGCGCCCTCTGTGGCGTTCTGAAGCGGACCCACACCAGTCGCACCCGGGTTCGGAGCTTCCGTGAGTGGCGTCAGTCATTCGCGTCGGTTCTGAACAAGCTGAAGTCGGCGGGCTGGAAAGTGCAGCCTGAGAAGGAGGTGAGCGATGCTACTCACTGACCTTTTCGGGCAGCCGATCCAACCGCCGCCATGGATGCAACCGGAACCCAGCGCGCAGCAACCGAAAAAACGTAAGGCCCAATCCCTGGAGGCGAAGCGTCGCAAGATGCTTCGCCGTGAGCTGGCCAACGCGACTCCGATGCTGTTTCCGGAGATCATGGAATGGCTCGCTCGTCCTGTCTTCTCACCAGACTGCCTGCCGAAAGAGTTCAGATTTTCGGATCGGCGCAACGTCAGGCTGCTCGAGGAGACCGGAGAAGAGATTGATCCAGACGAGTGCGTCGTCCCCTACGCCTCGTGGGGAACACCCTGGATCGAAGACGCCCACGGAATGAAGTGGTCCCGCGAGGGACTGGTAGCACTTCAGAATTTTCTGTTTTGGGAGTCTATGGAAGAGATGACCCTCATCAACAACAGCCACGATAAGTGGTCGGTGGTGAAGTGGGTCTTCATGCCAGCGATTCGGAAGTATTACGTGTTCGACAAACGCATTGGCAGAAGTCATTGCCTTGAAGAGCACGAACGAGACCAGACGTTTTCATTCCACAACTGCTGCATCGCGGCACGCGTGACTGAGGATCTGGTTCGCAACGGGTTTCGCCGCAATCTGCCGGCCGAACTCATGACAGCGGTCACGAAAGTCTTCACGTTTTCTTGACCGACCCTGTAGGGCGCCGACCCTACGGGGCCATGGTGCCCTTTCTCTACGCAGTTCATCACCCCTTGTGAAGGGGAGAAGGGATTTACTATGCTGGAAAACATTCTCGTACCGAAGGAATTGCCGATCGCGGCGACCTTCGGGCTGCCCCCGGAGACCTTCGAGCCGGGTGCGACAACCTGGGGCTACGAAATTCCGGCCCCGGAAAGCTTCACCGACCCGGAAATGGCGGCACACGCGCAGTATCTGCGTTCGCTGATTCCTGCAGTGGATCCTCTGTACCAGCACCGCGACGATGTGGTGCCGGACCTGGTCTACTACTGGAATCACCGTTTCGACAACCCGGAGGTCTTGTGTCTCACCGGGCCGTCGGGATCGGGGAAGACCTCCGCCTGGCTGCAGTTCATGGGCAAGCTCGGGGTTCCGTGTTTCACGTTGAAGGGTGGCGGCAAGATCACGCTCGGGGAAATTTTCGGGCAGATGTCGCTGGTCGGTGGGGAAACGGTGTTCGAGCCGGCCCCGATGACACTGGCGCCGCAGTATGGGCTTCCGGTGCTGTTCAACGAGTTCGACCGGAATCCCAGCGATATCAACGTCACATTGAACGACGTCGCTGAGAACCGCCCGTTCCCGGTGCCGGGCAATCACTCCAAGGTGGTTGAGCCGCTGCCGGGGTTCTGCATCATCGTCACGACGAACACGAACATGGTGGAGCAGAACACCAAGTTCGGCACGGCGAAGGCGCAGGACCGTTCCATCCTGGAAAGGCTGTCTTGCATTCAGGTCGGGTATTCCACCGATCGCAAGGTGGAGCGCGGCATCCTCGCCGGCGTTTTGCAGCCCTACCAGGAAACCGATCTGGCGTACTGGTTCGAACAGGAGGGGCTACGGGTCAATACGACCGGGTCGATCATGAAGGAAGGCGACGCCGTCAGTCGCGCGGACTTCATCGAAACCGCCCTCGACCTCGTTCAGAAAGTGCGGGAGCTGAGTCTGGATCCGGATGCCGAGGACGCGTTGGAGGTGGATTTTTCAACGCGGCACTTGCGCCGCTGGGTACACCATGCCGTACAGCACATGCGGTTGCCGGAGAGAACGGGCAAGTCGGCGCTGCACTACTGCCTCGACAAGTATGTGGCCAACCTCGCGACGGCTACTACCCGCGTGAAGCTGCACCAAGCCCTGGAAGCGGTGTTCGGTGTTGGCCCTGACGTGAAGGATTAACGCCATGACCAACAAGTTCAAGGCGGTCGCCTACTTCAAGGGCGACAACCTCACCGAAGGGTGGCCCGAAAGGGCTGCCCACCTGCTCGCCGCGGCGCCTGGCTGTCAGGTAGCTTGCAGCGAGGCTGGGGGCGGCACGACGCTATCGATCCGGTTTGCCGATGGGGAAATCAATATCCTCGTGGGCAACGGTAGCACGGTCGGAAGCGTCAAGCCCGGCCCGGCGTCTGCGGTGCTCGTCGTCTGTCTCGTGGCGCTGAGGAAGGCTCTCGGCGGCATCGAGATCGTCGACGACGCGCAAGCATCGGTGCCGAGGCAGGTCCGTCCGATCAACCCACTGTATCAGGGTGATTGGGCGCGTATCGAGAGCGTCGCAGAAGCGTTGGGCTGCTGGGAAGGCAAGAAGCTGTTTGCCGATAACCCGGCGCTTCGCGCCAAGCTGTTCTAGGAGACCACCATGGAATACGTCATGACTTTCTGGTGGGTCCTGGGATTCATTATCGGCATACGCTTTCTGGTGCTCATCGTCGAGACCATCCGGAACAAGCGAGCGCTGGCAAAACAGGCGCTGGCAACCGCAGTCGTCGTTCCGATGGTGCCGACGCCGGCGCTCCCTGTTGTGCAACCTGCAGCGAGATCCGCGTTACTGCCGGACAGGATGGCCGTACGCGATATCCTGGACGGCTGTGCCACGGTGGTCATTCGGGAACGTAGCCGCCGCAAGGTGGTGACCGCTCACATGATCATCTGGGCAGGCAACAAGAAGAC
>JBAYVO010000341.1:0-2978 GCA_041674545.1 Candidatus Nanopelagicales bacterium | reverse complement strand
GGCGCGCTTACCGTGGTCGGCAAGGTGCCGTGTGGGTACGTGTTCGTCGACGGATCCAGCGTGGGTGACCTTTCCGAAGGCATGCTGAAGGACCGACGAATCCTCGGTGAAGAGGGGTTCGTTTCCGTCTTTGTCGCTGTTGATATTTCCGAGGGCAAGGTGGTCGCGGGCCCAGAGGTGCAGGCCCGCGGGTTTGCCGAGGCCGCAACGGTCTTCGACGATGTGCTTCCCAAAGTCACTGCGCGACTCGAGGACGCGATGAAAGACGGCGTAACCGATCCGTACCAACTTCAGCAGTTGGTGCGCCGCACGATCGGGAAGTGGGTTGGCGAGAAGATGCGCCGTCGACCCATGATCGTCCCGGTCGTCGTCGAGGCGTAGCACCCGCAACCTTCGCAGCAATCGGTTGACGCCGCCGACACTCACGCACCCACGC
This sequence comes from Candidatus Nanopelagicales bacterium, assembly GCA_041674545.1. GTDB lineage: Bacteria > Actinomycetota > Actinomycetes > S36-B12 > UBA10799 > UBA10799. The sequence continues at coordinate 2,542 of JBAYVO010000341.1, read as the reverse complement.
GAGTTTGAGCGCGGCCTCACGCCGATTTCCGGTTAGGCTCACCGACCATGGGGACTAGAACGCCCACGTCATCGCAGTCGAAGTCATCGCGGTCGGGCAATTCAGCATCGAGCGCTAGTGCGCGCCGTTCATCACGCGCTGCGAGTAGTCGTTCCAGTAAACCCGCTAGCTCTAAGTCCTCGGGAAAGGCTTCACGCTCACCTTCTCGTACGGGTGCCCGCACCGCCCCGATGCCGCCAAAACGCGGACCCTTTATGGTGCTGTTGGTCGCACTACTCAAGACCATTCGGGCTGCCTGGATGGCGGTTGCCCGCGGCCTCGGATCACTCGTTCGCGCATTTGGTAGCACCGCCAAAGATGTACCGCCCGCGATGCGTCGTGATGGCATTGGTCTCGCGCTGACGATCGCGGCTTTTGTGATTGCGTTCGTTTCATGGTTCGGGCTGCAAGGTCCGATCGAAGAAGCCGTCGATTTCGCGATCTCTGGCTTAGTCGGCAGCCTGGTCATGGTTGTTCCGTTCGTGCTCCTGTGGCTCGCGTGGCGGAGCCTGCGGTACCCCGGAGAGCGGATGGCGCGCTCAGTGATGTGGGGCTGGGTTGTCACCGGACTCGCCTTCTGTGCGTTGTGGCAATGCCTTGCGGGTGCTCCAGTTCCTAGCGATGGCGCTGAAGCAATGCGCGGCGGCGGGGGATGGGTTGGCTGGATTCTCACGTCGCCATTGGTCGCCGCGCTTGGTTCGCTCCTGACGGCTGTCATTGCTCTGGCCGCTCTCGGGTTGGGCGTGCTGATGGTGATGCAGATTCCCCCGATGGAGTTTGTTGGGCGCGTTCGTGACTACCTCTCGCCGAGCGACGAGGCCGATGACGAGGTCGATCCAACCGCTGACACGACCGTGTTAAAGCCTACGAAGGCCGCCAGTGAACGGTCCGCGGCAAAGTCGTCAGATGCTCCCGTGAAGGAAAAGGCGAGTCGCAAATCAGGCTTGGCATCAAAGTTGGGCTTCGGCAAGCCTGTGCCAACACACGAAGCCATCGACCTCGTTGGCAATGAGCCATTTGCGGCCGTGGTTGAGGCAGATGCAGCACTCGCCGGTGATTCGGACGCGGGGGCGACTCGAACCGACCTTTCGCCGGTCACGGCAGATGTGACTGATGCGGCGCTACGGCCCAAGCCAGAACAACTCTCGCTCTCCGGCGATGTCATCTATCAACTTCCGGGCGCCACGAAGCTCAAGGCCGGTGCCGCACCCAAGGCTGCAACAAAGGCGAATGAACGTGTCGTTGAGGCGCTCACAAGCGTGCTCGATCAGTTTGAGATTGACGCCCGAGTCACTGGATTCACGCGCGGACCGACGGTCACTCGTTACGAAGTAGAACTTGGGCAAGGTGTCAAGGTCGAGCGTGTCACTGCATTGAGCAAGAACATTTCGTATGCCGTCGCAAGCGCTGATGTGCGGATCTTGTCGCCAATCCCAGGTAAGTCGGCCATCGGGATCGAGATTCCCAACTCCGACCGCGAGCTCGTCAGCCTCGGCGACGTGATGCGTAGCAGCGCTGCAGCGACCAGTCACCATCCGATGGTTGTCGGCCTTGGAAAGGACGTCGAGGGCGGGTTTGTGTGCGCAAACCTCGCGAAGATGCCGCACCTCCTCGTCGCTGGTGCGACGGGTGCAGGTAAGTCAAGCTGCATCAACTCGATCATCACGTCGGTTCTCGTTCGCACCACACCGGACGACGTTCGGTTGATCCTCATTGATCCGAAGCGTGTGGAACTCACGATCTATGAGGGTGTACCGCACCTCATCACGCCCATCATCACGAACCCGAAGAAGGCCGCGGACGCACTGGCCTGGGTCGTCAAAGAGATGGACTTGCGCTACCAAGACCTGGAGGACTTCGGCTTCCGGCACATCGATGACTTCAACAAGGCCGTACGCGCGGGCGCCGTCAAACCGCCGCCCGGAGTGGAACGCAAGCTGACGCCGTACCCCTACCTCCTCGTGGTGGTCGACGAACTCGCCGACCTCATGATGGTTGCGGCGCGCGACGTTGAAGACGCAGTTGTTCGAATCACTCAACTTGCCCGTGCGGCAGGAATCCACTTGGTGCTTGCCACCCAGCGGCCAAGCGTCGATGTCGTCACCGGATTGATCAAGGCGAACGTCCCAAGCCGTTTGTCGTTCGCGACGTCGAGCCTCGCCGATAGCCGAGTCATCCTTGATCAGCCAGGAGCTGAGAAGTTGGTCGGACAGGGCGATGGCCTCTTCCTGCCAATGGGAGTCAGCAAACCAATCCGAGTCCAGGGCGCCTTCGTTTCCGAGGCCGAGATTCGCGCGATCGTCGAGCATTGCAAGAAGCAGATGACGCCGCAGTATCGCGACGACGTCACGGCAACCGTCGCGACTGTTCACAGCACGCCAGAAGACATTGGTGACGACCTCGATCTCCTGCTTCAAGCGGCTGAACTTGTCGTCACGACCCAATTCGGGTCAACGTCCATGCTCCAGCGCAAACTGAAGGTTGGGTTTGCAAAGGCCGGTCG
>JBAYVO010000340.1:0-2979 GCA_041674545.1 Candidatus Nanopelagicales bacterium | reverse complement strand
GCGCGTGACTGAACCGCAGCAGGACCGCAAACTGTTACTTGTTGATGGCCATTCGCTGGCCTATCGTGCGTTCTTCGCGCTGCCCGTCGAGAACTTCTCAACAACCACTGGTCAGTCGACCAACGCTGTGTACGGCTTCACCTCCATGCTGATCAACACCTTGCGCGACGAAAAGCCGACACATCTAGCAGTTGCCTTTGACGTCTCGCGCAAGACTTTTCGGACCGAACTTTTTCCTGAGTACAAGGCAAATCGGTCTGCATCACCGAGCGAGTTCAAGGGCCAGGTAGATCTCATCGTTGAGGTTTTGGACGCGATGAAGATCACTTCTTTGCGCGTCGATGGTTTTGAGGCTGACGACATCCTGGCGACTTTGACCACCGAAGCCGTCGCGGAGGGCTTCGATGTACTCCTCCTTACCGGTGACCGTGACGCGTTCCAGCTCGTGAGCGACCAGACGACGGTCTTGTATCCGAAGAAGGGGGTGTCCGACCTCGCCAGGATGGGACCGGCAGAGGTAGAGGAGCGCTATGGGCTCACACCTGCGCAGTACCCCGACTTTGCCGCCCTTCGTGGCGACCCGTCCGACAACTTGCCGAACATCCCGAGCGTCGGAGAGAAGACCGCGACAAAGTGGATTCGTGAGTACGGCTCACTTGATGACCTGCTGGCTAACGCCGAGAGCGTTGGCGGCAAGGTTGGCGTTGCCCTGCGGGAGCACATCGACCAAGTGCGGCGCAATCGCGAGCTCACGGAGCTTGTTCGGGACGTTCCGCTTGCTGCTGGCGTCGCAGATTTGGAACGGACCCCTGTCGATGTCGAGCAGGTCCATGAGGTCTTTGACGCGCTGCAGTTCAAGGTGCTGCGTGACAGACTGTTCGACCTGATCGCCGCCGAAGGCGGTTCAGTGCCTACGTCACATGAATCCGCGGATGACATTTTCGCTGGCGAATTGGCGCGCTGCGACGCCGATGGTGAACTCGCCGCCTGGCTGGCCGCGCGCACAGGTCAGGATGCGACACCAGTTGCTTTGTCCTTCGATGGCGCTTCCGGCGCAGGGACGGGGGAGGTCCTTGCCGTCGCGCTTGCGGCTGCCGGTGGCGATGCGGTCTGGTTCGATCCAGCCGAGCTCGGCGCAAGCGACGATGCTGCGTTCGCAGCGTGGCTGAGCGACCCCGCGCACGCCAAGGTTATGCATTCTGCGAAGGGCGCGATGCTGGCGTTCGGTGCTCGAGGGCTTGAAGTAGCTGGGCTCGCCGCCGACATCGAACTCTCGGCCTACCTCGTTCTCGCGGGGCAACGCGCTTTGGCCATCTCGGATCTGGTCGAACGATTCCTCCACACAACATTGCCGACCGCCGACGGCTCCGGTGGACAACTGACGTTCGACGTTGACGACGGCGCAGCGAACCGCGACGCACTCGCTGCTGCAGCGAGAGCGATCCTGGCACTCAGTGCTGTCCTTGACGCACAAATCGTTGAGCGAGGTGGGCAGGCCCTCCTCAGTGACGTGGAGTTGCCACTCGTGACGTTGCTCGCCCAAATGGAACGCGATGGTATCTGCCTCGACATTGCCTACCTTGAACAAGTTGAGGCCGAGTACGCCAAAGAGATTGCGGGCGCCGAGGCCTCGGCGCACGAACTCGCTGGGCGCGTATTCAACCTAGGCTCGCCCAAACAGTTGCAAGAGGTTCTCTTCGGCGAGCGTGGGTTGCCGAAGACTAAGAAGACTAAGACTGGCTTCACTACCGACGCTGAGGCTTTGCAGTGGCTTGCAGAGGTCAGTGAAGATCCACTGCCCGTTGTGCTCCTGCGCTGGCGCGAGGTCACCAAGCTTCGGCAAACAGTCGCGGGTTTGTTGCCCCTTGCTGATTCGGGTCACCGGATCCACACGACGTTCCAACAGACCGTGGCGGCGACCGGGCGCCTGAGCAGTACCGATCCAAACTTGCAGAACATCCCGATTAGAACCGAAGAGGGCCGACGTATCCGCGCGGGCTTCGTCGTAGGCGAAGGCTACGAGACGTTGCTGACGGCTGACTATTCGCAAATCGAGATGCGAATCATGGCTCACTTGTCTGGTGACGAGAAGCTCATCGCTACGTTCGTTGCGGGCGAGGACCTTCATTCGACCATGGCGGCCGAGGTGTTCGGTGTTGATCCTGAAGATGTGGATGCCGAGCAGCGAAGGCGAATCAAGGCGATGAGCTACGGCCTCGCCTATGGCCTCAGTGCCTTCGGGCTCTCGCAGCAACTTGGCATCTCGGCTGGCGAAGCGAACGGCCTAATGGAGAAGTACTTCGAGCGTTTCGGGGCAGTGTCGGACTACCTGACCGACGCCGTTGACCTGGCCAGACAGACCGGCTATACGGAGACAATTCTTGGCCGCCGCAGGTACTTGCCGGATCTCAATAGTGATAACCGCCAACGACGCGAAATGGCCGAACGGATGGCGCTCAACGCGCCGATTCAAGGTTCCGCGGCGGACCTCGTGAAGGTGGCGATGCTGAACGTGGACCGTGCGATTCGCACTGAGAATCTGGCGTCTCGACTCCTGCTTCAGGTCCACGATGAACTCATCCTCGAAGTAGGTCAAGGCGAGTCGGAGCAGGTGAGCGAACTCGTGCGCGAGCAGATGGCGAAGGCGGCCGACCTCAGCGTGCCGCTGTCGGTATCCATTGGGCTCGGTCACAGCTGGCACGAAGCGGCTCACTGAATCCGTGGTGCCACTGTCCTGCCTGACGGTGGCGCTAGCGGGTAGGTCGTAGTTTCCCTGCCGCGCCACGAATGCTGCTTGGCAACGCAACAACCTCATAGGGCTTTCGTTTACGACGCGAAACGATGACGGGGGCGATTTCGCTCGCAGCGTCTAGGGGGCTCAGCGTCGAGCGGCGTGCCGATTCGGAGGTGAAGGCGTGTGGATCTTTCGCGGGATCGATTGCCACGCAGACGACCCGGCAATCGGTACCAGCAGCCTGT
>JBAYVO010000339.1:0-2987 GCA_041674545.1 Candidatus Nanopelagicales bacterium | reverse complement strand
GACGTTTCGAGTCTGCTGCTAGCGGCGAAAGTCGGTGACCAAAGACTGGTCGTGATCGACGCCGACTTCCCGCGGCTCGACTCAACAGTCGTGGCGACCCTGGCGCGTGATGGCATGGTTGTGCTCGGTGCTGCCGCGACCGCGGAAGGTGCGAAGCGCCTTACGGCGTTTGGTGTATCTGAAGTCGTATCGGTCTCGACAAGTGATGTGGCTGCGGCGGTAGGCGTGATCCGCGACCGGCTTGACGCATCGCAAGATCGTCAGCCACAGGCGGCGATCAGTCAGGCGACTACCGGCGCACGACAGGCGAAGGCGCAGGGGCGCCTGGTGGCGGTGTGGGGCGCGCCTGGGGCACCGGGGCGCACTTGCGTGGCCCTCACGGTCGCGCAATTGTCTGCCGCTGCGGGCGTCGAAACGTTGTTGGTAGACGCCGATTCGACCGCGCCAGGAGTTGGCGCGGCACTGTGCCTGGAACCAGACGGTTCTGGCTTGATCGCCGCCGCCCACCACAGCGATCGCGGAACCCTCGACGTGGCGGTGATGTCGCGTCTTGCACGCACAGTGGATGACCGATTCCGCATTCTGACGGGTGTCTCGCATGTTAGTCGCAGGGCGGAGCTTCGGGCAGCCGCGATGGGGAAGGTGTGGCAGACCGCAATGATTCTGAGCGAACTCTGTGTGGTTGATGTTGGTGGTTGCGTCGATGACGGCTCGCTGGCGTTTGACGCCGACATCGCTGACTTCGGGTTGAACTCCGGCGGACACAGCGCCGCGGTGACGGCACTCGCTGTCGCCGACGAACTTATTGCCGTGACGACGTGCGAGCCGGTCGCGATCGCGCGGATGCTGTCTCACCTCGGGGCGATCCGATCGTTGGCTCCCACTGCGGAGTTGCGGATTGTGGTTAATCGGGTTCGGTCACCGCTGGTGCGCAACGCAACGGCCGCGGAGGAACTGCGCGAGTTCGTTCGAGCTCAAACCGGTGCGCAGGATGTGACGTTGGTTGCCGAAGACCGCGGCACATTCGATCAAGCAATGCTCAACGGCGTGACACCGTTTGAACAGCACCGCAAGAGTCCGTTTGTCGCAGATCTCACTGCTGCTTTGCCGCGGTTGACGTCCCCGCTGTTGGCGTCAGCATGACGAGTCCGGCACGCTAGGTCCGTGACCTACCTGCAAGGGCTAGTCCTCGACTGGGGCGGCGTCCTCACCACAGATCTTCATTCATCAATGAGCGCGTGGGCGGACGAGGAAGACGTCGACCTCGAGCAGTTCGGCGCCGTGATGCGCAAGTGGCTCGGCCAGGAAGGCGAGGTCGAGTCGTGGGTGAACCCGGTTCACGCGCTCGAGCGAGGCGAGATTGAGGTCCCCGACTTTGAGATTCGGTTGGCGCAAGGGTTGACCGAAAGGCTCGGGAAGCCCATTGAACATGCGGGATTGCTGCAACGCTTGTTTGCACACTTCACCCACGCCCACGACATGACAGGCCTGGTTCGCCGAGCGAAGGCGGCAGGCGTTCGCACCGCCTTGCTCAGCAACTCTTGGGGCAACACGTATCCAGACCATCTCTTTGACGGGATGTTCGATGTGGTCGTGATCTCTGGCGAGGTAGGAATGCGCAAGCCGGAGGAGCGCATCTACACGTACACCCTCGACAAATTGGGGCTACCGGCGCAGGAATGCGCGTTCGTCGACGACCTCCGTCACAACGTTGACGCGGCTGTTGCGCTGGGCATGGTTGGTATCCACCACGAGCGCTACGAGGCCACGGCGGCCGAAATCGACGCGTTGTACGGGATGAAACTGAGCTGATCTTGTCGCCATATCATCCGGGCGCGGGCAACCCGGCCGGGTGAGGGGCCACTACGACCGATCTCGCGGCATGTCACGATGGATATGTGGCCGACCGTCTGAACTCTCTCGACGTCTCCTTCTTGTATTTGGAAGACACGACAACGCCGATGCACGTGGGCAGCGTCGCGATCTTCCAGCCGCCTGAGGAAGGCTTCGACTACGACCGACTGGTGAAGCTCATCCGCGGTCGAATCGCCCTAGTGCCAAGGTTTCGCCAACGTGTGCGCTGGGTCCCAGGTGGACTCGCCAACCCTGTGTGGGTTGATGACGAGAGCTTCGATGTCACGTATCACGTTCGCCGGTCGGCGCTCCCGAAGCCGGGTACGGAAGCACAGCTACGCGAACTGGTTGGTCGGATCATGTCGCGCCCGCTCGATCGCAGTCGACCGCTGTGGGAGATGTATCTCGTAGAAGGTCTTGAGGGTGGCCGATTTGCTGTCCTGAGCAAGACCCACCATGCGATGGTCGATGGGGTGAGTGCGGTCGATATTGGTCAGGTGATCCTCGATGTCGATCCTGTGCCGCGGAAGATCTCTAGCGACGAGTGGCGACCGAGCCGTGAGCCGTCCGGCGTTGAGTTGATGGCTGGCGCGATGGGCGACCTGGTGAAGAGCCCTGCGAATGCCGTAGACAACGTTCGGACTGGTGTTGCTGACCTTCATCGAACCGCGACGTCGATCGGACGCCATGCGGTGGGCATCGCTGCGGCCGCCATGACCGTTGCCCGCTCGACGCCGCAGAGTCCGTTGAACGCCGAGATCGGCGAGCAACGGCGCTACGCAACTGCACACGCAAAGCTCAGCGATCTCAAGGAAGTTCGACGCGCGCACGGCGGCACAGTTAATGACGTGGTGCTTGCGATCACTGCCGGTGCGCTTCGTTCCTGGTTGATGACGCGCGGGGAAGCAGTCGGAAGTCGCGCGGTAATTCGCGCGATGGTGCCGGTTAGTGTCCGCGACGACGAAGACTCAGTCGGCGGTAATCGGGTAGCAGCGTTCCTCGTCGACCTGCCGGTCGGCGAGCCGGATCCTGTTGTTCGCCTGCAACGGATCTCGTTCGACATGGCTCAGCACAAAGAGAGCGGCCAGATGCTCGGCGCCGAGGCGATCGTTGCGATCGCAGGGTTTGCTCCG
>JBAYVO010000338.1:0-3003 GCA_041674545.1 Candidatus Nanopelagicales bacterium | reverse complement strand
GCCGACTGGACCGGGCACCTCCACGGCTGCGGCCTGGAGCCGCTACAACTACCTCAACAAGCCCGAGACGTTGTTCTGGGAACCTTCCCGAGTGTGGAGTCGGCCGGTTGTAGACGCCAAGGCAATCCTCACGGCCTACCGAACGAAGAAGGGTTCACCGCACATCAAGACTCTGCGGACGGTGGTGGGAGCCGACACCCGCGGCGGGAAGGCAAACAAGCGGTTCCGCGTCCTGATTCAGCAACTGAAGACCCAGATCAACTACAAGAATCGCAACGCTAAACCGACCAAGGTGTTCTTGCGATCCCTGGCAAACTCGACCCAGGACCTCAGCGTTCGCTAGCCCAGCTCACGCTAGGAGGTGCCGAACCGGCCTGTCGCTGCACCCATTCAGCGCACGTCCGGCAGTCACGAGCGCTGTAGCGCGCCCTATCGTGCCAATTCGTCAATAGGATCACCGGGTGGCCACGCAGTGGAAGACCGACTTCAGCGTCTTCCCGACGCTGCGTCGGTACCGGCGAAGTTGGCTGACCCGCGATCTCGTGGCCGGGATCAGCTTCGGGGCGATCACCATTCCCGGCCAGCTCGCAACGGCTCATCTAGCAGGGATGCCTGCCATCACCGGGTTGTACGGCTTTCTTGCTGCGTGTTTGATGGCCGCCGTCTTCGCCGCAAATCGCCACCTCGCACTCGGGATGGACTCCACCGTCGCCCCGATGCTGGCGGCGGGACTGGTCAGCCTGGGTCTGGTCGCGGGCACACCCGAATACGTTGGGATGGCGCTGGTCACCACGCTTGTTGTCGGCGTCTTACTACTCATTATCGGGTTCGGGAAGATGGGCTGGTTCGGCGACTTCCTGTCCAGGCCGGTCGTTACCGGCTTTCTCGGTGGAATCGCGATCATCATCGTGGTCAATCAATTGCCCCAGTTCTTCGGCATTGATTCACAGGGTGATCGAACCGTCGGTCGGCTCTGGAACGTCATGCTCTCGCTGCCGCAGGTGAGCGTCCCAACGTTGGTCGTTGGCGTTTCGTCGCTGCTACTCCTGCTGATCCTCTCGCGCTTTGGCCCACGATTCCCTGGTGCACTCATCGTGCTGGCTGTGTCGATCATCGCGTCAAACGTGTTCGACCTGAATGCCATGGGAGTCGAGACTCTTGGACGCTTGAAGTCTGGATTACCTGATCTCACATTCCCTCCGATCACCTACGGGGCCTTTGAGGCAGTGCTCGGAACAGCACTGGCAATCGCCGTGATCTGCATCGCCCAAACTGCAGCGACAACTCGTACCGCAGCGGCCGTCGGCGGGTTCGAAACCGACATCAACGCCGACTTCCGAGCAGTTGGCGCGGCGAACGTGCTGTCGAGCTTCTTCGGTTCGTTCACAGCAAATGCGAGCCCGCCATCAACAACGATCATCTCCGAGTCACGGGGACGTTCACAGGTGACGAGTCTGTTTGCATGCCTCTTGGTCATTGTCGTGATGTTTGCTAGCGGGCTCATCGAGGCACTGCCCGAGGCAACGCTGTCTGCGATCTTGCTCTTCATCGCAATTCGGATCTTCCACCTCGATGAGATGCGCTCGATGAAGCGCTACTCCTGGCGGGCGTTCGCCCTCATGCTCACCGCGCTGTTGGGCGTGGTGATCCTCGGAGTCGCATACGGAGTGGGCCTCGCGGTCCTCATTTCAGTGCTCGATCGCGCCCGCCGAACCGCACGCCCGGAACTTCTGCGCCTTGGACGCACCACCGAGGGCGTGTGGGTGCCGCACAGCATGAAGGGCAGCGTCGAGCTGCCTGGTATCGCGGTATTCCATCTCAACGGCCCGCTGTGGTTCGGGAACGCGAACTGGTTCCGCGAGGAGATGCTTGTCCAGATTCCCGAGGATGAAGACAAGCCGGAACTACTCGTGCTGGACACGACCGGAGTCGACGACATCGACTACACCGGAAACGGAGCGATGATTCAAATTGCGGAACTCTGCGAGTTGCGAACGGTCGAGCTTGCAGTGGTCTCACATCCGGGCAAGACCGACGATGCGTTCCGCCACGGCGGGCTAGTCGCAACGATCGGCAAGGAGCGGGTCTTCGATTCGATCGATTCGGCCATCGCGGCGCTCGTTCCGCCGCTTGAAGAGGACCATGCCGAATAGGCACCTGCACGCAGCATCCTGCCGTGTCTTAGTGGCCTGAATACCAGGCTTTCGCCGTTGCCTTCAGGAGTTCCTTCGGCGCCTCTGATTCTTCGACCAGAGTTCGGGCCTTGATGACCTGGCGACCGTTGTGGCGAGTACGAAATGCCGTCCAGACCACACCATCGGGGTCCGTCAACGTGATCACATGTGCATCGGTTGTTACATGCGCATCTCCGGCAACGCAGGCGTCACCGGTGACGTGCGCAGTTCCCCCGATGTGTGCCTGTCCAGAGATTCGGGCATTGCCAGAAAGCCTCGCGGACTCGTCAATCAAGGCGGAACCGGTCGCATGAGACCTGCCGGCCAACACTGCATCCCCGGAGACCTCGGCGTGGCCCGAGACCCGGGCCTTGTCCGTCACGGTCGCGCGACCGGCAACCTCCGCATGGTCGGAGACCTTCGCGCTGCCAGTCACTGTCGAGTGCCCATGGATCCACGCGCTTCCGGATACGGCCGCGGCTTCGGCAACGACGCAATGGCCCGAGATTTTTGCTTTCCCCGAGATCCTTGCGGTGCCGGTCACCTCTGCGTGGCCCACAACCTTGGCTTTGCTACCAACCACGGCATCTTCAGAAACACGCGCGTTCTTGCCCATCTGGAAAGTCTCGCGCGATTCTGGCGCGGACGCCTCTTGCGCACCAAGACGACGGGCACTAGCCATCTTTTGTTCACCTTTTGTGGCGTGACCGTGATGACCCTTGTCGTTCTTGGACATGACTTTCGACCTATCTACTAGTGCTACACGTCTGTGCGTCTAGCGGTTTGAGCGAGCAGCCACTCGGGCCGCGCCTACCCCGGCGACGCCAAT
>JBAYVO010000337.1:0-3011 GCA_041674545.1 Candidatus Nanopelagicales bacterium | reverse complement strand
TGCCGCGTCGAACACGCCCTTGAACTCGTTGTCAAAGACCTCTTGGAACAGGTCCTTGAAACGGCCGTCGTACGCCTTGAGGATCGTGTTCTTCGTCGAGAGGTAGACGGGGTAGTTGCGCGACAGGCCGTAGCGCATAGATGCACGAGCGAAGTCGCGGATCGAATCGTCGAGGTTGTACATACCCATCGCGACGCCGCCGCCTGGGAAGTCGAACACGTCGAACTCCATCGGAGCAGACCCATCCTTCGGCGTGAACGTCATCGTCAACGTTCCTTCGCCGGGCACGACAAAGTTCGTCGAACGGTACTGGTCACCGAACGCATGACGCCCAATCACAATTGGCTTGGTCCAACCGGGAACCAACCGCGGGATGTTGCTGATGATGATCGGCTCGCGGAAGATCACGCCCCCGAGGATGTTGCGGATCGTGCCGTTGGGCGACTTCCACATCTCCTTGAGGCCAAACTCTTCGACTCGTGCCTCGTCTGGCGTGATCGTCGCGCACTTGACGCCGACCCCGTACTGCTTGATGGCATTTGCCGAGTCAATCGTGACCTGGTCGTTCGTCGCGTCACGGTTCTCGACCGAAAGGTCGTAGTACTTCAGATCAATGTCGAGATACGGCAAGATCAATTGTTCGCGAATGAACGACCAGATGATGCGGGTCATCTCATCGCCGTCGAGTTCGACGACTGGGTTCGCGACTTTGATCTTGGCCATTTATGACTCCTTGGTGCGGTGAGTGAGTGACGTGTGGTTGGGCTGTGAAGCGTTAGATCAGACCTAGACCGCGAACGGCCTCGCGCTCTTCAACGAGTTCGGCGACGGTCGCATCAATGCGTGGACGCGAGAACTCATTGATTTCCAGCCCCTGGACGATCTCCCACACACCGTTACGCGAAACGCAGGGGAACGACGAAATAATGCCCTCGGGCACCCCGTAGGAACCATCGGAGACAACCGCCGCCGACGTCCAATCGCCTTCTGGTGTGCCATTGACCCACGAGTTCACGTGATCGATTGCGGCGTTTGCTGCAGAAGCTGCCGAAGACGACCCACGTGCCTCAATGATCGCTGCGCCGCGCTTGGCGACGTTCGGGATGAAGTCATCGGCCAGCCAGGCTTCGTCGTCGATCACGGCAGCAGCGTTCTGGCCGTTGATCTCTGCGTTGAAGATGTCCGGGTACTGCGTCGCTGAGTGGTTACCCCAGATCGTGAGGTGCTTGATCGCGGTAATCGGTACGCCAGCCTTGTTGGCCAACTGAGTCAGCGCGCGGTTGTGGTCTAGACGAGTCATTGCGGTGAAGCGGTCGTTCGGGACATCGGGCGCATGCGAGGCAGCGATCAGCGCGTTCGTGTTCGCAGGGTTGCCGACCACAAGGACGCGAATGTCATCTGCCGCACCAGCGTTGATCGCCTCGCCCTGCGGCTTGAAGATGCCGCCGTTGGCCTCAAGGAGGTCACCGCGTTCCATGCCCTTCGTGCGCGGACGCGCGCCAACGAGCAACGCAACGTTCGCATCCTTGAAGCCATCAGTCGGGTTGTCCGAGATTTCGATGCCGGTCAGCAGCGGGAACGCACAGTCGTCGAGTTCCATCGCGACACCTTCAGCAGCCTTCACGCCCTGCGGAATTTCTAGCAAGCTGAGCTTCACTGGCACATCCGGCCCGAGCATCTGACCGGAAGCGATCCGGAAGAGCAACGCGTAGCCAATTTGGCCTGCGGCGCCGGTGACGGTGACGGTAACGGGACTCTGGGCCATGAAGTGGTGACCTTTCTACGGGGTCAAGCCGCGCACTCACAGGCGCAGCCGGGTAGCCGGAACAAGCACCGTGAGGTTATCTGATGCCCGATCCAACGAACCAAGCCAGGTTGTTGCTATGTGACGTGCGCGCTAGCTCAGCGTGGGCACGGAGAACGCGAGCAGGGTGATCGCCACGGAAAACGAGCCGAGAATCAACAAGTCAACACCGCGTGAGCGCACCTTCAGCATGCCGGCTTCGCGATCGGTGAGGACGAGCCGAAGGAAGAACGCCAGCGTCATTGATGCGCCAAACGCAAGCGCACCAGCACGGAACGAATCGAGAAGAACGATCATGACCGACATCGCGATCGCAGAGAAGACCAGCACCGTCGGCCATTCCGGCAATTGCAGCGCTGCACGGCCAAAAATTGGAGTCGGCCGATGGTCCGGATTTGCCGGATCAGCTTCCTGCAAATGTGGCGAATCTTGAGTTGGTGGGACGACTGGTGAGACGACCGCAGGCGGTACGGCACGAAGTGGAATCACGTTCTCGGGCAAGTCGTGAGGCGCGGCAAACGGCACAGCGGACTGCGCACGATCGTCACGATCGTGTGCGCTTGATCCGCTGGTCAGACTCACAAGACACCACGGTAGACCTTTGCCACACGCATTGCGCCTTACGGCATGCGCACCTGTGACCCTTTCTTCCGCCTCCGCGGGAACCAATCCGATGCTTGTGCGTCCGGCACCTCGCTACTGCAGGTACTGCTCCGCGCGTTCGACCACGTTTGCCAACAGCATCGCGCGCGTCATCGGCCCAACCCCACCGGGCATCGGCGCAACAAAACCAGCAACATCGCGCACCCCTGGGGACACATCGCCAACCAGACCAGCGTCAGTCCGGGTGATACCCACATCGAGGACTGCTGCTCCTGGCTTCACCATGTCCGCGGTCAGCAGCCCAGCGACGCCGGCGGCCGCTACTACGACGTCCGCCTCACGGGTGTGGGCGACCAAATCGCGAGTGCCGGTGTGACAAAGCGTGACCGTCGAGTTTTCGCTTCGCCGGGTCAACAACAGTCCAAGCGGTCGACCGACGGTAACGCCCCGGCCGATGACGCAGACCTGCGCACCGTTGAGATTTACGTCGTATCGGCGAAGCAGTTCGACGATGCCGCGGGGCGTGCACGGCAACGCGCCCGGTGCGCCGAGCACCAATCGACCAAGGTTTACCGGGTGCAAGCCATCAGCATCTTTACCTGGG
>JBAYVO010000336.1:0-3014 GCA_041674545.1 Candidatus Nanopelagicales bacterium | reverse complement strand
GTCTCGACCTTCCCCTTGAAGGAGCGCGGTAAAGCACTCGCACTGTTCTTCGGTATCACCGGCGGCCTGACGGCCATCGGCCCGATCATGGGTGGCTACCTCAGCGAGTGGACGTGGCGTGCGATCTTCTGGGTGAACGTTCCGGTGGCGATCATCGCAATCATCCTGACGCTGCTGGCGAAGATTCACACCCAACACAAGCGCGAACCGCTCGACTACAAGGGCGCCGTGCTCATCGCGGCAGGTATGACGTTCAGCGTGCTTGGTCTGCAACAGGCAAGCACATGGGGCTGGACTGATCCACGAACGATCGGCTCCATCGTGCTAGGCCTGATCCTGCTCGCGATCTTCATCAAGGTGGAAACCCGGGTGAAGGTCCCGCTCATCAAGGTAGACATCTTCAAAGACCGCGCATTCTTTGTCGACAACGCGGTGTTGTTCTTCGCGATGATGGCGTTCGTTCCGGTGTTCTTCTTTGCCAGCGTGTACGCCCAAGCAGTGCTCGGCTACAACGCCACCAACGCCGGGTTGTATCTGCTGGTGTTCTTCGCTGGATTTGCTCCGGCAGTCCAAGTCGGAGGTCGAATCCTGGACAAGAGCGGCGCACGCGTGCCAGTCATCGTTGGTTGCGCGGTCGGAGCTGTCGGATTCTTCCTCTGGTCACAGAAGCTCACCGACTACAGCCTCAGCGCACAATGGCCGTACATCGTGATCGCAGCCGCTGGAATCGGTCTACTTCTGGGGCCCGCGAGCACGGATGCTGTCAACCGCGCGATCAACGCCTCATACGGCGAGGTCACCGGGATCAACCAAACGATCCGCAACTACGGCTCAAGCCTTGGCCTGGCAATCTTTGGCACTCTGCTCATCAATGCGAATAGCTCAAAAATCGCCGATACATTGACCAGCTTTGGCGTCCCCGAGTCCCAGTCGAGCACGATGGCGCGGTCCATCGCAGACGGCTCTGACCAGGGCAGCGATCAGCTCGCGAGTAACCTTCCGGAGTCGGTACAGCAACAGCTGGCAAGTGCAATTCAGCTCGACTTTGCCCAAGCGAACCAGGTTGTTTTCTACGGAATGTCGGCCGCTCTTGTCGTTGCCTTCGTGGTGGCATTGTTCCACCCAGGCGGGCGAGTGACGGAAGAAGTTCGTGACCCCAATGAGTCGGGGCCGGTAACGACCGCTACAGCGGAGTAGCAGGCGCGTCTAAAGTCGGCAGGCGAGGATGTCCGTCACGAGAATCCCGCGGCCGCCAAGGTCATACAGAGCATCCATGACGCCATGGACCTCTGCCCGTTTGACCATGGCGCGAACAGCGAACCAGCCTTCATCGCGCAGGGGCGAAATGGTCGGCGATTCCAGACCCGGCGTGATTGCGCTTGCGGCATCAAGCTGTTCAGCCTTGATGTCGTAATCAACCATGACGTATAGCCGCGCTGCGAGCACACCCTCGACGCGACGGATGAAGTTGGCGGCCGCCGCATCGGGCTCGGATGCGGCGGGTCGGATCAGGAGACCTTCGCTGCGCAACAGTGTGTCGCCAACTACCTCGAGTCCCGCCTTTCTCAAAGTGGTGCCGGTATCGACCACATCGGCGACAGCGTCGGCAACACCCAGCGCAACGGCGTTCTCGACCGCGCCGTCAAGCTTCACGATCGTGGCGGTAACGCCATTGCGATCAAGCTCGCTCTGAAGCACTCCGGGGTAGGACGTTGCGATCCGCTTGCCATCGAAGTCCTGAATACTCGTGGCGACCCCCTGTGGTGCAGCAAGTCGAAACGTCGATGCGCCGAAACCGAGTGGGAGCACCTCGACAGCTGTGGCGGCTGAATCCAGCAACATGTCACGGCCCGTGAATCCGAGGTCCAGACGTCCAGCTCCCACATAGACGGCAATGTCGCGCGGGCGCAGGAAGAAGAATTCAGCATCGTTCTCGGGATCGGCCACAACGAGCTCATTGCCGCGACTTGCCCGGATATACCCGGCTTCATTGAGGATCTTTCGGGCAGGCTCAGACAGAGCGCCCTTGTTCGGTACTGCTATCCGAAGCACTGTGCACCTTTCACGTTCTTAGCGGACGTTCTCGATCGATCTCGACGCAGCGCGCGCGCCACGATTCAAAGTTGTTTGTAGATGTCAGTTGGGGTGATTCCGCGGGCAACCATCATCACCGCTGCGTGATACAGCAACTGGGAAATCTCTTCCGCAGTCCGCTCATCGCTTTCGTACTCGGCAGCCATCCAGACTTCGGCGGCCTCTTCAACGACCTTCTTGCCGATCTCGTGGACGCCCCCCGCAAGGAGCCTCACGGTGTTCGATTCCGCATCACCGGATTCTGCACGCGCTACTAGTTCGTCGTAGAGTTCGTCAAAGGTCTTCACCCTGCGAAGCCTAGCCCGCCGCTGTTCGCGCGCGCCCGAATATCCTTGAGAGTGAGCGCGGTCGAGATCGCGGCGAGCGCAGCTTCGCGACCTTTGTTCTCAACCGAGTCGGGAAGTCCAGCCCGAGCAAGTGCTTGTTCCTGCGTGTCGCACGTGAGCACGCCAAAGCCCATCGGGACGCCCGTGTCGAGAGCGACTCTGGTTAGGCCATCTGTGGCGGCGTTGCAGACGTAGTCAAAATGCGGGGTACCGCCACGGATGACCACTCCGAGCGCGACGACTGCGTCCGCCGAAGGTGCCACCGCGGCAGCCACAATCGGCAACTCGAACGTGCCCGGAACCATCACGACCTCGTGGCGTGCGCCAGCCTCGTCGAGCAGTTCTGTTGCTCCCGCAATCAGGCCTCCCATGACCTGCTGATGCCAACTGCTGGCCACAATCGTTACCTTGAGTCCGGCAGCATCAGGAACGGTTGGGGTTGGATCGGTGTTGGCGCTCACGAGTTCTCCGCTCCTGTTTGCCGGTCGGCGTCGCCGGCGGCTGATTCATCGCTGGTCACGAGGTGGTGCCCCATGCGTGCGGCCTTAGTTTGCAGGTAGGCCGCATTGTGCTCATTCGGTTCGATCTCGAGCG
>JBAYVO010000335.1:0-3016 GCA_041674545.1 Candidatus Nanopelagicales bacterium | reverse complement strand
GTGTCCATCAACCACGCGGTCTTCAGAATCAACAGTCGGGTCGACTCAATCTTGATTCGCGCCTGGGCGATCCACTGGAGGATCACACCTTGCCGGGCGAGCGGTTTGCCGAAGGCCTCACGTTCGGCCACGCGGCGGCACATGAGTTCAAGCGCACGTTCGGCCATCCCGATCGCGCGCATGCAGTGATGGATCCGGCCTGGCCCGAGGCGAGCCTGGGCGATAGCGAAGCCCGAACCCTCCTCGCCGATCAGGTTCGATACCGGAACGCGCACGTTCTCGAACCGCATCTCCGCGTGCCCGCCGTGTTCCTCGTCGGCGTAGCCGTAGACGGTGAGCGGTCGAACCACCGTGAGGCCTGGTGTATCACGCGGCACCAGAACCATCGACTGTTGCTGATGCGACGGCGCATCCGGATCGGTCTTGCCCATGACGATGAAGATCTTGCAGTTCGGATCCATCGCACCAGTCGTCCACCACTTGCGACCGTTGATCACATACTCGTCGCCTTCTCGGCGAATCGAGGTTGAGATGTTGCGCGCATCAGAAGACGCAACATCAGGTTCGGTCATCGCGAATGCCGATCGGATCTCGGCGTTGAGCAGCGGCGTTAGCCACTGTTCTTGCTGTTCGGGAGTGCCGAACATCGCCAGCACCTCCATGTTTCCGGTGTCGGGCGCGTTGCAGTTTAAGGCCTCCGGTGCAAGCTGCGGCACTCGGCCAGTGATCTCCGCGAGTGGCGCGTACTGCAGATTCGTCAGGCCACCGCCGCGTGGGTCGTGAGGCAGGAAGAGGTTCCAAAGTCCCAGTGATCGAGCCTTCGTCTGCAGCTCGGCCATGACGGCAGGCCGAGTGAACTCGCCCGCAGCGCCGTGCCCGCCCGCGGCGTGCAGCGCCGCCTCAGCCGGGTACACCTCGTCGTCCATGAACTGCAGCAGTCGCTCGCGCAACTCCGTTGTCTTGTCGTCGTAGGCGAAGTCCATGGGGGTCCTCTCGGTGGTGGCGGTTGGGCGTTAGAAGTCCTGTTCGAGCTGAGCCAGTCCGCGATCAACGAGTGGCTGAACCATGTCGCCGATGACGGCGAAGCCCTCGCCCACGGTCTTGCCGAGGGTGTGGCGGTAGTAGATCCCCTCCAGGATCACGCCGAGCTTGAAGCAGCCAAACGCGATGTACCAGGGCAGGTCGGACATGTCGAGACCGCTGGTGTCGGCATAGCTCGTCACGAGGTCATCGGTCGGCGGGAAGGGTGCGGGCGCATCGACTTCGAGCGCCATCGGGATCAATGTGTCGGACCCCATCGCGGCCCAGTAGGTGCAGAACAAACCGATGTCGGTCAACGGGTCGCCGAGGGTCGACATCTCCCAGTCGACGACAGCGGCGACGTCCCATTCGTTTGCAGCGTTGCGTCCGACGATCACGTTGTCGAGGCGGTAGTCGCCGTGAACAATCGCGTTGCGTTGGGTGGTCGGGATGCGTGCTGCGAGGCGCTCGGCGAGGTCATCGATCCCGGGAACGTCGCGTGATCGCGATGAGTTCAGTTGCTTCGTCCAGCGTCGGATCTGGCGTTCCAGGAAGCCGTCAGGGCGACCGAAGTCCTCAAGCCCAACGTCCGCCGGATCAGTCGCGTGCAGGCGTCCGAGGGTGTTGACGAGGCGGTAGGACAGTTGCGGGATCTGCGCCGGACCGACGTCCATCGCGTCTTCGAACCCGCGCAACACGATGCCCTCGACCTTGTCCATCAGGTAGAACGGCGCACCGATGACGGCCTTGTCTTCGCAGAAGAGCAGCGGGTTTGCCACGGGCACGGCGGTGCCGTTGAGTGCGGAGATCACTCGGAACTCTCGCGACATGTCGTGCGCGGTGTCGAGCACGTGGCCCAGTGGCGGGCGACGGAGGACGAACGTCGTCTCACCGCTGGAGATGAAGTACGTCAAGTTTGAACGCCCACCGGCAATGAGTTCCGCGGACAGGGTGTCGGAGGCGAGCTCCGGCCGGTTGAGTCGAAGGTAGGTATTCAGCGCCGCGAGATCGACGCCCGGGGGTACGTGTTCGTTCGCATTGGAGTCCGCCACGATTCGAGGTTATCGCGCGTTAACCAAACTGCAACCGCCGCGGGGCTGACTTCTTCGACCCACCCCGCAGTCGTGGGCCGCAACCTTCCGATCCGCGTGCAATCGGCGGCTACTTGACCGTGACCGTCAGTTTCTTCGACGCGTTCGCTGGGCCGTTGGTTGAGCTGGCCGTGAACGTGACCTTCGCTGTGCCCGCCTTCTTCGCAGTCACGGTGGTGATCGACGTACCGGGCGCGTCAGGTTGTTCGGCAGGAGGTGCCACGTACTTCGTGCCAGACACTGTGACGCCACCCGAACCTGACGCGGACCATCGCTCGTTCGGCTCCGTCGGCAACTGGACCACGATGCGCTGCCCGACGCTTGCCGTGACCGAGTCCGGCAGCGCCGCCACGAATAGCGGACCGGGCGGCTTCGTTGGCGTGGGGGTGGGCGTAGGCGTCGGCTTTCGGGTGTACGTGGGGCTCGCGGAGGTAGGCGACGGCGTCGCGGACTTGGACTTCTTGGTTGGGGAGGGGCTCGCGGATCCGTCCGTCGAGGTGGACGCTTCCGAGGAACCACAGGCGGCGAGCATCGCGACAAGTCCCAGCGAACCGGCCATAACTACAGCGCCACGGGCAGTCTTGCGTCGGTTCAGGAATGTGCCGCTCATTCTGGTGAGTGTGCCGCACATATGGGGTTAATCCGGGCAGCGGGCTCAGGTGTCTTGCCAAGATTCGTCGTCGTCTTAGTGCAGGGCGTAGGTATCGCTGCGCGTCGGTCAACGCACCCCACCGCTGCGGTCGCTACATGGTGATCAGAACGTTGCCCACCTTGTGGCCGGTGTC
The DNA here is from genome assembly GCA_041674545.1 of Candidatus Nanopelagicales bacterium. Taxonomy (GTDB): domain Bacteria; phylum Actinomycetota; class Actinomycetes; order S36-B12; family UBA10799; genus UBA10799. Next base: position 120 of record JBAYVO010000335.1, on the reverse strand, counting down.
GACGCGCGCATGTGCCGCGGCAATGTCGGCCAGCGGGTAGCTCGAATCGATGACTGCCCGCAACTCCCCGCGGGCGGTTAGATCAAGTAACGTGCTGAAGTCCGCTGCACGTTCCGAGGC
>JBAYVO010000334.1:0-3020 GCA_041674545.1 Candidatus Nanopelagicales bacterium | reverse complement strand
CTCCGAGACGAGCCCTGTCAGTGTGAGGGTCATGACGTTCGTAGCGATGTCGGGCACGCCGTGTTTGCGCATGATCGCGTTGTGGATGCCCATGCCGAACGCGAGGGTCCCGATGATCAGCGTTCGTTGCCATAGGTAGCCGTCGCCGGCATCGAATTGTCCGGCGTTGGCAAGTTGTGGTGGATTCGTGACCACCGTCAAAATCGCCGCAAACACGACGCAGGCGTACTCGACGGGGTATCCGATGACGCGCACTCCAAACGGGAATCGACCGCTCGTCATGAGTCCAGCAATGAACGCACCGAGCAAAAAGGGAATGATCGCGGCGCCGTACATCGCAGCCTGCGTCCACTCGAACGAGTTTGTGCCGATGGTGATCCCCATGAGCAGGAGATTCCCGGTCATCAGTTCGGCGAATACTCCGCCAATCGCGACGAAGCAGGCGACATCGACGAGGCCACAGATTCCGGTGAGCGCGAACACACCTGCGCGGTACTCGTTGACGATGTTCATACCGTTCCCAACTGTTCGACGCGGATCTTGTTGGCGTGAATCGTGCGGGTGGATTTGTCCGCGCAGAATTGTTCCACGAGTACCTGCAACGATGGGTGATCTTAGGTCGAGGCAGTAACACCCGGAAGCGAGAAATCAATGGCCCCTGACTCTGTGCCTGGTGATGTTCTGGTGTTCCTTCCGGGCTTCGTTGTGCCAGCCGGCGCGTACGCCGAATTACTGAAGCCGCTAGTCGATCGGGGAATCGCGGTTCAGGTGCCGACTCTGTATCGGCCGACGCCGCGAGTGTTGCTCGGTAGGTTCACCGTCGCGCAAGAGGCACAGGCGGCAGTCGCGTTTGTTGAGTCGGAGGTTCCTTGGTCTGGTCGGCTGTTCATCGGTGGACACTCGCGTGGAGGTCAGGCCGCTTGGCGCACGACGCAGTTGCTGCTGGGTTCCGGCCGCCTGGTTTCTGGTCTCATAGCCGTGGACCCAGTCGACGGCGGAAGCCCGCGTGCTCGCCGAGACTTCGTGACTGACACGCCCACTGACTTTCCGTTCGCACCGCTGGTCATCGGCGCTGGCAGGGGAGGCAAGTGTGCGCCTGAAGATCGCAACCATGTTCGCTTCGCGGCAAGCGCGCCTAAGTGTCGGCACGTCGTTATCCCGGACCTCGGCCACGGTGACGTCGTGAGTGGTCGGGCCGGGTGGGCGGCTCGCAAACTCTGCGGCACGGGAGTTGTTGACGTTTCGCGCGCGCGGGCCGAGGTGTCGGCAATCATGGTGGACTACATCGAGGCCGCGCCTGGACCTAGTGGGACATAGTCGACGTCGGTTAGGAGTGGGCTCGAAATCAGGCGTGGCTGAGTTCCGTTGCTGCGCACTTGTGGTCAATCTCGCCTAGTGCGGCGCTATGGTTCGGCGTGCTTGTGCTGCGCGCTAGAACCGGTACGTGCGCTTGCTCAGGTACGGCTTGAACTCCGAGTTGCCCGGCGCGGTTCGCTTCACGATGACGACTCCGGGTCGTCCGAAGGTCTTGATGATTACCCGTCCGGATGCCTTGCGAATGACCCGGTAAGAGGGCCTGATGTCGCCACGAGCGGCCTTCTTGTTGATCACTCGCACTCGGACGGACTTGTTGGCGTTTGTCGAACACGACGTGCCGAGCAGCACTGTCTTGCCCCGGCTCTTGACCTTGGCGGGCCACGCTGAGCAGTCGACCGGTGTCTGCGCCTGCTTGCCGGTGTCTGGTGGTGTGGCTCCGGAGTACGTGATGATGACGAGGCCAAACGAACCGTCGAGTGAGTCTCTGGGGCTGTCGTTGCCGTAGGTCACACCTTCGTGAACAAAAGGACCGGGTGCGAATGAGTTGCTCCCGACGGATGCGGTGGCAGCAAACGAGCCACCGGCGCCTCCGCCCGAGCGTGTGGTGGTGTTTGTGTTACCAGACATTCCGCCGCCACCACCGCCACCGCCATACCCACCGCCTCCGCCGCCAGCGGCGAACGTCTGGACAGTTACCGCGCCGCCGCCACCACCGAAGCCAGATCCGCCGCCACCAAAGCCGCGCGAAGTTCCGCGATCAACACTGGCCGAGGCGCCGCCGCTCGTGCTGTTGGCATCGCCGCCTTTGCCGCCGTTCCCTCCGCCTGCGCCGCCTGCCACCGGAGTAGTGGCATTGGTGCCGTCTTGCCCAATTGCACCACCTGGAATTTGCTGGTCGGGGGATCCGCCGTTTCCGCCGACCCCGTTTGCGCCGCCGTCCCCGCCATTGCCGCCCCAGCCATTGCCGCCTGCCGCTGTGCCATCCGCGGCGCCGTTTCCGCCCGCTCCACCGAAAAGATCTTGAACTGAAGTCCCGCGATATCCGGCACCTCCGCCCCCGCCAGCAACTACGAGGGGTGTCGCACCAAGCGTCACTGCGCTCGCTGCGCCACCTTGTGCCTCCTGGGGAGTTGCGGCGCCCGCCACCGAGATGGTGAGCGTGTCGCCGGGGCTGACTGTCTGCGTCGAGGTTACAACTGCGCCACGTCCGCCTGATGCTCGATTGTCGGGCCGGGCGGATCCTCCGCCGCCCCCGCCGACCACCACAAACGTCGCTTGGTTCACGTCTGCAGGAACCTCCGTCGTCACCGCGGCCCCGGTGTAGGTGAAGGTCACTGTGCTGGTGGTTGCGCTCGCGACTCCTGGCGAGGCCAGCGTTGACGCAGCGACGAGCGCGACCGACATCGTGGCGCAGAGGGTCTTGTTCACGAGTTTCATCGGTCACCATTTCGAGAGCTACGGGTGTGACGGCATCAACCTGCCTGAGATTTCGTCAACCGTAGGAGTCGAGGCTTTACGTGTCGAGTGAGCAATTGGCCGCAGACCACTTCAGCCTGTGCGCAATTCGTGCGCAAGGTTGAACACCGCTTCAGGAGGCCCGAAATCATGGGCTCTCTCAGATGCGAGATCTCCGAATCTAGTTCAAAAGTAGGAATCAAGTGTTGTTAGTCCAGACGAGTGAACGGACGCAACGATCTTCACGG
>JBAYVO010000333.1:0-3083 GCA_041674545.1 Candidatus Nanopelagicales bacterium | reverse complement strand
GGGGCTCCGGTCTTGATCTGGCCACAGTCGGTTGCGACGGCCAGATCCGCGATCGTGGTGTCTTCGGTCTCGCCGGAGCGATGGCTCATCATCGCCGAATACCCATTGCGTTGAGCCAGCGTCACAGCGTCGAGGGTCTCCGTCAAAGTGCCGATCTGATTGACCTTGACCAGCAGCGCGTTCGCGGCGCCTTCGTCGATGCCGCGCTGCAAACGGGCCGGGTTCGTCACGAACAGGTCGTCGCCAACGATCTGCACTTTGTCGCCAAGGCTTCGCGTGATGTGACCCCAGCCATCCCAATCGTTCTCGTCGAGAGGGTCCTCGATCGAGACGAGCGGGAAGTCAGCGACCAGGCTCTCGTAGTAGGCCGTCATCCACTCAGCTGAGCGGGGTTCAGCTTCAAACGTGTAGGAGCCATCGTTGTAGAACTCCGTGGCAGCGACGTCGAGGGCAAGCGCGATATCCGATCCGAGCGTCAAACCGGTCGTTGCAACTGCCTCAGCGATCAACTCCAACGCCGCCCGGTTGCTCGGCAGATTGGGTGCGAAGCCACCCTCGTCACCGAGGCCGGTCGAGTAACCCTTTGCCTTCAAGACCGACTTGAGCGCGTGGTAGACCTCGGTTCCCCAGCGCAGCGAATCGCTGAACGTTGGCGCACCGATCGGCGCAATCATGAACTCTTGAATGTCGACGTCGGAATCTGCATGCGCGCCGCCGTTGAGGATGTTCATCATCGGGACCGGCAGGACGTGTGCGTTCGGCCCACCGAGGTAGCGGAACAGCGCAAGGTCGGCCGATAGCGCGGCAGCGCGCGCGACGGCCAGTGAGACACCGAGGATCGCGTTCGCCCCAAGGCGTTCCTTATTCGCCGTACCATCAAGATCGATCATTGCCTGATCGATGAGGCGTTGATCCGTGGCATCCATCCCGACAACTTCGGGGTAGATTTCGTCTTCAACTGCCTGACATGCCTTGATGACACCCTTGCCGCCGTAGCGCTCATCCCCATCACGCAGCTCGACGGCTTCAAAAGCACCCGTCGACGCACCACTGGGCACAGCAGCGCGGCCGAGGACTCCGTCATCAAGGGCAACCTCAACCTCGACGGTCGGGTTTCCGCGGGAATCCAGAATCTCTCGAGCAATAACGACGTCGATGCTTGCCACCGGCGAACTCCTTCGAATCAGTTGTATTGACGGGCGGTGCCCACCTTAGATGGGCGTGCCACCGTGGGCGGACACTGCGTTTAATCGGACACTGCGCTTAATCGGACACTGCGTTTCGACAGACACTGCGTTTCGACAGACCTGCATTTACGCACCGGCACTTCGATCTGGCGCACGCTACGCGCTGCCAGTTGTATTCGTGGTCGGAAGTTCCATGTCTTTGCCGTCGTCAGTTGCCGGATGTGAGGCGCCAAGCGGGCCCTTCGCCATCTCGCGGAGCACGTTGAGCGTGACCTGCTTTGCGAACGCCGTCGAACGCGGCGGTATCCCCTTCGGCATCGCCGGGCGCGGTAGCCCGCGCACCCACGCCATGGTCCCGGTCGCGAACACACCTGCACCGCTATCCGTGGTGTAGTAGGTGATCGTCGACCACGTCTTGTCGCCGCCGGAGTTGACGTCGCTGAGCGCCGGAATTTGGATCGGCCGTGGAGTTGCCTTGTTGTCGTAGAAGCGGTCAGTCTCGGGACCGATCAAGCCCTCATACTTTGTGCCCTCTGTCGCGTCGGTGTCGGCAAAGAGGAAGAAGTCAGGGTCACGAATCGTCAGAGCACCAGTGGCGGGGAACGCGTCGTACAACTGGCCAATGATCGCGTTCTCGGGGTTTGCATGCGGTGCGTCGCGCCAGCGGGCCGTCGTTGCCCGCGAATCCTTCACCGGGTCGAGCGATGCCGACTTGTAACAGGTGACGAGCTTGCCTGCGTCATCGCCGGAATCTGGCACCCGCACGCGCCAGTAGCAGGTGTTCGCTCCGAAGAACGCAAGGTTCCCGCCCTTGTCACGCAGCCTGTCGAGCGCATCGCGGTACTGCACCGTCCAATATTCGTCGTGGCCTGTCGAGACCGCGGCCGTTGCGCCATCGAGGAGGTTGGGGTTCAACGTGATGTCAACGTTCGTCATGTAAGCCAGCGGCACGCCCGCCTCTTCGGCAACCCGCATGATCGGAATTTCGAAGGCGTAGAGCAAGCCACGGCCACGCCGGTCGTAAGGACGATCGAAGCTGACGGCGTAGCTGCGCTCGGCCATGTTTCCGGTCATGTTGCCGTACAGCGAACGGCCACCCCACTGGTTGTATGCCTGCCAGGTCGTCGCCGAGGCAATCATCGCCACGGCATCCGTGGACTCCGCCGATCGGATCACGACGGGGATCTCGGTGCGCTTGTCATTGGCGATTGCGTGCAACAGGTAGAAACCTGGTGCCCACCCAGTGGTATCGACTTCGGTACTGACCGGCCAATTCGCGACCATCGTGCGGGTATCGGAAACCTGTTGTGGGCCTGACTGCTTCTCACCCGAGAAGGGACCCAGTTGGGCGATTCGAACGCCGCCGAGGCCTTCGTAGTCACCAATTCGGAAGACTTCGAGGTTCCATTCGTCCGCCGACGTCGAGGTGTGGACCGGAATCGGTTCACCCGGCAGCGCACTGCTCATCGGCGAATACGCCTCGATCAGCGACGATGGCGCACGTTTGGCGCCGCGGATGAACCAAGCTTTTGTCCCTTGGCCACCATTGGCGGGATTATCGACCGATAACCCTGGATTTGACTCGACGCTGGTCGTCGCGCAGCCACTGACGACTGCTGCTCCCCCGACTGCCATCGCACCGAGAACGGCGCGACGCGAAATACCTGACACCTAAGAAGGGTAACTAATCAACTCTCAGCTGTGATGACACGTTCACGAAATTGCCTGATCGAACCTCGCAGCGCCGCATCCGCATCAATACCTCGTGCCTGACCAGTCGCGATTAGCGCGAGCAGCAACTCGCCGAATTCGCGTTCTGACCCACCTTCACCCACAAGTGCGTCCGCCGTCGCCATCGCGGACGCAGAGGCAGGCTCAACGTCGACGCCGCCACGG
>JBAYVO010000332.1:0-3091 GCA_041674545.1 Candidatus Nanopelagicales bacterium | reverse complement strand
GCCAACGACGTCATCGTGCGAGTCGAAATTGACCCTCTCGCAGCATTCGGTCAGACCGCTGGGCTGCTCTTTGTTTTTGTGACGACGAGGGTTGCGTGCTGGGGTGCGAGCCGTGCAGCCCTCAAACTCGCGCACGGTGACGTGGAGTCGGACTTGGCCGACGATCTCGCTGATCTGCTGCGTGATCGCAAGGAAGGTGAAACGTCGTGACGCTCCTAGCCGAGGCCGCAGAACTCACCGGGTGCCTGAAGACAATTTTTGACGAGCCGCGTGCACGCGACTTTGCTGGGCCGCAATGTGCCCAGGTGCGCCTACTTTCTATTCCCCAGGAACAGGACCTTGAGTCTGAACTGGAGTTCTTGACGGCTCAATTGCCGTCGCACGTGGTCTCGATGGCAGGGGAATACGACGACGGCACACCGTGGATTCTGCTTGTCGAGTTTGCACCCCATTCGATGCGCGTGCCACGTGGACAGTCGGCTCACCACGCTGTGGACACACTTGACCAACTCTTTGACCGCGCAGTCACAAGCAATCCGGAAGTCGTTGAGCTTCGGAGTTGGGTGATTGACCCAGCAGAGCTTCGGGCGTACTACGAATGGTCCGCTGATGAGTGTGGTGTTGCCATTGACCTCACCTTCTGTGAGCAGTTGCGCGGGCTTGTCGCCGAGGTTTGTGGCTATCCGATTGCTGAACTGGTTGCACGACACGAGGAACGTTGCGCGTTCCCCGACGACGACCACGAGTGTCAAGGCGAGCTCCTTGCCGACGTGTTCCAAGGGTGGATCGACGGATTGATCTGAGTTCCGCCTGGCGCAGCGCTGCGCCTTCAACCGCCGATACGCATGCGAAACCGACTAGGGTCGCAGCCGTGACCGATCAGCCGACGGTGGGCGCGGACGAGCCGCAAGCCGATCAGCTTGACGTGCCTGGCAACGCCAAGAAGCCAAGCAAGAAGCGGCTCATCATCACGGCCGTCCTAGGGATCGCCGTGATGGTCGGCATCTTCACCGTGATCTTTCCGAAGCTCGGCGATTACGGCGAGGCCGCAAAGCAACTGACTGACCTACCGCTGCCGTGGGTTAGCGCGCTGGTAATCGCGGGGCTCCTCAACATCTTCGCTTACCCGTTCACGGTGCTGGTGTCAGTGCCCGGCCTCAAATATTGGGCAGGCTTCATCCAACGCCAAGTCGGGTTCCTCATCAGTTGCGCGATTCCAGGCGGCGGCGTATTTGCGGTAGGTGCGCAGTACCGGATCCTCGCGTTCTATAAGGTTCCGCCAGCTCAATCGGCAGCTGCCGTCTCGGCCGACGCCGTCTGGGTGTACCTCCTGACCCTTGCAATGCCGGCGATCTCTGTTGGCCTGCTCATGATCGAAGGTCGAAGCTCTGCTAGCTACGGTTTGGTGGCGCTGATCGGTGCCATCGTAGTGGTGATCTCGATCGTCGGAATCGTGCTCACGCTTCGCAGTGAGGCGGGAGCTCGCAAGGTTGGGCAGCTCGCCGCGAAGGTCATCCACCCGGTGATGGCGAAGTTGAAAAAGCCCGAGCCCGACGTCGAGGGTGCCCTCATCACGTTTCGATTACACGCTCACGATTTGGTCGCCAAACGCTGGAAAGCGATCACGGTCGCGAATCTTGTTGCGCAGCTGACGCCATTCGTTGTGCTCGTCTGCGCGCTCGGCGCCCTCGGCGCTTGGCCCGGCGAGATCACCATGATTGAGATGTTTGCGGCGTATTCGATCGCACTACTCTTGGTGTCGATTCCGATCTCACCTGGTGGCCTTGGGACAGTCGACTTGGCTTTGGTCGCCCTGTTGACTGCCTACGGCGTCGAGAGTTCAACGGCTGTCGCGGCAGACGTGCTCTGGCGCGTCGTATGGTTCCTACCGCAGATTCTTACCGGCATCGGCTCGATGATCGCGTTCTTCTTCCTCCAGCGTCGAGCGGAGAAGCGTGAAGCGCGCGAAGAGGCCGTTGTCGTCTAGTCGTCGGTAACGGTGACGCCCTTCCAGAAGGCGATTCGATCTTGGATCTGTGCGGCCGCGTCCTTCGGCGCAGGGTAGTACCACGCTGCGTCGACGTTGATGTCGTCGTCGACCACGACCGAGAAATACGAGGCAGTTCCCTTCCAGGGGCAGACTGTGGTGGTGTCGCTTTCTTGCAGGACAGCGCTCACCGAGTCGCGCGGAAAGTAGTGGTTGCCTTCGACTACGACGGTCTCGGTGCTGGTTGCGATGACTGTGCCGTTCCAACGTGCGGTTGCCATGGTGACTCCTGCTGATCGGGTAGACGTTGCGACCTAGTCAACAACAAGCGGCGGTCAGAAATGCCTGTGGGGCCCACCAGTAGCTGGCGAGCCCCACACGTTGCGGACTGTGATTGAAATGGGCGGCTAGTTGGTGTTCTTGTTCTTCTTGCTGTGAATGAACCCGCCAACGTGGCGAACCCCGAAGGCGCCGTAGGCCTTCTTCTTCGGGCCCTTGCCCTTGAGTGGGTAGAAGTGGCGCCCGTTCGGCATCGCATTCTGTTCGACCGTGTGGATGCCCTTCTTCGTCACCTTGTTGACGACTGCGACGTGCTGGTAGCTACCGCCGAGCTCAACCAAGACATCACCGGGGACTGGAACGTAGCCGGATCCATTGCGATGGAACGTCAACTTCTTGTCGTAGACGCGGTTCGTACGCATGCCGTAGATGTTGTTGAGGGTTCCCCAACCCTTCTTGGCATACAGCCGACTTGCAAGTTCGGTGCACTGGCGCGAGCGGTACACGTTGACGCCCTTGCCCTTGAGCCATCTCTTCCCGTGGATCGTGGCGCCACCGCCTGAGAAGTGGGAGACCCGGGATTGTGGCGCGCTTTCGATTGACTGCTCTGAAGCCGGGACCGTTGCCGCTGACGCTGCGACACCCATGGTTGGGGCGAGCACTGCGGTCGCAGTCAATACCGGAATGGCAATTGCCACTGCGGTCTTGGATGACCGTGTGACTTTGTCAGTTCGCTTCTGCGTTGTCGTTGAATTCATCCCTCGAGGCTCCGTGATCTGCAAGCGGAATGACAGGGGTTACGTCACTTTGCGTGATGAGTCACGG
>JBAYVO010000331.1:0-3101 GCA_041674545.1 Candidatus Nanopelagicales bacterium | reverse complement strand
TACTCAGGGCATCGGTCAATCGTTGCCATTTCGACGTAGTACAGGTTCGGTACGCAACCTGGGTGAGATGACCACACCCGCGACGGTGGAAGTTGGTACTGCTCATCGAGGTGGGTACTACTAGAGAACCCGTAGACGTTCGCTGGTAGATCGAGCGGCTTGTTCGCTCGATCGGTGACACCGTCATTTGCTGCGGGAAGAACGACCGTTTGCGCTCTGGTTCCTGCGTCATAGTCAGCCGTGTACACCTGCGCCTGCTGGACTTTGGGCTGCGTTTCGGCGCTTGCGGGCACCGGTTCCGCGGTCGGGATCGGGATGCTGGATTCCGGATCGGTCGGGGATGGCGCAGGTGTTGTGCACTCATCCCCGCGCTCGTGCAGTTCCTTGACGAACGCCTCGTAGTCGGCTTCGGTAGGTGGGACTGCCGGGTCCTTCGTCGACTTGTATAGCGGGACGGTTTGGTATGACTGATTCCACGATCCGCCCGGGTCACCGGCACGGACCGCGACGGCCCACGAGTCCTTCCACACCTCGCTAGACACCACTGGCATCAACTGCTTGAGGTCATCTTGCGATGCTAGTTCCGGCGAGGTCACGATCACCCACTTCGACCCCTGCATGAACGCGCGCGTCATCGGCGACACCAGTGCGCCCTGCGCCTGTGGATTCACCATGACCGCATCAAAGTCACGCCACTGATTGGCAAGTTCGGACAACGACATCGCCGCCGGAACTGGTTCAACGCGCTTCTGCAACTCCGTCACGACGGCACCCTGCGGGCTGCCCATGGTCAGGACCTTCTCGTCGAGGTGTCCACACCTGGTGCTGTTTGGGATCGCGTCGTCCTGACGGCTGTTCCACGACCCGGTGACCATCACCGGAACACTCGTTCCGGCCTTGTCCGTCACACTCCCCGAACCGGTGAGGCGACCATCGCTGTCAGGGGTCAAAGTCAGTTGTCCACCCTGCGGGAGATCAACGGTTGCCTTGCCGCCCTTGATATCGAACAACACGTGATTGGGATGCGCTTGCGTCCCAATCACGCTCGCCTCACCGGCACCCTTGCCATGCGCTGCGGACCCGGTCAACAGCACCACGTCGGTCGCGCCGTCCTGGGTCGTCGCGACCGCAATGAAGTCCGCCGTCTTGTCATCCAGGCCATCAATGTGGCTAGCTGGCGCACTGATCGTCCCGGCCCCACACCCAGCAAGTAGCGCTCCGGCACCAATCGCCGCTACCGCCTGAATCACTCGTCGACTACGCATGAAAACTCCAACCGATTGCACCTGGGCTTGACGTGATTCAGATGGTTGCCCTACCGGCGAGGAGGTGCATAACCGAACAACGGCGGCATCGATTGCGCACACCTCGCGCGAGTGAATCTCGCCTCGCCGAGGAGTCGCGCGAGCTAGTGGGTGGATGGTTGGTCTTCGCAGACGGACTCACACCCACCCGCTGGTGAAGGAGTCAGGAACGGGCCGCTGCCAGGCGTGATTCCAGTTGGTCGAGGATCAAATCCAGACCGTAGCCAAACTCGTCGCCGAAGTCGTACGACTCCGTGAACACCAACTCCGTCAACATGCGCGCCATGTGGGGATAGGCATCGAACGGCAGGTCGAGTTCGGCCGCGAAGTCCGCGGCGTCCTCATCGGGGGCGAACGGCAAACTCAACTCGGTCACCACGAACCCGTAAATGTAGGCATCAAGGACCGAGAAAGCGTGCGATGCGAGTCGCATCGAGAACCCGTTGGCCAACAGGCAGCCGAGCACGGTGTCGTGGTGGCGCAGTAGCGCTGGGCCCGGGTTTCGGCGCGATTCGATGAGGCCGAGCGCCCACCCATGTTCGAATAGGACAGCGCGCGACGAGTCCGCCCGAGCCACCATCGCCGGACGCCAGGGATCATCGAGCTCGGGCAACCAGATCTGCGCGAAGACCCAGTCGGCAAGCGCGTCCAGGATCTCGTCCTTGTTGGCGACGTGGTGGTACAGCGACATCGCGCGGACGCCCAGCTGGTCGCCGACGTTTCGCATGCTGACCGCCGACAGCCCACCGCCATCTGCGACAGCGACAGCCGCCTCCACGATCCGGTCGCGGCTTAGCGCAGAGGCCTTCGGCATAGCCCCATCTTGCCAGACTTACAGATGTACGGCTATCGTGGTCGAAACACACTTACACCTGTAAGGAGAATCCCATGCGAGCAGCAGTCTTCACCGAGTACGGACCACCTTCCGTCGTCGCCGTCACGAACTACCCGATTCCGACGCCTGCGAAGAACGAGGTCCGAGTCAAGGTTGCAACCACCGCAGTCACGGCCGCGGACAGCCGAATCCGGGCGGCAAACTTCCCACACGGGTTCGGAATGCTGGCTCGGTTGATCTTTGGGATTCGGTCTCCTCGCCGAACCGTGCTTGGCGGAGTATTCGCCGGCGTGGTGGACGCAGTTGGCGCAGAGGTCACTGATTTCGCCGTGGGCGACCGCGTCTGCGGGATGACCGGTGCGAAGTTCGGCGCGCACGCCGACTACGTCTGCGCCAAGGCAACGAAGGTCGCGGTCATCCCCGAATCCGTTAGTGACGATCAGGCTGCCGGAGTGCTGTTCGGCGGAGCCACCGCCTTGACCTACCTGCGGGACAAGGCGGCCGTGACTCCAGGCACGAGGGTGCTCGTAAATGGGGGTTCTGGCGCAGTCGGCACAAATGCAATCCAGCTCGCCCGCCACTTCGGCGCTCACGTCACGGCTGTCACCAGCACGGGCAACGTGCAGTTGATGCGAGACCTCGGCGCCGAGCAGGTCATCGACTACACCACCACTGAACTCAAGACGATCAGCAACCAGTTCGACGTCGTGTTCGATGCGGTCGGGAACATCACCATCGAGGCCGGGCGGCGCATGCTCACCAGCGACGGTGTCCTGCTGCTCGCCGTCGCAAGTTTGGGTCAGACCCTCAAAGCGCACGGAAGAGTCAAAGCAGGCCCGGCCTCGGAACGTGCAGCGGACTTCAGCACGTTACTTGATCTAACCGCCCGCGGGGAGTTGCGGGCAGTCATCGATTCGAGCTACCCGCTGGCCGACATTGCCGCGGCACATGCGCGCGTCGAC
>JBAYVO010000330.1:0-3105 GCA_041674545.1 Candidatus Nanopelagicales bacterium | reverse complement strand
CAGATCTTGCCTGGGCGCGCGGACTCGTCGAGGGCTACCTCAACTCGGGCAAGTCGCACCGGGCACTCCGTTCGCCTTCGGAGCTTGAATACCGTGGCGACTGACGCAGCTCAAGAGGCTCCCACCAAGTCCGAGTTCGTGCCACGCAAGTGGGGTCTGTGGTGGCTTTCTCCAACAGGTTCAGTCACGATCATCATTCCAGCGACGCTGTACCTGGCGTGGCATTTCAATAATCAGACGTATGTCGATCAATGGCGCACCCCAAAGGTCCTCACCACCGCCACCGTGTTGACGTCGCTCACGGCGATCGCCGTGTTCATGCTTGCCGCACTACTCCCGCAGTTTGCTAAATGGAAAACCCTGAATCAGCCGTGGCCGGCATTCAGTCAGGCGAGGTACGAATCGCTCGCGGTCTGCGGGAAGTGGGTCTTCCGGGCGACGATGTTTGGCTATATCGCGATGTTCGGAGCCGCGATCGCGCGCGGGGCGCGGCCGACGATGTTTATCGACGCGTTCACAGGCTCCGGAACGAACGATTCCTTCAAGGCGTACTTTGCGCCGATCACCGGTGTCACAACCTTCACCCAGGTTGGGATTGCGTACGTTGTGATTGCGACGTTGCTGGTGATCCGACACCCGGTCCCGTACATCCGCACGAAGCTTGCGTTCGTCATTGCGTTTGGCTTATTCCGAGCGTTCTTCGTCAGCGAGCGGTTAGCAATCATCGAGTTGGTGTTCCCGATCGTGGCCATCCTCGCGATGGTGGGCGCGGGTAGTCCGAGGAGTCGAACGCGCATCTTCTCGAAGCTTGCGCCAGTGCTTCTTGTTCCTGCTGCGATGGGCATGTTTGCCTTCTTCGAGTATTTCCGTTCGTGGACGGTGTACTACGCGGCGCAACCGAACAATGGCTTCGTCAACTTCGCCCTAGAACGCTTCGCTGGCTACTACGTGACGGCCTACAACAACGGCCAACTCGCGTTGGACTATCAACCGCCCGACGCAGTGCCGTACAACTCGATCGCGTTCCTGTGGCAAGCGCCAGGAATCTCGCAATTAGGGCTCTACGAACGACTCAACAATGGCCCACCGGTCGACTGGTTCGGAATCTTAGTCGCGCACGGCAACGAAGAACTCAACAATGTCGGTGGGATTCAAGAGCCGTTCGTCGACTTCGGTCCGGTGGGTGGCTACATCTTCTTCATTTCAGCTGGGCTGATTCTGGGTTGGCTCTATTGGGCGTTCAAGAACGGTTCTCCCATCGCGGTGCTGGTGTACCCGCCGTTGGTTACGGGACTATTCGAGATGCCGCGATACCTCTACTGGACTCAGGGCCGGTTCACCCCGGGCCTCGTCGCGCTCATCATCACCGGCTACGTGGTCGGCAACAAACGCGAAGTAGATCTACGTGATCGCACTCCCGCAAAATCGGAGGTAGTAGTCCAATGAAGCCAAAGGTGCACGCTGATGTCGCGCTCGTTCACGAGTGGTTCGACGTCTGGGCAGGGTCCGAGAACGTGCTCGCGGAGATCCACGAGGTGTTCCCGGCCAGCGATGTGTGGGGATTGTGGAATCGGCCGCCCGGACGTGACGACATGCCTTTCGAGGTGTACGAAACGTGGCTCGCGCGCACGCCGATGGCCGGGCACAAGGGTCTGTCGCTTCCGTTCATGCCGCTGGTCTGGCGGACCTTGCCGAAGATTCCTTACGAGGCAGTCATCACCAACTCGTCGTCGTTTGCGCACACAGCGAACTTCCATTGCCGCGATACCGCGTACTTCCAGTACGTCCACACACCACCGCGGTACTTGTGGACTCCCGAACTCGACGGTCGGGGATCGAGCAAAGCCGCTGCTCCCGCACGAGGATTCCTCAAGTGGGTAGACCGTCGGGGAGCCAGGCTTCACACCAAGATTGCGGTGAACTCCCACGAGGTCGCCTCACGAGTCGAACGCTTCTGGAACAAGTCAGCGACCGTAATTAACCCGCCAGTAGACACCACATTCTTTCAAGATCCGACGGCAAGTTCGGAGGTTCCTTTCGATGGGCAGTACCTCCTCGGCATGAGCCGATGGATCGAATACAAACGGCTTGACCTCGTCATCAAACTTGGGGACGAGCTGGGGATCCCGGTCGTCATCGCCGGGTCTGGGCCACTTGAGGACGAGTTGCGCGCGCTTGCAGCGACGTGCTCCGTCCCCGTGCACTTCGAGGTCAAGCCGCCGGGTGATCGCCTTCGGGATTTGTATCGAGGTGCGATTGCGACGGTGTTCCCGCCTTATGAAGACTTCGGAATCGTGCCGATCGAGTCGGCCGCGACGGGCACTCGAGTCATCGCGCTCAACTCAGGGGGGTCCAAAGAGACCGTGGTTGATGGGGTGACTGGTGCACTGGCCGCGGATCAGTCGGTCGCCGCATTCGCGGAGGCATTTCATCGGCTGCCAGGGGACAACGTGACTGTGCAACTCGAGCACGCGAACAAATTCTCGCGGGCGGAGTTCCGACGCAAATTCGCCGATTGGTGTATCTGGTAACTCGAACCGGGTTCGGGAGTGTTCGAAGCTGCTAGTCACGCAGGTTTAGAAAGTCCCCACGGAGTTCGGAAGCTGCCTGCTGCCACGTTCGAGGATCGACGAACGGCTCTGGTCGCTCCGTCGCCAGTGCACTCGCCACAGCGGTGGCGAATGCAGGCGCCGTCCAGGTATCCATCCGAGTGGCTGTTCCGGCAGACGCCTCCAGCAGTGCGGGGTCGGGGGAGATGACGATGCGGGCACCAAAACTGCGGGCTTCCAACACCGGAAGCCCCAAGCCTTCAAAGTGCGACGGCATTGCCACGATTGCGCTGTCTCGCAATAGCGCGCCGTACTCGCCGTCCGAAAGACCGACCGCGAACCTGACCCGGTTCCCGACGTTGTGCTGGTCGGCGATCGTTCGATAGTTCGGAACCAAGTCATCACGCGTCGCGACGATTACCCCGACGTCTTGTGGCAGCCGAGACAGTCCCATGATCGCTAGCTCGACACCCTTGTGTTCTGAATGCCCAGGAACGGCGATCGCGTTAGCAATCCCCGTTCTGGCCAATTCGGTGACGAGGTGTGAGCGAGCTTG
>JBAYVO010000329.1:0-3131 GCA_041674545.1 Candidatus Nanopelagicales bacterium | reverse complement strand
TCGACTACGAGATGTTGCTTGGCATGGCGGAGGGTCAGGCGGTTGCGGTCCGGGAGACAGTTGGAGGTTTGCGGCTCTATACGCCGGTGGTTTCACCCGAGCACTTTGACGCAGCGATCGCCTACCTGATTCGTCGTCTCGAAGAAGGCGCATCTGGCGACAACTTCATGTCCGCAGCATTCGCCATAGGCGACAACGACGCGCTGTTTGCCAGGGAGCGTGACCGCTATCTCGCATCTCTACGCGACCTGGCGGTGCTTCGTGGAGATCGCGAACAGGTGCCGCAGCCAAGGCGCACCGGAGATCGCTTCGCAGCGGTTGGGCCCGCCACCCCGCAGCACTTCGAGAACGTTGCGGACACCGATCCATCGGTGGCGTTGAATCGTGACTGGGCGCGCGCGATCGTTGAGGCGGCCGCGGATTCTCACGGTGGCGACGCCGACGGGACCCGCGCGCTTGCCGATGCTTGGATCTCGAACGCTGCCGACCTGGATGCCGTGTTGAGCGAGTGCGAGCAGGGCGGACTCGCGTGGGGTGAGCTCTCGGCACAAGACCGCGCACACCTGCTGCGATTGGTCGGTGCGGCTCTTGAGGCCAATCGTGCGCGCCTCATCGCAGTTGCTATCTCGGAGACCGGCAAGACTTTGGAACAGGCTGATCCGGAGGTCAGCGAGGCCGTGGACTTCGCGTACTACTACGCGGACCGCGCCGAGGAACTAGACAGCATCGACGGTGCACGGTTTCGTCCAACGCCGCTCACGGTTGTCGCCCCGCCGTGGAACTTCCCCCTTGCGATTCCGGTGGGTTCCACTCTGGCGGCCCTTGCAGCTGGATCGGGTGTGGTCCTCAAACCCGCGCCGCAAGCGCGACGCTGCGGATCGGTGCTTGCCGAGATTCTCTGCCAGGCCGGGATCCCGCGCAGCGCCCTAGCGCTCGTACATCTCGACGACGATCAGCTCGGCAGGAAACTGATTGCCGACCAGCGGGTTCGCCGCGTCATTCTCACAGGCGCGTACGAGACTGCCGAATTGTTTCGCTCGTTCCGGCAAGACCTCCCGATTCACGCCGAGACGAGCGGAAAGAACGCAATCATTGTGACGCCGAGCGCGGACTTCGACTTGGCGATCAAGGATGTCGTCGCATCGGCCTTTGGTCATGCCGGACAGAAGTGTTCGGCCGCGTCACTGGTCATTCTGGTTGGTTCGGTTGCCACCTCCAGACGCTTCCAGGATCAGCTCGTTGACGCTGTTGAGTCGCTGGTTGTGGGTTCAGAGTGCGATTTGTCGACGCAGGTGAACCGCCTCGTTGAGCCGCCGTCCGGGAAGCTCCTGCGGGCGCTCACAGCGCTTGAGCCGGGTCAGAGTTGGCTTGTGGAGCCGTACCAAGTCGGGGGCGATCCGCGGTTGTGGTCACCAGGGGTCCGCCTCGGGGTGAACCGCGGTAGTGAGTTCCACCGAACCGAGTATTTCGGTCCGGTGCTGGGAGTGATGGCAGCTCGTGATCTGCCGGAGGCGATCGAAATCGTCAACGAGATCGACTACGGGTTGACGAGTGGACTTCACTCGCTTGACCGATCCGAGGTTGCGAAGTGGTTGGACGACGTCGCAGCGGGAAACCTCTACGTCAACCGCGGAATCACCGGAGCGATCGTGCGACGGCAGCCGTTCGGTGGCTGGAAGAAGTCGGCGGTTGGTGCCGGGGCCAAAGCGGGTGGGCCGAACTACCTCTTCAGTTTGGGTGGCTGGGACAAAGCCGAGCCGCTAGTAGACAGTGCCGAATACCCCGTGACTTCCGCTGTCAATCAGCTACTACTTGCTTGCGGCGAAGCGCTGAGCGAAGCTGAGTCGCGATGGCTTCTGAGCTGTTCGAACAGCGACGCCCGAGCATGGGCAGAGGTTTTTGGCCGTGCCGAAGATGTCAGCGGCCTCCAGTTTGAACGGAACATATTCCGCTATCGCGCCGTTGCGTCGCCCACGGTGATCCGATTCGGTGCCCAGGCCAGCGTCGTTGACTTGGTTCGCGTAATGGTTGCCGCGATGGCCGCTTCAGCATGCGTATTAGTGTCAGTAGAAACTGACATTCTGCCGGTCGTTCGCTCGGCGATCGAGGATCAAGGCGTGCCCGTGGTGGACGAGTCTGCGGATGTGTGGGTCCAGCGTTTGGCTCGGCCAGAAACGGAACGCGTGCGCGCTGTAGGGGTGGCAGCGGGGGACGTGTTGGGCGCCGCTGGAGATCGAGTGAGCGTTGCAGTTTGGGATGGGCCAGTCACCGGCGCTGGGCGGATCGAGATGTTGCCGTTCCTGCGAGAACAGGCGGTGAGCATTGCCTGCCACCGGTTCGGAAACCTCATCAACGACTGGCCGTAGCCCCGCCCGTGACAGTGTCGGCGGGCGGGCGGAGTCCCTAGCGCCATTCGCCGAAAGGTTGGGCGTTGGTCGCGGTGGCGGTTCGCCCGCGGGGGAACCAGGCCAATTCGATGATAGATGTTCGCGCACCGGGTACTGCTGATCGTGCGCACACTCCATCGAGCCCGGCGTTGAACGCGGTACGCCCGATCGGCTGGCACTGCTGGTGGGTAATCGACGCGCCAAAAGCGGTCTGAGGGTAGGTCGAAGGGAGGTCGAGGGCGGCTAGCCCGGCATCGGTGAACGCGTCCAATGCGTTGCCCGCGGGAATCGTCGCGGAGACCAGCGCCAGGGCCGTGTCGGCGAGGTCTTCGATGTCGACGAACCGGTCAGAGAAGAGTCGACGTACTTGGGCGCGGGCAGTGTCGACGCTGTCGCACAAGTAGAGCGTGGGCATCCCTGGCGGGTTCCAGCGTCCACCCGCGCGTGCGGCGTACGTGGGGTCGAGCGGCTGTACCCACTGCGGGTCAACCACGCGCAACCAGTTCGGGTCCAATGGGACAGTGAGCGAATCCACCAGTGCGGTCACCCGCTAATACGGGTCAGATCGAAAGTGTCGACAACTTCTGCGTAGAGGGCGTGCGGACCTTCGTCGATGCCGAATTCGAGTAGGGAACGGCCGCCCAGGTTTGGAGCAGGACGTCGAATTGCAGCGGGAATGCGGTCTACGCGCAGCCTGCG
This sequence comes from Candidatus Nanopelagicales bacterium, assembly GCA_041674545.1. Classification (GTDB taxonomy): domain Bacteria; phylum Actinomycetota; class Actinomycetes; order S36-B12; family UBA10799; genus UBA10799. Next base: position 45 of record JBAYVO010000329.1, on the reverse strand, counting down.
GCGCAGAATGTCGCTAGCAGCGGTGAGGTCGGCAACAGCACCTAG
>JBAYVO010000328.1:0-3138 GCA_041674545.1 Candidatus Nanopelagicales bacterium | reverse complement strand
TCGAGGGTCTGCACTCGCACGCGCACCTTCACGAAGACGCCGAGATCGGTGCCTTCCCATTGGTCGAGGGACTTTTCGTCCCATTCGGGGACGTCGTAGACCATCACGAAAACTTGCGAACCCTCGTCTTCGACGACGGTGGCTAACGCGCCGTCCCAGCCGAGGTTTTCACCACCGAAGGTCAATCGCCATCCGACGAGCCAGCCGGTGCCCTGCGCAGGGGAGTAGGGCGCGCGCGAGGACATCTGGGCTGGATCGAGGTTTGGCCCGTACGCCGCATATAACGCCATGAGGAGTAAGGGTAGCCACCCGATCGCTGCGAAAGGGTCCCGCAACGTAGAACAATGCAGCCGTGACCAGAGTTGTAGTGATTGGTGGAGGCCCCGGGGGCTATGAAGCGGCGCTCGTAGCCGCGCAGCAGGGTGCGGAGGTCACGCTCATCGAACGTGACGGTGTTGGGGGCGCGGCAGTCCTCACGGATTGCGTGCCGAGTAAGACGCTGGTGGCGACAGCTCGGTCGGCGAGCCTCGCAGCGGAAAGCTCCGCCTTGGGTGTCCGGGTTGACGGGAAGGCAATCGACCCGTCTCACGCGGGGGTCGACCTCACGTTCGTGTTCGATCGGATCCGCAACCTCGCTGCTGCTCAATCAGACGACATCGCGGCTCGACTGGTCGCAGATGGTGTTGAGGTACGTAAAGGCAACGCTCGGATTGCTGGGCCGGGGTTTGTTGAGGTTGAAGGCGATGCCGCAGCCCCGAGTGCATACGACACGCTGCTACTAGCCACTGGTGCCCGGCCGCGAGAACTTCCCGATGCGCTGCCCGACGGCGAACGGATTCTGACCTGGCAGCAAGTGTGGAATCTGACCGAGTTGCCAGAACACCTGGTAGTCATTGGCTCTGGTGTGACGGGTGCCGAGTTCGCCGGTGCATTCACTGCGCTTGGCGTGCCGGTCACACTGATTTCAAGCCGCGACCGGGTGCTGCCAACACAAGATCCGGACGCTGCGGACGTGGTCGAAGGTGTCTTCACCCGGCGCGGAATGCGCGTACTGGACCGGGCACGTGCGTCCTCGGCTCGGGTTGAGGGTGATCAGGTCATCGTCACGCTCGCTGATGGCACGCGGATCGTCGCCTCCCACGCGTTGGTTGCGGTCGGAGCGCTGCCAAACACCGAACACCTCGGCCTAGAGTCTGTCGGCGTCCGGATGACGCCTACGCACGCAATTGAGGTGGACCGCGTCTCACGGACGAGCACCATGGGAATCTATGCCGCCGGTGACGTGACCGGCGTGAACCCGCTGGCATCCGTTGCAGCGATGCAGGGCCGAATCGCTATGTGGCACGCGTTTGGTGACGCGGTCGCGCCGCTGGACTTGTCGAAGGTCTCCCAGGCAGTCTTCACCGATCCGGAAATCGCCTCAGTCGGGGTGATGCCGGGAGAGGTGGAGTCTGGTGCAGTCGCTGGGCGGGTCTATACCCAACAGTTGGCGAGCAACGCGCGGGCAAAAATGCAAGGCACCGACGAGGGTTTCATCAAGCTTGTAGTTAGCCCGGACGGCGTCGTTCGTGGCGGCGTCATTGTGGCTCATCGCGCGAGCGACCTAATTCACGCAGTTTCGCTCGCAGTCAGCCAACACCTAACCGCGGACGAGGTGGCGGCGACCTTCACCGTCTATCCGTCGATGTCGGGCTCGATAGCTGAAGCAGCACGGCGGCTACACGTCGTCTAGTGAGCGCATCAGGTGGCAGGACCTATCCCGCGGTTGGGACGTCCACCGCACCCGGTGGTGCAGCTTGCTCTTCGTCAACGCCGTTGTTGCGGCGACCGCTGATCAGCAGGTAGCCGATACCGATGACAAGGACCGACCCAACGACGATGATAGTTGGCCGCCATGCGATGACGTCTGGGGTTGGAAGTGGTCCGATCGCAGCTAGGCCGGAGAGTTGAGCGAACCTCACGAGCACTGCAGCCGTTCCGTTGTTGCGTTCCTCAGCGAACGCACGGGTGAGGACATCCTTGGCTGCGAACTCGGTTGAGTAGGTCTCGTAGACCGTTCCCACAATGGTCAGGTAGGTGCCGGGGAGACCGAGCTTTTGCTGGATTTCCTGGCTTGTTCCGACTGCGCGGACTGCGGTCCCCGGAAGGATCACGATGTAGACGGGCGTACCGGATGCCCCAATCGCGGTGACGACGCGAGCGATTTCGGCGTCGTTGATTGCCAGCGGTGCGCGGGGGACTTGGAAGAACGGTGGGTTTCTCGCCAATCCAGCGACGGACATGTCGATCAGGTTGATCGGCAGTGGTTCTTCGGTCTCGGCAGCGCTCGCCATCGCCGGACTCGCTGCCGGAGCCAGCACGAAGACGCCAAGGAAGATCGCAACGAGTGCAGCGAACCGAGACCTTCGTGACAACATGCGCAGCCAGTTAGTCCTTGATCTCGCACAAAACGGTGCCGGTCGGCACGGTTGCGCCCGCTTCGGCTGAGAGGCCCGTGATGGTGCCTGCCTTGTGCGCATTGAGGGGCTGTTCCATCTTCATCGCCTCCAGGACCACGAGCAGTTCACCAGCCTCGACTTGTTGGCCTTCTTCAACGGCCACCTTGACGATTGTGCCCTGCATTGGAGTCGCAACGGCGTCACCAGACGCCGCGCCGCCAGACTTCTTTCGCTTCCCACGCTTCGGTGCGGCCTTCTTTGAGCCGCTGCCGCCGATAGCAAAGTCGCCGGGCAGCGAGACAGCAACTCGTTTGCCGCCGACCTCGACCACGACCTCTTGGCGTTCATCCGCCGTCGCGATCTCGTCACTTGCCTCAGCATCGACATAGGCCGGAATAGTGTTGTTGAAGTCCGTCTCGATCCACCGGGTGTGGACCTTGAACGGCTCGGTTGGATCTGCCGGGGCGAAGTCTGGATCGCTGACCACGGCACGGTCGAAGGTGATAGCGGTTGCGATGCCCTCGACCTCGAAGTCCGCGAGTGCTCGGCGTGAACGCTCGAGGGCTTCTTGGCGGTCACGGCCGGTGATGATGAGTTTGGCGAGCAGCGAGTCGAAGTTGCCGCCGATCACGTCACCTGCTTCGAATCCGGCATCGAGGCGAACGCCTGGACCACTCGGGGGATTCCATACTCGCAGCAC
>JBAYVO010000327.1:0-3146 GCA_041674545.1 Candidatus Nanopelagicales bacterium | reverse complement strand
GACCGATGTTGCCGCCGTCCTAGAACTTGACCTCGTGCTGGTTATCCCGGCCGGGGATCCTTGGCAAAAAGCTGGCGAAGTAGTTGCATCCGCGGAGGACAGATACGCGATGGCATTGCTCGCGACGATCGATGACCCCCGACTCGACGTCAGTCGAATTGAAGTTGATTCTCACGAACCCTCTTATACCGCCGTAACGCTCAAAGCCTTGCGCAGTGAGTCCGAGTTTGCCGATGCCGAACTGTTCTTCATCGTCGGGGCCGACGCATTCGTTGGTTTGCCGACGTGGCATCAGTACCCAGAATTGCTTGCCTTGGCGACGTTCGTCGCGGTGTCGCGGCCTGGCTACGACCAGGTACCCGAATCGCCGGATGAGACAGGTGCGGTGCGTCGGGTTGAGATCTCCGATGTTGATGTGTCGTCAACCCAAATACGTCGCCGTGTTGCCGCGGGAGAGTCGATCGATGCGCTCGCCCCAGTCAACGTCGCCAGCTACATTCGCAAGCGCGGGCTGTACCGGAGTTCGAGCCCGCTCGAGGCCGCGTCGTGAACCGTCGACTCTTCCTCTCAATTTCGCTGTTGATCCTCGTCCTGGTGCTAGTGGCGATAGCGGTTCTCGTGCGCAACACTGCAACGCAGCCCGAGGTGAACCCGACGCCGAGCCCCACGAATTCGGTTCCTGGCACGCCGAACCAAGGCACAATGTTGGTCGCCGTTCGCGATGAAGAGTCTCAAATCACCGATGCAGTGGTCCATGGCGCCGTGGCATCCACTGATGCGCTCCCAGTGGGCAGTTGGCTGTCGTTGCAGCCAGGCTTGGCGATCGCGGTCAGCGAGAGCGGCTCGGTCACGTTGTCGCAGCGCGGTCCGTATTCGCCGACTGACGTGGCAAACGAAGTCGCGAACGAACTCGGTTTCGATGTTGACGGCGCCTTCATTCTCGACCGACTCGCGTTCGCTGCGCTGGTTGACTCGGTCGGTGGGGTCACGGTGAACTCCCCAGTGCCGATAGTTGAAATCGATGCCGACGGCGAGACGACAGTGCTTGTCAAAGCGGGCAAGCGCAAGTTGTTTGGCCCCGCTGCGGCCGACTACGTGATTACCCTCAACCCGAGCGAGCAACAAGCTGGGCGGATGGCGCGGTTCAACGAGGTATGGACATCAGTGCTGCTGAAGCTGCCGGGCAACATTGACCGTGTGCGGGGCATCGTCGGAAGTCTGGGGTCACTGTCTCGGCTGAGCATGCCCGCTGAGGACGTGGCGAGTATCTTGCTCGACACTCAAACCTCGCTGACGGCGCAGACCATCACGGCTGGCGTCCCATCGGCGGAAGTAGCGGGCGTGGGTTCAACCGCGATCTACACAACGATCCCAGCGCCAACACAGGCGACGATCACTTCGTTGTTCTCGCCATCGATCTTGGTTCCCGGCGTCGACGGCGCAGTGCCGCGGGTGAGAGTGTACGCCGCGGGTGCGGGTTATCCGGCGGTTCAAAGTTCTGCTGAAGCATTTAGCACAGCCAACTTGGCACTTGTCTGGGGTGGCCAACGACTGCCAGAAGTGGCATCGAAGATATTTGTGCCCGATGAGGCATCACGCTCCACCGGCGAACTCGTCGCACAAACTCTTGGCCTACCCGCCACAATTGTCGTCGTCAATCCGGCGGAGACGATCGGGGTTCAAGCGAGTGTTCAGCTCGCGGCCGACTCAACGTTTACGACGCCATCGCCTACTCAGAGTGCGCCAGCGGGCGCGTCGTAGTTCAGCTGTTCGGGAATCGCTCGAACACATTGTGGGATGGCTATGACACCCTTAGTGGAGCGCTGTCGCAGTTGAGCGACGGTTCGCCAGGAAATGAAGGGTTCGTAGTGAGTGCAACTGCGCAGGCAGAAGAGATTGCGGTAGTCGCTGCGACGGCCGCACAAGACAAGTTGGCAACCGATGTGATCGCGATTGACGTGAGCGCCCACCTGGCACTTTCGGACGTATTCGTGATCTGCTCTGGTGCGAATGAGCGCCAAGTGGCAGCGATCGTGGACAATGTTGAGGACGAGCTGCGGAAGCGCGGCTACAAGCCGTTGCACAGAGAGGGCGCCCGCGACGGCAACTGGATCTTGCTCGACTATCCCGAGATCGTGGTGCACGTGTTCCTCGCCGAGGCGCGGGAGTTCTACCGCCTCGAACGGTTGTGGAACGACTGCCCAAGGGTGGACCTTCCCGAACTAGCCGGGACCCAGTCCTGAGTCGTCGTAAGGTCGTGCTCTGGCGTCACGGCCGAACACAATGGAACGCACAGCGACGTTTTCAGGGACATAGCGACATCCCGCTAGACGAGGTAGGTCAGGCCCAAGCCGCGCTCGCAGCGCCCATGCTTGCGGGTCTAAGGCCATTCAAGATTGTTAGCAGCGACCTTCAGCGTGCGAGGTACACCGCGCAGGCCCTCGCGGACCTCACCGACCTCAACGTCGAGGTTGACCCGCAGTTTCGCGAGACCTTCGCAGGGGAATGGGAGGGCCTTGGTCGCGAGGAACTGCAAGCTCGCTTTGGCGATGAGCTCGCCGCGTGGGCGGCAGGTTCAGATCTTGCACCGGGCGGCGGGGAGCGGCGCAGTGAGGTTGCGGCGCGGATGACCGAAGCTGTTGATCGTGCGCTGGCGGACGTGCCTGATGACGGCACCTTGGTCGTGGTTACGCATGGCGGCTCCGCCCGAGCCGCGATTGGCAGCATGCTCGGATTGCCAACGAACCACTGGGGAATTCTGGGGGTGCTTTCTAACTGTGCGTGGTGCGTGCTGGGGGAGACCCAACTGGTTGCCACAAGTTCGACAACATCTTTGGCGGATGTCGTGACTGGCCCAACAGAGAAGTTCCCGGACGTACCTAATCCACCAAGTTGGCGCCTCGTTGAGTACAACGCGCAGACTCTGCCGCAAGAGCCGCTGTCAGACGACCGCTAGGTGGGCTGACAGATCGCGGGAGTTGATCGGTGGATTAACTCGTGATGTAGGAGAGCAGCGACTTGCGTTCGTCCTCTAGGTGATCGATGCGAGCTTTGACGATGTCTCCGATACTCACGATTCCGACCATCTTGCCGTCTTCGAGGACGGGGACGTGGCGAACTCGGTTCTGCGTCATGGCGACCATGAT
>JBAYVO010000326.1:0-3159 GCA_041674545.1 Candidatus Nanopelagicales bacterium | reverse complement strand
GACGGTCGGTGACACCAGTCGCACGACCTCTTCATCGCTCATCGAGGCAAGCGGATCGAGACGGATCACGTAGCGGTTAATCGCGATCCCCAACAGATAACTGGTGATGAGGTTCGCACGCAGTCGCGCATCCGGAACACCAATAACAACCGCGAGTCGATCGACCACATCCTGTTCAACAAACGACTTCAAACCTGCCGCGGCTTTACCTCCGGAGGCACCGGCACGCGCCAGCGCAATGAGGTCTGCGCGCGTCTCTGGGTCGCCGAGAGTCTCCAGCGTCACCCTGGTCAATCGTTCGCCCATCCCATCGAGGCCGGGCGCAACGAGCGCAGGGATCGCCGAACCTGGATCGAACGGCAACATCATCGCGGCCGCGAACAACTTGTCCTTCGACTGGTAGTACTTCCCAACGACGTCGGGTGCGACCCCCGCGGCGGCAGCCACCGCTTTCACCGAGGTTCGGGCATAGCCACGCGCATGGAACGCGGCACGTGCGGCATCAAGGACGGCATCGCGAGCATCATCAGTTCCCACGGAACGCAGTTTGCCACTAATCGGCGGGTCCACGCGGGGTTGTACACCCGCATGTGCGACGCACGACGATCATGTCACTGCGTCGCGGCTTGGTCTGCAACCACAAGGTGAAGCTTCGCGTACGCCAACGCCTCGGCAAGATCGGCTTCTCGCTCCGCACGGTTCGTTGCTTTGCGCGTGGACACCTCGATCACCACCGTGCCGTCGAAGTTCCTACGAGCGAGGTACTCCAGCACCTCACCGCACGCTTGGTTTCCGCGACCAGGTATCAGGTGTTCGTCTTTGGCGCTGCCGGAACCGTCGGCAAGGTGCAGATGCGACAGCGAGTCGCCGAAGTCCTTCGCCATCGCCAGACCGTCGGTACCGCTCACCGCAGTATGCGACAAGTCGAGCGTGGTGTGGGGGTAGTCCTCGTCTCGTGGGTCCCAGCCGGGCGAGTACGCGGCGAGCTCACGGGAACCGGCTCGCCAGGGATACATATTCTCGACGGCGAATTTGATGTCGGTGTCGTCAGCCATGCGTTTGAGTCCGCGAACAAAATCGCGGGCGTACTCGCGCTGCCACCGAAACGGAGGGTGCACAACGACCGTCTGGGCTTCGAAGAGCTCGGCCGCTTGCCGGGCACGAACTAGCTTTCCCCACGGGTCTGATCCCCAAACCCGTTGGGTGATGAGTAGACACGGCGCGTGCACAGCCAGGATCGGAACTCCGTACGTCTCGCTGAGCTGGCGCAGTTCCGCTGGATCTTGCGTCACCGAGTCGGTCATCACCATGACTTCAACCCCGTCGTAACCCAACCGGGAAGCGATCTCGAAAGCTGCGGCCGGCGACTCCGGATAGACCGACACCGTGGAGAGCGCAATCTTGGCGGGCGCAGCTTTGAGCGCTCGGTCCGATTTACGTGCGCCGCTCGGTCCCTTTGGTGGGGTCACGCGCTAACCCTAGCCCGACTCACACCGAAAGAATCAGGTAAGTGTGCGCATGATCACGCGTTAGTGACCGGCAAGTGCGGGTGATTGCGCGGGTCCGTTTGCAGCACGGATCTCGACGATCTTGCGAATGACCAGCAGCACCAGTGAACCGGCGACGCCCAAAGCGACCGCGATCCAGCCGTCATTCCCGGTCGAAAGGGACAGCGCGAAGAACTCCGAAAGCGCCGGGACACCCAGGACCGTCAGGAAGCCGAGGCCCATAACGATCACGATGAGGATTCGCAACAGGTTGAACGGTCGAGCCACCAGGATCAGGACCGTCCACGCGATGATGAACAGCGTGATCGCAGCCGCAGTTCGTGCCTGTTCCAACGGATCGCCCTCGGAGAGGACCATGACGTAGGACGTGAACGAGAAGATCGCACACACCACTCCAGCGGGGACTGCGAACTTCAGTACACGTTTGAAGAAACCCGGCCGGAATCGTTGCGTGTTCGGCATCAACGCCAGGAAGAATGCCGGAGTTCCGATCGTTAGCCACGTGATCACTGTGACGTGGCGCGGCAGGAAGATGAACTCGACTTCGTAGATCGCGGTCAGCGTCAGCACGACGGTGATAAGCGACAACAGCGCGGAGTAGAACGACTTCGTGAGGAAGAGATCACTGACGCGTTCGATGTTGCCGAGCACACGGCGTCCTTCAGCAACCACGTGCGGCAGGACGGAGAACTTGCTGTCGAGTAGCACGATCTGCGCGACCGCTCTAGTCGCCCCTGCCCCTGAACCCATCGCGATTCCAAGGTCGGCGTCTTTGAGCGCGAGCACGTCATTGACGCCATCACCGGTCATTGCAACGCAATGGCCTTTGCTCTGCAACGCCCCCACCATCGCTCGCTTCTGCGCGGGGGTCACACGACCAAAAACACCGTGGGTCTCGAGGATTTCGGCGAGCGCGGCTTCGTCTTCGGGAAGGTTGCGGGCATCAAACGGATTCTCCGAGAGCGGGATCCCTGCTTGTTGCGCGATGGCTCCGACTGTGACCGGGTTGTCGCCACTGATGACCTTCACCGCGACACCTTGCTCCAAGAAGTAGCCGACTGTCTCAGCCGCATCCGAGCGCAGCCGTTGGTCGATCGCCACGAGCGCGACGGGCTCAATCGGACCAATCTGGCCATCCGCCAGTGGGCCCTGGGTTGGGTCAGGCGCGGTGGACTTTGCCAGCAACAGCACCCGAGCACCACCGGTCGCGAGAACGTCGGCTTGGGCAATTGCCGCTGCCACTGACTCCCCCGATTCGCCGGACAACAGCACTTCGGGGGCACCCAACAGCCACGTCCCCTGCTCCGCGAACGATGCTGCCGACCATTTGCGGGCAGACGAGAACGGCACCGATGCAAGTTGTTCCCAACCCGGACCGGCGTACTCGTTGGCGACAGCCGCAAGCGTCGGATTCGGAGAGTTCTCCGACGCACCAAGTGCCCCTAGGACTTCGCGGATGTGGGCTTCGGATGAAGTCTGGTTTGAGGCGCCCAACACGACCAGATCGTTGACAGCCATTCCCGGCTCAGTGAGTGTTCCGGTTTTGTCGACGCAGACCACATCAACCCGCGCGAGGACTTCAACAGCAGGCATCTCTTGAACCAGCGCACGCCGCTTGCCGAGCCGGACGACCGCCACCGCCATCGCAACG
>JBAYVO010000325.1:0-3163 GCA_041674545.1 Candidatus Nanopelagicales bacterium | reverse complement strand
GATAGTGCAGAACAAGCTTCACTTTGCCGCCCATGGGCAGACCGCGGCAGAGGTCATTGCGTCGCGCGCCGATGCCAGCCTTCCCAACATGGGGCTCACCACCTTCCCCGGCGAACGACCCCGAAAGGCCGATGTCCGCGTCGCCAAGAACTACCTGGATGAAAGCGAACTGAAGAAGCTGAACTCCCTGGTCTCGGCTTACTTCGACGCCGCAGAGTTCCGTGCTCAGAATCACGAGCCGACGTATATGAAGGACTGGCTTGCGCATCTCGACCGCCTTATCGTCGCGCTTGATGCGCGCACGTTGGACAACGCAGGATCCGTGAGCCACCAGCAGGCGGTGGCGCGGGCTGACGGCGAGTACGTGAAGTATCGGGCGTCAGTTGACGCCGAGCCCGCTGCTGTTGAAGCCGCATACCTTAAGTCGATCAAGAATGCGCAACGCGAAGTAGCGGGCGGCCACGCATGATGACGGACGGTCGGTGGAGCGTAGGAAAGTCGATGTTCCGGAAGATTCGGATGGTTGGACAAGGCGGGTCAGTTATTAGGTTTCTCCTAATAGCTGACCAAAGTCGGAGCCAATCATGAGCCGGGTTGATGAGTTGATCGCGGAGTTGTGTCCGGACGGGGTTGAGTTCCGGACGTTGGGTGATGTTGGCGAGTTCATTCGCGGAAATGGCCTCCAGAAGACGCAATTGACCAACGTTGGTTTCCCCGCGGTCCACTACGGTCAAATCCATACGCACTACGGGGTATGGGCTAGGGAAACCAAATCCTTCACCGATGTCAGGCTGGCCGAGAAGCTGCGCAAGGCCGAACACGGCGACCTGCTAATCGCGACAACCAGCGAAGACGATCATTCGGTTGCCAAGGCCACTGCTTGGATTGGCGACGGGCAAGTTGTCGTCAGTGGGGACGCGTTCATCTTTCGGCATAAGCTCGATCCCAAATATGTCTCGTACTTCTTCCAGTCCGGCGAGTTTCGAGATCAGAAGCAGCGATTCATTTCAGGAGCCAAAGTGCGACGCCTGTCGGGTAGTTCGCTCGCGAGAATTCGAATCCCGGTCCCGCCGCTGGAAGTGCAGCGGCAAATCGTGCGCATATTGGATCAATTCACGGAGCTGGAAGCGGAGCTGGAAGCGGAGCTGGAAGCCCGCCGCCACCAATACCAGCATTACCGCAGTCGCTTATTCATCGAGACCGATGCACCCCGCGAACGGTTGGGAGATGTTGGCCAGTTTCAGCGTGGTCGGCGCTTCACAAAAAAAGATGTCGTCCCGTCAGGAATCCCGAGCATTCACTACGGTGAGATCTACACGCACTATGGCGTCGCCGCGGACGCGGCGCACTCTCACGTGCGCGAGGACCTGCTGGAACAACTACGTTTCGCGCAACCAAGAGACGTCGTGATCGCGGGTGTAGGTGAAACCGTAGAAGACGTTGGGAAAGCCGTCGCATGGATGGGGACCGATCCGGTTGCGATCCACGACGACACGTTCCTGTACCGGAGCGAACTGAATCCGAAGTACGTCTCGTACTTCCTCCAAACTGACGACTTCCACCTACAAAAGGAACGCCACGTCGCACGAGCGAAGATCAAACGCCTCTCACGCGAAGGCTTGGCGCAGATCGAGATACCCGTTCCGTCTGATCGCGAGCAGGACCAAATAGTCGGAACCCTCGACGCCTTTGACACGCTCGTCAGCGACCTCAGCATCGGCCTCCCCGCCGAACTCGCTGCCCGCCGCAAGCAATACGAGCACTACCGCGATCGTCTGCTGACGTTCAAGGAGCGCACGTCATGAGTCTCCGAGCTATTGACACCGAGTTTGACGCCCGGTCTGACACGCCACCTGGTCGAGACCCCGACGAATGCAGCGCAACGCTTCGTCGATATCACCAGCGGCTCTGGAGTCGCCCCCTGCCTGATGGCTCCCGTTTCGCGCTCGACGCCAACGGCCCCGCGAACAGCTTGCGCTGCACTCAGCGCCTCGAAGGCACTCGCCTGGCGAGCGACTGCTGCAACCCGTCGTACATTCACTGGAAGAAGGCGCAACGGATCGTTGAGCACGCCCATGCCGATGACTCAGCGGCCTTCGAAAGTAGACGCTGGACCGTCGGAGGTTCCATCGTCTGGCCATCTCAGCGACGCAAAGGCGGCCAAACCATCAATGGCGCTCGCGGGTTCAATTCTCGAATTGCGGATCGCTTCGACCTGACCCTCGAATGTGTTCGTCGCCACTACGCGGGCATTGAAAGCCCAATGAGCTCAGTCCTGCACAGGTACGAAGACTTCCTCTCCGTGTTCATCGACTTCGATGGGTACGTGGAGTTCTTCTTACTTCAGGACCTTGTCAATGGGCAACGCTCAACCATCGACTTCTTTCTACCGTTCGATGACTTCGAAGGATCTGGCATGCCACGGGATGCCGCCAGCTACATGCGGTACCGGCAAGCAGCACTGACCTTCATCGAACAGCGAAACGCACGGATCGGACAGCTTGCTTGCAATGAGGTGGATCTCCCATGACGGGAAGGCTCAATCTCGCGCTGCGGATCAAATCTTCCCCCGTAATGGAAGGGCCGCTACCAGGTTGGCGAATCCCAACTCCGAACCGTGAGACTACGAATGTCGGAGTAAATGTCGGAGTAAATGTCGGAGTAGATCGGGCACTCCCCGCGCCCCAGGAATCGCCGTCACGCCCCACCAAAGCCGGCCGCCGGTTGGTGATCGACCGATGAACACCCCCGACAGCACCCACCGCTATGACCCGATCGCGGTGTCCGCCGAATCCACTGTAGTCGCCGAATACGTCTCCGATGCCGCAGTGGAAGCCGCGTACCAATCCGAGGCCGCACTTGAACGCGAACTGATCCGGCTCCTGGAATCCCAGGCGTACGAGTACCTGCCTATCCGCACGGAAAGCGAGCTCATCGCGAACCTGCGGATCCAACTCGAAGCGCTCAACAACTACACGTTCTCCGACGACGAGTGGGATCGGTTCTTCCACGAGAAGATCGCGGGCCGCAACGACGGCATCGTCGAGAAGACCGTCCGAATCCACGATGACCATGTTCAGGTTCTCAAGCGCGACGATGGTTCAACGAAGAACATCAGGCTGATCGACAAGGCCAACATCCACAACAATCGCCTGCAGGTCAT
>JBAYVO010000324.1:0-3173 GCA_041674545.1 Candidatus Nanopelagicales bacterium | reverse complement strand
GGGTGCGCCCATGCCTTGATAGTCGGTCGCGACAACCGCATATCCCTGCTGCACAAGCGGCAAGATCTGGGAGTTGAACGTGTAGTAGCCCGGCATGTTCGGTTCGAACGGGGTCTGCGAGATTCCACAGTGACGATTGGTTCCGGTGGTTCCGTGCGCCAAGGTCACCAATGGGAAACCACCGCTGGGCGGTTCGCTGGTCGGGGCCACGTAGAGGCCAGACACAACTTGGTCTTTGTTGTTGTTGTCAGTTGAGTGGTAGATGAATCGGGTGCTCGACGTGCCATCCGGACCGCCCGGCACGGGCTCGCTTTTCACGAGCGTTCCCGGTGCCGCCGGGGCTGGATTAGCTACGTCGTAGAACGGCGGAATTGGCGGCGTTTTGGTCACGGAGTTCGCGGGGTTGCCAGTGATTTCGGTAGGTGCCGCACCGACGTTGACGATGGGCGAAGCCGGGTGAATCAGTGCCAACAGCACGACACCGACCACGATGATCGCCAGTGCGATTGCGGCATGTACTCCTCGCGACCCTGTGGGTGGCGCAGCATTGGAATTGGCGTCTACCGGTTCGTTTGACACACCCAAAAGGTAGTGCGAACAGGCGAACGAAGCGCGGTGCAAAAGCCCAAATGCCTCCCACCTGCGGACCAGAGCCTTACATCATGGCAAAGATCAGCTCTGCAATCTAAGCCGACTGGACTACGCGAGGAGGTCCGCGTATTGCGGATGGCGGTTTATGTACTCAGCGACGAATGGGCACTGGGGTACAACGGACTGTCCGCGCAGTCTCGCTTGATCTAGCGCGAACTGAGCAAGTGCAGAAGCGATTCCCTTACCCTCGAACTCAGCGGGAACGCCGGTGTGGGTGTACGTGATGACCTCCCCACCCACGACGTAGTCAATCTGCCCCGCGAGCTCACTGCCGATCATCGCCTCAAACCGGCAATTCTGTGTGTTGTCCACTACGTCAACCATTGCGTCTCATCCTCGCTCTTGACCAATTCCTCACCTGCTCGACTGAACCACACGGATCGCCTAGCCGAACAACTCCCGATGGATCGGATCCCATTGTTCGTGGTGGCTGACACTCAGCAGCCCCCAGGAGGTGTGAGTGGGTCGATACGGTTCGCCGTCGAGTTCCCGCGCAATCCCCCCGACCTCCTCCAAGATCAACGCGCCTGGTGCGTGATCCCATGGGTATTGCCGACCGAACACCGCGTAGTCGAGTTCACCGGTCGCCAGTTCCGGGTAGACGTAACCACAAGCGCCGCCGTGATCGACCTTGACGCGGTCACGATCGGCGAGGCGGCGCATAAGTTCCATTCGTTTGTGGTCGACGAAGAACGTCGTCCGCACGTCGCCTGTCAGTTCATCAAGGTCACGCCGAGGGTTGGCCCGTCGTTCAAGCTTTACGCCGTTACAGAACGCACCGCCTCGCCGGTGCGCGACGTACATTCGTTGCGCCGTTGGCTGCCAGATCCATCCGGAAACAGTCTGCCCGTCCACCAAACGTGCCACCATCACGGCAAACCGCGGCAAACCGCGTGCGAAGGAACCAGTCCCATCGATTGGGTCGATTATCCAAACCGTCCCCGTCCCGGCAACACGTTCGATAACTGAAGGGTCGTCGGCAACCGCTTCCTCGCCGACCACCCGCGAACCCGGCTCAATCGAAGCTAGCCGTTCGGTGAGTTCGATTTCGGCTAGTTGATCTGCCACCGTCACGAGGTCGCCCGGGCCTTTCTCCATGACGTCACCGGGCCCGAGCGCACGGAATCGCGGCATGATCACCGCGGCACAGACGTCACGTATCGCGTCGGCCACGTCGTCGCCTTTAGTGACCTCAGTAACGTGTTGCTCGTTCATTGGCGATCCATTCTGGCGCTGCTACGTGCACCGGCGACTCCTAGTCCAACCCTAGTGGCGCACACAGGCGTGGTGCTCATCGTTTTGTCGGCGTGACCTCCGCCCGACGCACCGTGGTAGGAAAGCCCAAGCAACCGCAGACGGATACTGAGATCCACTCGGAGGTCGATTGGGACGGCGCCGTAACAGAGCCTGGCACCGTCGCACCAACAACACCAGGAATGGAAGACGCGTGAAGGTCACGGTTCTCTGCGTCGGCCTCACGACAATCGACATCGTCTATCAAGGCGTCGATCGATTTGTTGCAGGGGCGAAGACTCAGGCGCAGTCGATGTCTTTGACGACCGGCGGACCGGCGGCAAACGCCGCCATTGCTGCGGCGGACCTTGGCGCATCCGTCACCTTGTGCTCCTGTACTGGTGAAGATCAATTTGGCGACGTTGCGCGCGACGAGTTCGCGCACCACGGTGTGCACCTGCTGGCCGCGAGCGGCGAGTCAGTTCCGATCTCGACTGTGCTGATCGCAAACGATGGGGAGCGTAGCGTCGTGTCAGCGAACGGTGCCGACAACCGGCCGGGGCCACCGGCAGGGTTGACGCAAGCAGCGGCTGCCGCACAGGTTGTGCTCGTGGACGGGCACTACCCGGAACTCGCGCGACATGCGCTAGCGGCTGCTCGGGCGGCCAACACCCCAACGGTGATCGACCTCGGAAGCTGGAAGTCGGACCTACCGTCTCTGCTGCCCCTCTGTGATGTCGCGATTGCATCCGCGGATTTCGCCGTCCCCGAAGGCGACGTGCTCAGTGTGTTGCGTGACTATGGCGTCCGCTTCGTCGCAATCTCGCACGGTGGCGACCCGATCACGTGGCACGGGAGCAACGGAGATTCGGGGTCCATCACCACAAAGGAAGTTGATGTGGTTGCCACCAACGGAGCCGGTGATGTCCTCCATGGCGCATTCGCTCACTTCTTCGCGGCCGGAGGCGATCCGGTTGAATCGTTGCGGCAGGCAGCAATGTTCGCGAGCGCGAGTTGCACCCACTGGCCTGCCCGGATTCCGATCGAGCAGCTGGCAACCACCGATTCCGGTGACGCATGACAATCGCGGTCCTCATTGGCGTCGCGCTACTCGCTGGCATATTTGCGGGTCTGACGGGCGCAGGCGGCGGCCTGATCTTGGTTCCACTCTTGGTGTATTTGGGCTACTCCCCTATCGAAGCCGTCGCAACGAGCAGCATCGCAGTGATGATCTCAGCGATCGCCGCCACCGCTATGAACTCCCGCGACCACCAGATTCCTTGGCGGCG
>JBAYVO010000323.1:0-3174 GCA_041674545.1 Candidatus Nanopelagicales bacterium | reverse complement strand
GCCGATTACACGCCCCGTTAACAGCAGGTCGCGCGCGGCGGCAACCCCGACGACTTCCGGCAACAGGTAGGTCGTGGCCATACCGGGGTGAATCCCGAGCTTCAAGAACGGCACAGTGAACTTTGCGTTCTCGCTGGCAATCCTGATGTCGGCTGCGAGCGCGACACAGGCACCCGCGCCCACCGCGGCTCCGTTAATGGCGGCGATGACCGGAACGGGAACGTCGCGCATGCTCAACCACGTCCGGTAGAACGCCATCATTTTGGTGCGCAACTCGTCCACCGTGGCACCCGGGTCACCACCGATCCACCCCGTGTCGCCACCGGAGGTGAAGGCGGTTCCAGCGCCGGTAACTACAACGGCTCGAATTGTCTGATCAACCTTGATCGCCGCTGCAAGTCGACCCCATGCGCGTGTCATCTGGCCGGACATCGCGTTGCGCCGATCCGGATAGTCCAGAGTGATCAAGATGACGCCCGATTCGGTCCGTTCAACCGTCAGGTGGTCTCGCTCAGCGCTGAAATCTCCAGCAGTGACAGGGCCTTCGTGTAGGGGTGTGGTCATGGTGGCGAGGGTAGCGCCGTAAAGTGACGAAACCGCCGAAAGGCGGCGCGTGTGTACCGCCAAAGGACGCAACGACCAACCCGGCACAGCGCGCTTACCCCGGTGAGCGCCCAGGAGGACTAATGGCCGAGAGCTACTCAGGCGAGGCGTACTGCGTGAAGTGCAAGGAAAAGCGCGCATTCTCCGGCGAGGTTCACGAAACGAATGGTCGGCGCATGGCAAAGGGCAAGTGCCCCGTCTGCAACACCACTGTGACGCGAATCCTCGGCAAGCAGTCCTAGCCAGACTCAGCGGCGTTCACCGACGCCCACCAGCACGAACACCTCGCGTGACGCGGCAGTCTGCGACGGGTCCACGCGGAACCGGCGCGGCCAGCCCGCAGCACCCCATTCAACGACGCGGCCTGTGCGCCGGGGACAGCACTTTCGACCTGACGCGCGGCCTCCGCCGCAGCGAGAGAACTGAGTACCGCACTTCTCTCAGGTGGGGCGTCCAAAGCCAACTGGGCCGACAGCGTGCGCCACGAGGGATCCAAGTCCAACCGAAACATCTCGTCGCATCGAGCACACGGACCACATCCGTCGATGGTCATCGGCCCGATCCTCACGGTGTTCACCCCCGCCCCGACGACCAAATGGTTCAGACGCTGGTCGATGAGCCGCGACAACACCTCAAACTCGGCAGCATCTACCCAAGGTGCGTCTAAAACGACGACGACTGACGCCCCGACTACTTCGTCAATCAATCGTTCCGCGTCCACCTGCCAGCCCATGCCATCACGTGGTTTGGGGATGACTCCGACATATCGTGCGTCAACCACCAGGCTCGCGACTCGTTCGCCGATATCGCGCGACCCGAGCACAAGCGGCGCTGCCAGCACGGAAACGGCCGCGATATCCGGGGCGTCAACAAGTAGCCCCGCTTCGAAGAGTTGGCTCAACACCGCGCGGGCCTGGTCATGTTCAATCCCGCGGGCTTGGGCCTCGGCAAGTTGTGCACCCCACGACCGTGACCCATCGAGTTGCTCGAGCCAGCCGATGGTGTTCACCCCTGCCCCGCGCAACGCCAGCGGCGACTCCACATCGCCGACGACCTGAATGCAATCAACCATCGTCTGGCGCAGATCCACCCCTGCTGCCCACGTTGGCTTCACCTGCATCACGAGTGATTCCATCGCTCCCCCTTGTCAGTTTGTTCGGGTACCAACTTGCCTGATCTGGGTCAAACGGTGCACTGGCTATCCCCAGGCAAGTCGAAACAGTGGACAATGGCCGCGTGGCTGATGAATCGAACGAGGAAACCGATCAGCAAGACGCGGCCATGCCTCAACGCGCATTCCGCCGCACCGTCCGAATGGCATCGCTACCGGCCGGTTACGCCGGACGTACCGCGCTCGGATTCGGCAAGAAGGTCGGTGGTAAACCCGCCGAAGCAGTCAATGCCCAGATCCAGGCGAAGACCGCTGAACAGATGTTCCGCGTCCTTGGCGAACTCAAGGGTGGCGCGATGAAGATGGGCCAGGCCATGAGCGTGTTCGAGGCCGCCTTACCCGAAGAGATGGCCGGGCCATACCGGGAGACACTCACGAAACTCCAGGACGCGGCCCCGCCGATGCCGCCGGAGACAGTCGTCAAGCTCATGGCCAGTGAACTCGGCCCCGACTGGCGTGACCGGTTCGCCGAGTTTGACGAAGTGCCCGCGGCTGCCGCATCGATCGGCCAGGTCCACAAAGCGATCTACCGCGATGGTCGCGTGGTTGCCGTCAAGCTGCAGTACCCGGGCGCAGGCAAAGCACTGATGGCAGACCTCAATCAACTCACGCGAATGGGCCGGGTCTTCGGCAAGCTCGTGCCCGGCCTCGACGTCAAGCCACTGCTCGCCGAACTCAAAGAACGCGTCGCAGAAGAACTCGACTACCTGCGTGAGAGTGAAGCCCAACGTGCCTTCGCGGCGGCGTACGAAGGCGACCCAGACTTCATCGTTCCGCATGTGTTGGCCGCGAGTCCCAAGCTGCTAGTGACCGAGTGGGTCGAAGGCGTAGGCCTGTCAAAGATCATCGCTGACGGAACTCCCGAGCAACGAGACCGAGCCGGAACCTTGTACCTGCGCTTCTTGCTCTCTGGTCCAGCCCGCGCAGGCCTCCTCCACGCCGATCCTCACCCCGGCAACTTCCGGTACACCGAGGCTGGCCGCCTCGCCGTGCTGGACTACGGCGCTGCCGCACGGCTACCCGCTGGCTTCCCACTGGCCGTTGGCAAGGTGCTGCGAATAGCACTCAACGAAGGTGACGGTCCGTCCGTCGTCGACGGCATGCGTGAAGAGGGATTCATCAAGCCAAACGTCGACATCGAACCCGATGCACTCTTGCGCTACTTGCTGCCGTTCGTTGAACCGTTGCGAACAGACGAATTCCACTACACGCGGGACTGGATGCGTAGCCAGTTCACGCGAGTGAATGATCCTCGCAACAACGACTTCGGCGTCGGACTCAAGCTCAACCTGCCGCCGTCTTATCTGCTCATCCACCGTGTGTGGCTTGGCTCGATCGGGGTGCTCTGCCAACTGGACGCGCACGTCGGTTCACGGCAGGAGATCGTCGACTGGGTCCCT
>JBAYVO010000322.1:0-3184 GCA_041674545.1 Candidatus Nanopelagicales bacterium | reverse complement strand
GTCACCTTCCGGCACCGGATAGACGCTCACGTGATGCTTCCAGCCGGCAAAGTGGATCACGTTCTTGCCGTTGATCCGGAAGGTCGGAATGTTGTAGCTGATGGCCTCGGTCGCGCTCGGCAGAGCCGCTGCGATCGCGGAGCGCATGGACTGCAATATCTCCCGTACAGACTTAGGGAATGTGGAGATGTACGCATCGATCGATTCGTAATGCTCAGCCATACCGTCAGCGTGACAGCAGAGGTTGGCAGGAGTCGAGTTTTGGGTAGTCGGCATTGTCTCGCTCGCTGGGATCCACGTTCGACTCCTCCGACCTGACGATCTGTAGTTGAGCAAGGAGGTACTCGGTGGATACCGTCGGCCCATGGGTGACTTCTCGGACTACCAAATCGGCATCTACTTCAACGGGTTGATGGGACAAACCCCCGAGTTCCCGACTGCGTACAAGGACATCGAGGCGCTCGGGCAATCAAAGCTTGATGCAGAACTGCTCGGATACGTTGCCGGGGGCGCTGGTGACGAACATACCCAGAACGAGAATGTTGCAGCGCTGCGCAGGATTGGCGTCTGGCCGCGAATGCTGGCTGGCGCCGCCGAACGTGATCTCTCGATCGAACTCTTTGGACACACCTACTCAAGCCCGCTGTACCTCGCACCCGTCGGCGTGCTTGGCGCCTGTTACGACCACGGCGACCTCGAGGTGGCGAAGGCCAGCGCGGCGACCGGGGTTCCCATGATCGCGTCAACGCTGTCAGCCGACACGATGGAAGACGTTCGTGACGCGCAGGGCGAGACACCCGGCTTCTACCAGCTCTACACACCGAAGGACCGCGATCTCGCCGAGAGCCTCGTGCGCCGTGCTGAAGCAACTGGATTCGCCGGGATCGTCGTCACCCTCGACACTTGGATCAACGGATGGCGTCCGCGCGACCTCGACCATGCCTATATTCCGATGCTGCGCGGGCATTGCATCGCGAACTACACCAGTGATCCGCGGTTCGCTGAGATGGTGGGCAAGGATCCGGTCGAGAACATCAACGACAGCATCGCCGCGTGGGCTGGCACGTTTGGTAATCCGCTGTCGTGGGATGACCTCGAGTGGCTGCGCTCCATGACCTCGTTGCCGCTGCTACTCAAGGGCATTTGCCATCCAGAGGATGCGCGCCGCGCGCTCGACAATGGGGTTGACGGAATCATTTGTTCAAACCACGGCGGACGTCAGGCCAATGGCGGGATCGCCGCAATCGACTGCCTGCCCGGGGTGGTTGAGGCCGCGGGCGATGCGCCGGTGCTCTTCGATTCAGGAGTGCGTGGCGGTGAGGACGTCGTGAAGGCGCTTGCTCTGGGGGCTCGCGCGGTTGGGCTTGGACGGCCCTATGTGTGGGGGTTGAGTGCCGGTGGGCAAGCGGGCGTTGAGCATGTGATTAAGGCGATCCTGGCGGAGGCCGATCTGACGATGGCGGTTGACGGGTATCAGTCGATTGCTGATCTGACGCCTGCCGCGTTGCGGCGGGGGTAGGGGTAGCGGCACGGACGGGCCGAACTAGCCCGCGAGCTTGGCCTTCACGTACGCAACGATGGCGTTGGCGTGGCCGTGACCCATCCCGTACTCACTCTTGAGCCACGCGACGACTTCCATGTGGGTGTGCGAATCGAGTTGATCAGCAACCAGATCCAGCCAGTGCTGGATCGGCTCCCCGTAGGTCTTCTCGATGCTTGGGAAGTACGAAGCCGGGCCCTTGAACTTGCCGTCCGGTGGTGGAGTCGGTGCGAGCACGCGGTGTTCTGCCATTACGCCAGGGTAATCCAAATTGCCGGCTAGCAGCGCGACCCATCGACACCGACTTCCAGGTCCACAGGTGAGGCGCTGCGGCGTGGCCAGGTCCAAGCAGAACGCAGGATGAAGGCTAGGAGGAGTACCTCGAGCCCGATGGAAAGACCGTAGAAGTATGAGTAGGACCAGGACTCTCCTGCCGCGTTATAGATCGAGACCGGAATGTAGAGCGCTGCGACGACAAGGTTCGCAGTGCGGTTGTAGCGGGCGGGCATCGTCGCGCACACCAGGATCATGAGGATCGGGATGGCCATGAGCGTGAGTGCCATAGAGACGAAGGTCGGACCGGTGTCGAACTCGTGAACGATGCCGTTCGAGATGTCATCGATGAATCCCGGCTTGTAGAGCGCGAGGTAGTCAACGTAGATGTAGAGGAACATGAAGCTGGTCCACGCTGCCGCGAGTTTCAGCTGCACTGGGATGCGTGCTGCTTGTAGTGCGCCCTGCGGCGCAGGATCCTCAAGAGCGGTAGGGGATTCAGTCGTGCTCATCGCAATTCTCCTAAGTTTGAACGAGTGGGTGCTTCAACCTTCACTGACAACGGGGGCGGGCACATCAGCCCCGAAGCCTGAACCGACTTAGCCCGTGGCACAGCCACGCTCTTGTACTTTCGGCGGATACGTCCAACACTGTGCCCGCCTAGGCTGAGCAGGTGGACACCACCGCACTGCGCTCGCTGTGGGCCGAACCTCGACCCGCGAATCCCCCAGGCTTGGCGCCGCGGGACTGGGCCTTGGTCGCAGCATTTGCCGTGTGGTCCGCGGTGGAACTGGTGTTTCGTCAGGACCTCACGACTGTCCCACTGCTGTTACTAGGGGCACTCGCCGCGATCGCACCGCTGCTGTGGCGACGCACCCACCCGCTTCTCGCGGTGGTGACTTCCTTCGGCACCTTGACGATCATCGACGTCGTCAGAATCCTCACCGGGTCGCAAGGCCTTCCCCTGAACAGCATCGCCGCGACGCTGATCCTGGCGTATGCACTATT
Source organism: Candidatus Nanopelagicales bacterium (assembly GCA_041674545.1). Classification (GTDB taxonomy): domain Bacteria; phylum Actinomycetota; class Actinomycetes; order S36-B12; family UBA10799; genus UBA10799. Next base: position 363 of record JBAYVO010000322.1, on the reverse strand, counting down.
CCGGTGGGGATCCGGACGAGAGGCAGCAGGCGGCCTTGTGGTGATCGGAGTCTGGCTCGCTATCACCCACATCGCCGACCCTATGAACCTCTGGGAGACGATCGCGGCTTACGCGTTCTTTCTGTTCGCCGCCGCGCTCGGCGCCGCGATCCGATATCGCGCGAAGATGCGGACCCGCGACATCGACCAAGCCAAGGCCCGCGAACGCGAACAGCTCGCTCGAGAACTCCACGACACTGTCGCCCACCACGTCTCGGGCATCGCTATCCAGGCCCAAGCAGGTCGCGCTGTCGCGGCATCCAACCCGCAAGGAGCCATCGAGGCATTGGCCACCATCGAGGACGCAGCAACCCGCACTTTGAC
>JBAYVO010000321.1:0-3212 GCA_041674545.1 Candidatus Nanopelagicales bacterium | reverse complement strand
CGTGCGCTCGGTGCACTGCTTACCCGCCTGGAAACAGAAGACGGCCCGGTTGACCCCGAGCGAGTCCGGTACTTCGAGAGCCTCGTTCAGTGAGCGGGTTGGTTCTCGACAGTGAAGCACTAAGCCTCCTCATAGATCAACGGGGCAACGGCTACGACGATGTGCGCGCCGCGATGACGGCCGCCTACAACAGTGGTGTGAAGGTCCACGTTCCGGCAGCGGTCCTCGCCGAACAATTCACGACGCCAACGAGGAGTCACGCGCTCACCGCTTTCCTGGCACGCGACGGCGGGGCGCTCACGATCCACGACACGGATAGGCGGCTGGCCCGGAAGGTGGGGGAGCTGTTGCACAACGCCGGACGTAATTCGGCTGACCACGTTGATGGATGTGTCGTTGCCACGTGCGTCGAACTCGGGGGCGGCCTGATCATCACCAGCGATGAAGCAGACCTCAAGGCGATCAGCAGCGGCAACCCACGGGTGAGGGTCGCTTCGACTAGCTAAACGGCGGACGTTGGTCGATACGCACGGATAGCTTCCCGGCCGTTCGCCAAACCCTTGCGAGTGCGTCGGTGTCTTCCGGCGTCACGAGGTTGCCCATGACGCGAAGCGCGATCCGCATCAATGCAGTTGAGCGCATTCCAACAGGTCCGGCCTTGGGCAGGAAACCGGGGACGGTCAGTAACCCAGCGAGCCGACGAGCGGCGGAGAACGCTGGACCATAGTGATGCTGAAGTGTCGAGGGCCAGACGGTGGTGAAGTCCGACCGCGTTCGCGCAGCGAGTAGCTCGGCTGCTAGTCGCCCGGTCTCGAGGCCGTAGTCAATGCCTTCACCATTGAGCGGATTCACGCAGCCAGCGGCGTCGCCAACCATGAGCCAGTTTGTGCCCGCAACCCCGGAAACCGCCCCACCCATCGGGAGTAGCGCTGACCAGGTATCGCGCAGGTCGCCGGTCAGGCGCCAGTCGTCGCGCTGACCCTCGGTGTAGTGGGCGATGAGTTGGCGAAGATTGATGTCCGCCGGGCGCTTCTGCGTGGCCAAGGTGCCGACACCGATGTTCACTTCACCGTCGCCGAGCGGGAAGATCCACCCGTATCCGGACAGGAGTTCGTTCTGAGTCCCGCGCAGTTCTAGGTGTGAAGAGATCCACTGATCGTCGGCGCGATCGGATTTGATGTAGGCGCGGGCAGCAACTCCGTATGCGGTCGTCTTGTGCCATTCGCGACCAAGCGTGCGGCCGAGCTGAGACTTGACGCCGTCAGCAACAACCAACCGTTGGCAGGCGACTTCAAACGTCCCTTCGGCGTTCTTAAAGATCACGGCCTCAACCTTGCCGCCGTTGTGGCGTACGTCGACAGCCCGAGCGCCTTCGAGAGTCCGAACACCGTCGTTCAGGGCGACCTCGCGAATCCGTGCATCCAACTCCAGCCTGGGAGCTGCTCCGCCACGGTTCGGCAGGGAGCCACCAGGCCAGGGGAGGTAGAGGGTTCGACCGAAGCCCGCGGCTCGGAGTCCTCGGTTGGTCGCTCTGCCCTCAAGCCATTGCGCGAGCCCGAGGTGTTCGAGCTCAGCGATCGCGCGCGGTGTAAGCCCGTCGCCGCACGGCTTATCTCGTGGAAAGACTGCTGCGTCGGCCAACAACACATCTAGCCCGTTGCGGGCGGCCCAGGCGGCGGCGCCGGACCCTGCCGGGCCTGCACCTACGACGAGAACGTCGCACGCGAGATCGGAGTTTGACACCGGGTAATCGTCTCGTGTCGATGAATCTGAAGCGCGTTCGGGTGCCGACAACTGCTCGCGTCCTTCGATCCTCGTGGCGGACTCTGGCTCTCAACGCGAGTAGAGGCGAACACCTGCGGCAGACCTTCTAGTCGAGTCGCGCCTTTCCCTGGGGGCGTCGTGGGGATGTGCACAGGCTTCCGGCGGGCCAGTGGACTGTTGTGATCATCCTTCTCAGCCAGAACGCGAGAGGTCAATCAGGCCCATGGGCGTTGAACTTCCGAGCCTTGAGAACGATCCAGCGAGATCTTGACCATCAAGAGTCATGTTCATCGATGCGAGCCACCATCCGCTGGGCTGCGGGGTTAACCACTCGACCTCGTCGAGGCGTACTTCACTACCTGTGCGAGTACCGACGACCCGGACGGTCGCGGACTTGCCAGATTCACTCACGCTCTCCATCGTCCCAGTGATGGAGGTGGACGCGTTCTCAGTCAGATTCACGGTCTGTCTGATTCGCCCACTGCCTGACGTGCTGTACCCGACCCAGGTTCCGGTAACGCTGGCAGGCGACGGCGCCACGCTCGGACTGGATCCGGTGGTGTTCGCTGACGAGCCGCCAGGCGTGCCAGAGGTCGTGGATGCGGATGTGTCCGCTTGCCCGCCGTCGTTGCTGCGGGTGAAGGTGTATCCGACCCCCACCGCCAACGCTGCACCGACGAAGGCTGCGAGCAGGACCGATGTCTTGCGGCCGCCCTTAGGTGCTTCCGCGGTCGGTTGTTGAGTTGTCGCGGGAGAAGGCACCGGCGCAACTATGGTCGGTTTTGGGACCGCTGCGCCGCACGCGGTGCAGAAGCGCGACTGGGTGTTCAGGGGTGCTCCGCATGCAACGCACTTCATTTCCGACATCCGTCCCGTGGGTAGCAATCTGCGCCGCAGAATAGCCTGAAAGCCGAACTTAATGATCTTTATTCGATACGACTTGCCGTGTACTAATCTGGCGACTATTTACTGAGTTGAATGCCGAAGGCAGTTCCAGGACAGCGGCGCCATCGAGATTCCGTCCGTCGCTTGCGACGCCTCCTCTCGCTGATCAGAAGTTGTGGACGTTGGGTAGCTTCGGCCCGAAGTGGAGGCACTTGCTATCACCCGAGGTGCGGGACGCGAATGCGCGTACTACGTTCATCCCACGAGTTGCGGTGCGAGACCACAATTCGAACCCACTTGGGGCACCCGTGGATGTCAGGATCGCGAACCGCAGCGACGTGTCCGACGTGATGGCGCTGGAGTCGCGTTACTTCCGCGACAACCTTGATCAGATGCAACGCAGCGACGGCTACATCTCGATTCTGCACTCGCAGTCTTGGTTTGAGTCAGCAGTCGACTCCGAAGGCCTGCACGTTGCAGTCAATGCCAGCAACGACATCGTGGGGTTCATCGCAATCACAGATCCGCCGGACCCGGAAGCGGCCAAGGAATCGTCGATCATG
>JBAYVO010000320.1:0-3218 GCA_041674545.1 Candidatus Nanopelagicales bacterium | reverse complement strand
CGCGCAGCGTGAGTCCGCTAGCGAGTTGTTGGGCGAGGTCGTAGGCATCGCGGTGCGTACCCGAGACTCGGGCGAGCGCAAAACAGAGCCCCGCTGTTCCCGTTGCTGCACCCAGTCGCACATCACCGGCGAACGACGTCACGGCATCGGCGTCGCGCATCAAGTCCGAGATCCTTGCAACGAGTGCCTCAAGTGATTGGTTTGAGACGGCGAGCGACCCGGAGAACGCCGGGCTCACTCGCGACGTCGCATGTTGCAGGCGACACAGTCCGACCAAACTCCCAGCGAGACCTCCGGCGAAGTCAACTCGCTCAACCCGCGGGACCGCTTCGGGCACGACCATCGCCGTAAGCCCTCGCGCGACCTCGAGGAGTTCCTGGTCGCGCCAGAGTTCTGAGAGCTCCGAGAGACCCCAGATCACCCCGCCAAGCCCGTCGGCAAAACCGAGGTCAGTGATTGCGCCGGTATCAGGTGAGGCGCTGTCGTGTTGATTCGCGATCAGTCGAACGGCATTCCACGCGGCGCCCGCGGCGATGGGACGTAACTCCGGACGATCAAGGCGATAGGCAACTTGGGCGAGGAACAGCGCAATACCCATCGAACCCTGCATGAGGCCAGGGCCCAGCGGAGTGAACACGGACTTGCGCCACTCTTGGTCGCGGTACTGCGACATCCACGACACCGGCTGCTGGCCGCCAATCGACGCCTCAGGTTCAGCGACTATCGCTTGGTCAACGATGGTGTCGGCGATCTCATTGATTACCTCACGAACTCTGGAACCTGGGGTGCGGCCGACAGTTTGTCGGTCACCTGCTGCACCCCACGCCACATCGTCCTCAGCAAACGGCGTTGCCAGGCTCGCACGGACGATTTCGATACTCGCGGAGCGCTCTGATTCGAGGCGGCCAAGACGTCGAAGTGCTGCCTCACGAGGTGACTCAAAGAGCTTCACGCCACCGTGACTTGTCGAACGAGACTCCGCGTCCGCGTGGAACATCGGGACATCGAGGTCCGTCATCGCCGTGAGTTCAGTGCTGATCAGCGCTGTGGACGCACTGTCAGCGCTGCCAAGCCTCGCGCGCAGCCGTGCCAACCGCGTATCGGCATTGCGCAAACACGGAGCGGCTGTCGACGCGTTGATCGCCGATGCGTACAGCGATGTGTTCCGCGGGATCACTCGGACCGGGGTGCTCAGTACCTCATCAAGCGGCCCACCCACCGCGAGCCACTCGTCGCGCCACTTAAGGATCACATCAAGGGTTTCGGTGAACCCGGTGACCACCTCGTCGATGAACTCGGCAGCGGGAACAACTTCGCCGTCGATGGTCGGCAGATTAGTGGCAGAAGCGGTGTCAAATAGGAATGACGGCGGTGTCTCGCTATCGGTCTGGTGACCCGCACCAGCGATCACTGAAGAGTCGAGAAGTTCCGGTCGACCAAGGCCACCGAGTTCGTATCCGAGTGCAGGGCCAAGGTTGACGCGTTGCCGGTAGACCTGCGCCCATCGGGGAAGCAGCCCGGGCGCGAGCACACTCGCCAAGAAGTACTCCGTCGCTGGTTCGCTAAACACCCCCGGAACATTGCGGCATCGAGCGGGCAAGAGGGTCTCGGCATCGATCACGATTGGGGTATCCCCGGATGCCACGACGTTCTCAGTGTGGAGGTCATTCATTCCGATTGCGTGAGCAAGCGCAAGGAGCATTCCGGCTCTGCGGTAGAAGCGCCCCACGGCGGCTAGATCTGCACAGTCGGCATGTTCCACGAAGTTCATGTAGCCGTAGCCATCGGCGACGAGGACTCCGGTCTTGCGCCACGTGCTGTCACCAATGGCCTCGGCAGTCACGGCCAGCAGTCGATCGAGGCGAACTTCCGGTTCCATTGGTCGTGGCTTGTAGACAAGCTTCTGCCCTGACTGCGCGGTCATGATGACCACCGTTTTGCCGCCGTTGTGGCGGTCACCTGCGCCAGCCTGGACTCGGGCGAGTGGCTGCCGCCAGTGTTCACCGAACTCGGCAACCAACTCCGACTGATGCGCTGCGAACCGGTCGTGGAACTCGATCGCGTTCGCCACACAGCGCGCAGTGAGCAGGTCGTAAAGGCGTACGCCCTCGGGGTACTCACGCTGGAACCGGACCCCAAGATCGGCCAAGTGCGGCGCAAGGCGTGTGCGCCCATCGGCGCTCGTCGGATCTGCAACGGCGATACCTTTGATCATCAGAGTCGCCGAGAGATCTCGGCTCAACGAGCGGACTGCCATTGCCGCGAGGTTGTGCACGAGGTGATCGATCCACTCATCGACGACTGCCTCGGAGACGACGTCAACGGACAGTGCGTTGCGCAGCTGGCTGCGGGTTTGCGCCAGTTGATCGGTGAAGGCAGCACGAATCATCCAATTGGCGAACTCGTCCATGCCTCCTCCTCCCACAAGCACGCGAACCCCGCCAAGGGGTTCGCTATTTTTTGGTCAGACCTTTGACGGTTTGGCCCGCCGTGTATCCGATTGCCAGGGAGCTCGCAGCACCTGCGGTGTAACTGGCGACGACTGCCCACGCTGGTAGGCCGAATGCCATGAGCGGGGTAAGTCCGGCAGCCGTGTCGGCGAGGACGTCTTCGTCGATTTCGGTGCCATCAGGCAACAGTGGCGGGATCGCGAGCACGATCTCTTCCGGCGTCGATTCCATCACGCGGATCGAGATGTGGGAGGGAAGTTCCAAGCCCACCTCGGCGAGCGCAGCCGCCGGATCGTTGAGGAGTGCCATCCGGAAATCGTGATCGGTCGCGGCCTTGATTTGTAGTTCGGTGTAGTCCATTGGATCTCCTGCGGGGGGTGACGTGTTCAGTGACGAGGCTGTGCGGCTGCTACTTACTGGCCTTGCGGATCATCTCTCCGGCAGTGTGGCCAGCGACGAATGATCCGGTCCCGGCGACGATGACGGATCCGACGATGTAGCCGGTCCATACCGCGCACAACGGGGTGCTCCCTGCCGCGGTCTCCGCGAGGGCGTCTTCATCGAGCTCGAAGTCTTCATCGACAAATGGCGGAATGCTCAGCACGATCTCGTCCGGTGTTGACTCCAAGACGCGAACGGAAACGCCTTCTGGAACCTGTGCCCCGGCAGCAGTCAGCACTGCCTTCGGATCAGTGACCAAGGCGGCCCGGAATTCGAGATCAGTGACTGCTTTGAGCTGCAGTTCGTTGTAGTCCATGAGGTCTCCTT
>JBAYVO010000319.1:0-3221 GCA_041674545.1 Candidatus Nanopelagicales bacterium | reverse complement strand
GGGCGGGGCTGGGGCTAGAGGGAGATGGTGCGGGTTACTGCGGCGGCGAGGGTGGTGGCGACTTCGGTTGCCTCGGCCTGGGTTGGGGCTTCGACCATCACTCTGACCAGGGGTTCCGTGCCGGAGGGGCGGAGTAAGACTCGGCCGGTGTTGCCAAGGCGCTCGGAGGCGGCGGCGACGGCTTCTTGTAACTCGGCGTTTGTTGCGACGGCGGCGCGGTTCACGTCTCGCACATTGATCAAAACCTGGGGCAGTTTGGTCATCACTGCAGCGAGTTCCGCGATCGACTTGCCCGTGGAGGCCATTTGCGCGGCGATCGTGAGACCGGTCAGTACGCCGTCGCCGGTCGTCGCGTACTCGCTCATGATCACGTGTCCACTTTGTTCACCACCGAGCGTGAATCCACCGGCAGCCATCGTCTCGAGGACATAACGGTCACCGACAGCCGTTTGAAGGACCGTGAGTCCCTTACCTTCAAGCGCCTGAATGAACCCCAGGTTCGACATCACTGTGGCGACGACGGTCTTGTCGACCAACTTTCCGCGTTCCAGCATGGCGAGTGCGAGGACCGCGAGGATCTGGTCACCATCGATCAGGTTGCCTTGCGCATCAACAGCTAGGCATCGGTCGGCATCACCATCATGCGCAATCCCGATGTCTGCGCCTTCTGCCAGCACTGCCGCGACAAGATCTTCCATATGAGTCGAGCCACATGCGAGGTTGATGTTGAGACCGGTTGGTTTGGAGTGGATTTCGACAACGTCGGCTCCCGCAAGCCGATACGCGGCAGGGCCAACCTTCGATGCCGCTCCATTTGCACAGTCGACGACCATCTTTACGCCAGACAGGCTGTTAGGCACCGCGAACGCCAGATGATCTAGGTAGCGCTGTCGTGCGTCAACCGCATCTGTAATCCGTCCGACGGCGTCGCCAATCGGGGCCTCAAACGGCAACCCTAGGAAACCCTCGATCTCGTCTTCGACCTCGTCGGCAAGTTTGACCCCACCGCGGGCGAAGAACTTGATCCCGTTGTCGGGCATCGGATTGTGCGAGGCGGACAGCATCACGCCGAACGTTGCATTTGTGTGCGCGGTCAAGTACGCAACGGCAGGAGTTGGGAGCACACCGACGCGAAGCACATCGACGCCCGCGCTAGCGAGCCCTGCACAAACTGCCGCTTCCAGGAACTCGCCGCTCGCCCGGGGATCTCTGCCCACGACGGCTGTCGTCCGGCCATCGCCATCGCGCGGGCCTAGAACGCGGGCAGCAGCAACAGCGAGATCTAACGCCAACGGCGCAGTCAGATCACGATTCGCCAGACCGCGGACACCATCGGTGCCAAATAGTCGAGTCATCGTGAAAGCTGCGCCGTCGCCGCGATTAACGCTTGCTGTACTGCGGTGCCTTACGGGCCTTCTTGAGGCCGTACTTCTTACGTTCCTTGGCGCGCGGATCGCGAGTCAGGTAACCAGCCTTCTTCAATGACGGACGGTTCACCTCTTCGTCGATCTCGTTGAGCGAACGGGCAATGCCGAGGCGAAGCGCGCCGGCCTGGCCGCCCACGCCGCCGCCGTTGAGCGTGGCGATGACGTCGTACTGGCCATCCGCGTTCACAGCAACGAATGGTTCGTTGACGATCTGCTGGTGCACCTTGTTGGGGAAGTAATCCTCAAGGGTGCGGCCATTGACGACCCACTGACCCGTTCCGGGCGTGATACGGACCCGAGCGATTGCTTCCTTACGACGGCCAGTGGCATTCGCAGGCGCGGTCTTCGCCGGACGATCAACCTTCGTCGTGGCAGTCGTGGAGGTGGACTCAGACGTGTAGCTCGTCGGTGCAGTCTCTTCGACTTCGACGTCAACTTCGGTCATGCGGGCGGGTTTTCCTTCCGGGAAAAGTTCGAGCGACTAGGAGTTGGACTTGGCCGTGGCCTGGGCGGGCTGGGCCACCTGCGTCAACTCATACGGAGTCGGCGATTGTGCGGCGTGGGGGTGTTGCGGGCCTGAGTAGACCTTGAGCTTGCGGATCTGCTGGGCCGCAAGCTTGTTGTGCGGGAGCATTCCGGCGACGGCCTTCTCGACCGCGCGGCGGGGATCCTTCTCAAGCAGTTCTGAGTACGGCGTCGCGCGCAGTCCACCCGGGTAGCCGGAGTGGCGGTACGCCATCTTCTTGTCAAGCTTCTGCCCCGTCAACGCAACCTTGTCAGCGTTGATGATGATGACGAAGTCGCCACCATCCATGTGGGGAGCAAACGTCGGCTTGTGCTTGCCACGCAGCAACTTGGCTGTCTGGCTTGCAAGACGACCGAGCACGATGTCGGTGGCATCAATGACATGCCACTGACGATCCGCATCGCCGGGCTTGGGGCTGTACGTACGCACGGAGCAACCTTCGAATCTGTGATCTTGAACGTGGATTCCAGTGGTGAGCTGAGTACCTGCTGCGTCTTTCGACACGGTGAGGGAAAGCTGCACCACCGAGTGACTGCACCTAGACGGCGCCAGCCACGGTCTCCCAGAGTACCTTTCCACCTGCGCTCTGGTCAAAGCAGGTGGCCGGTTTCACACTGGCGGCCCGCCTGCGGCCGATGACTCAAGACCATCGGCCCCAGGCCTAGCGAACTACTGAGGCCTTGCGACGCTTTGGTTGTAGCGCCTGCGACTCCCGCAGATCGATTGAGGTTCGTGCCGCATTGGTGGCGATGTCGGAAGCAATCGCAGACCAGAGGCCCTCGAACTCCTCACGACCAAATCCCGCGCCGCAATGCAGCCAGCCCTCAAAGTGACCGTCCGAGTCACGGTGGGTGTACTGCCCGATCACATCGAGGTGATCCGCGATATACACACCACCGAGTCGCCCCCAGACCTGGCTCAGAGTCGGGACAACCCCATCGTTGGTCGCCGAACTCAGCTCAAACGGAAGCTTCGCTTGAATGTCGTCGGACATCTCTACATGGGGACTCGGGTACGGGTACTGCCGAGATTCACGCGAGGCCATGCGATGAATCACGCTGAACATCATGTAAGTCGCGGACTCGTAGAAGCTCGACGGTGTCACCCCTGGAAGCGGGGGTGCGCCGGGCGGCGGCGCTGCGGTGACGTAGCTGACATAGTCCGTGCCGTCGCGGTCGAGGACCGCAGCGTTGAACAGGTCAATGGCCTCGGGCGTCAATTGCAGCATCGCGCCCTGGTCGACCGCCACCTCCGACATGTACTCAAAG
>JBAYVO010000318.1:0-3237 GCA_041674545.1 Candidatus Nanopelagicales bacterium | reverse complement strand
GTCCATGTTGGCGGGAGCGGTCATTGTGGTCGCCACCCTGATTTTGGTGAGGATGTGACCTGACATGTCCTCACTTCCATGGCTCACCACCATCGGTGCTATTCCGCTCATCGGCGCGCTCATTCTGCTGGCGTTGCCGAAGGAATCGACTGAACTTGCCAAGAAGATTGCGCTCGGCGTCAGTGTTCTGCCGCTGCTGCTCGTCATCGGGATGGCGCTGAACTTCGACGCGAACTCCGAATCTGCGTTCCAGTTCGTTCAGTCCTACGAATGGATCCCAACGTTCGGAATCTCGTTCTCGGTCGGCGTTGACGGTATCTCGCTGATTCTCATAGCGCTCTCCGTCATTTTGGTCCCGCTGGTGATCCTCGCCGGGTGGAACGATGCCGATGATGCGATGGGCAGCGTCAAGGGCTACTTCGCCCTCCTGCTCATTCTTGAGACCTTCATGATCGGCGTATTCGCTGCGACCGACGTGTTCCTCTTCTACGTGTTCTTCGAAGCCATGCTGATCCCGGTCTACTTCCTGATCGGACGCTACGGCGGACCCGGACGTCAATACGCCGCAGTCAAGTTCCTGCTGTACAGCCTTGTCGGTGGTCTGCTCATGCTGGCCGCACTCATCGGTCTGTATGTCGTCAGTGCCCAGGAGCTTGGCACCGGCACATTCGACTTCACGACGCTGACGAACCTCAACATCGATCCAGGTACGCAGAAGCTGCTGTTCCTTGGCTTCTTCATCGCCTTCGCGATCAAGGCCCCGTTGGTGCCGTTCCACACCTGGCTACCTGATGCGGCGTCCGCATCGACGCCAGGTACGGCGGTGTTACTCGTTGGTGTACTCGACAAGGTCGGCACCTTCGGCATGATCAAGCTGTGCCTGCCCATCTTCCCGGCAGCCTCAGAGTTCTACGCGCCAGCGATCATCGTGCTGTGTGTCATCGGCATCATTTACGGTGCACTGCTCGCGATCGGGCAAACCGACCTCAAGCGCCTCATCGCCTACACGTCGATCTCGCACTTCGGGTTCATCGGCCTCGGCATCTTCGCGATGACGTCGCAGGCGCAGACCGGTTCCACGTTCTACATGCTCAACCACGGCTTCTCGACGGGTGCGTTGTTCCTCATCGCCGGGTTCTTGATGACCCGCCGCGGATCGCGTTTGATCGCTGACTTCGGTGGCGTCTACCGCGTCGCGCCAGTGCTCGCCGGACTCTTCCTCATCGCAGGTCTGAGCTCGCTGTCGTTGCCGGGCATGAGCAGCTTTATCAGTGAGTTCCTGGTGCTTGTCGGAACGTTCGAGAAGTACACCGTGGCTGCTGTTATCGCGACGTTCGGAATCGTGTTCGCCGCGCTCTACATCCTGTTGATGTACCAGCGCACGATGACGGGTCCGATCAAAGATGGCTGCGAGAAGATGACTGACGTCAAGGGTCGTGAGGCGCTCGCGATCATCCCGATGCTGGTGCTGATCGTCGCGCTCGGGGTCTATCCGAAGCCGGTCTTGGACGTCATCAATCCGGCGGTGGATCGAATAATGATCCAAACCGGTCAACGAGACCCGGAACCCGCGGTGAGGCCGATCGCCGAGACTGAGGCGGCGCAACGCATCGAAGAAGCCGTTGAGGCAATTGAAGGAGGTGCCCGATGACCACGTTGTTGGGTGCTGCAGCCTCACCTGAGTTCGCAATGCCGTCCATTGAATACCGCTTGATTTCGCCGATCCTGTTGGTGCTCGGCATGGCCGTCATCTCGGTGCTGGTCGAGGCATTTGTCCCGCGGGCACACCGTCGAGTTGTGCAACTGGTCCTAACTTTTGCGACATTGATCGTGGCGCTGGTCCTGGTTGTAACCCTGGCGGGGCAGCGGGCACTTACGGCCGCCGGATCTCTCGCAGTCGATGGTCCGGCGCTGTTTATGCAGGGCACCTTGCTGGTGTTGGCCTTAATGTCGGCGCTGCTGATCGCCGAGCGCGGAGTAGACCCGGCAGGCGACGCGTTCGCGGCCCGGGCAAATGCGCTTCCCGGCAGTATCGATGAACGCGAGTTCACCAAGCGCGGCTGGCTCACCACCGAGGTCTGGTGTCTGTTCCTGTTCAGCGTCGGCGGAATGATGTTGTTCGTCACCGGCACCGACTTGCTGATCCTGTTCGTGGCGCTGGAAATCATGTCGCTGCCGCTGTACCTGCTTGCGGGTATCGCTCGTCGTCGTCGTCTACTCAGCCAAGAAGCTGCGATGAAGTACTTCTTGCTTGGCGCGTTCAGCTCAGGGTTCTTCCTCTACGGTTCCGCATTGCTGTACGGCTTCGCGGGCACAGTCGACCTCGGCGGAATCGCCGATGCGATCACCGCGAACGCCGGGCAGAACGGATTGCTGATTGCAGGCACCGCACTAATCTCGGTGGGATTGTTCTTCAAGGTTGCAGCGGTGCCATTCCACCAGTGGGCGCCTGACGTCTACCAAGGATCACCAACAGCGATCACCGCGTTTATGGCCTCCTGTGTGAAGGTTGCCGCGTTCGGGGCGATGCTGCGCATCATGTACGTCGCGCTCGGTGGCGTCCGATGGGACTGGCGTCCCATGTTCTGGGTCATCGCGATCCTGACCATGTTTGTGGGTTCGATCATCGCGCTCACCCAGACGGATGTGAAGCGGATGCTGGCGTACTCGTCGGTCGCCCACGCTGGATTCCTGCTGATCGCTGTGATCGCTACGAACGAAGAGGGCTTGGCAGGGGCGATGTTCTACCTGCTTGCCTATGGTGTGGCAACCATCGGTGGTTTTGGTGTCATCTCGTTGGTACGAGACTCCACCGGAGAGGCAACACACCTGTCGTCGTGGGCGGGGCTGGGGAAACGCTCACCTTGGGTTGCCGGTGCATTTGCGGTATTCCTCTTGAGCTTCGCCGGAATCCCGCTGACCGCGGGCTTCATCGGAAAGTTCGCCGTGTTCGAGGCAGGTGTTGCTGGCGGTGCGGGGTGGCTTGTTGTGGCAGCTGTCCTGGCGAGCGCAATTGCGGTGTTCTTCTATGGTCGCGTGATCGTGATTATGTTCTTCACCGAACCCGCAGCGGACGGGCCGACTGTCGTTGTTCCGAGTTCATTCACGGCGATTGCGATCGCCGCCGGACTCGCTCTGACTGTCGTCTTGGGCATCGTTCCGCAACCGTTCTTGGATCTGGCCGAGAAGGCTTCGATCTTCGTCCGTTAGCCGCGTAGGACATACTGTTGCCGTGGT
>JBAYVO010000317.1:0-3242 GCA_041674545.1 Candidatus Nanopelagicales bacterium | reverse complement strand
GCCGGGCTCGACGAGCGCGGCATCGACACGTCGAACCTCAAGATCAGCGCGAACGCCCACATCATCACGCCGTTCCAGGTCGAGTTCGACAAGGTCACCGAGCGGTTCTTGGGCAACCAGAAGATCGGTACCACTGGCCGCGGCATTGGCCCGACGTACATGGACAAGGTCGCGCGGACCGGTATCCGCGTCCAGGATCTGTTTGACGAGAAGTTGCTGTTCGAGAAGGTCGAACACTCGCTGACCAACCGCAACCAGATCTTCGTCAAGGTCTTCAACCGGATGCCTTTTGACGCTGCCAAGGTGACCGAGGAACTCCTCGCATTTGCCGAGCCGCTGCGGGGTTACGTCGCAGACACCGGTTTGCTGTTGAACAAGGCGCTCGATGAGGGCAAGCTTGTTCTGCTCGAAGGTTCGCAGGGCACGCTGCTTGACGTCGACCACGGCACGTATCCGTTCGTGACCTCCTCGAACCCGACGGCTGGTGGCGCGTGCGCGGGATCGGGCTTGGGCCCGACGCGGATCGACCGCTCGATCGGCATCCTCAAGGCGTACACGACTCGCGTTGGCTCAGGGCCGTTCCCGACGGAGTTGCACGACGCTGACGGTGAACGCCTGCGCCAGGTTGGTGGCGAGGTCGGTGTCACCACTGGCCGGGATCGTCGCTGTGGCTGGTTCGACGCACCGATCGCTCGCTACGCCACCCGCGTCAACGGTTTGACGGACATCTTCTTGACCAAGCTCGACGTGCTCACTGGTTGGGACCAGATCCCGGTTTGTGTCGCGTACGACGTTGACGGGGACATTGTTGATGAGGTCCCGATGACGCAGACCGACTTCCACCACGCGAAGCCGGTGTACGAGTACCTGCCGGGTTGGTCTGAGGACATCAGTGAGGCGCGTACGTTGGCGGATCTTCCAACGAATGCGCGCGCCTACGTCGAGTTCCTTGAGGAGCATTCGCAGTGTCGGATCTCCGCGATCGGCGTCGGGCAAGACCGCGACGCGACGATCGCGATTCACGACCTCGTCAAGTAGTGGGGAAGTTCTCGTGGCCGCCTGAGCCGACGTTGGAGTTGGTGGGGGAGTTCGTCACCTTGTCGCGCTACCAGTCCAGTGATGGGCCGGCGTTGTCTGCGGCGCTCGCTGACGAACGCGTGTGGGCACACATTCCGACGCAGATTCCGACTGCTGACGAGTGGGATGCGTTTGCCGCCAAGGGCAGCAGCGGTGGCCGCTGGATGTGGGTCGCGAGGTTGAACGTAGAGCGTGCAGGGCTAGGTGCCGGGACGGTTGTCGGGACGACGTCGTTCTACGACGTGTCCCTCGATGACGCGCATCTGAGTGTCGGCTACACGATGTTCCGGCCTGAGGTGCAAGGCGACGTGGTCAACGCCGAGGCGAAGTTGCTGATGCTCCGCTACGCGTTTGTTGATCGTGAGTTCGCGCGCGTTGAGTTCCGGGTTGATGCGAACAACGCGACTTCACGTGCCGCGGTTCTGTCGCTGGGTGCGACGCAGGAAGGAATCCTGCGCAGCCACATGCGCCGCCGCGATGGCAGCCTTCGCGACAGCGTGATCTTCTCGATCCTCGCGCCTGAATGGCCCGGCGCCGAAGCTCGCATCACCGCCCGCCTGGCTCGCCGCCGCTAGCTGCCTCGCTCACCCCGCCTGCCAACCCTGCCCCCGCCATCCGGCCGTTAGAGGTGCCAGGATCGCAGGTATGAGTCCCGCACCTGCCGACGCTAACGGTCGTCGCATCTACGACCTCGACCACGCGCACGTTTTCAACTCCTGGGCGGTGCAAGGCGCCTGGGATCCGATCGTCATCGAGCGTGCCGAAGGCTGCACCCTCTGGGATTGCGACGGCAAGGAATACCTCGACTTTGCCAGCCAACAGGTCTTTACCAATGTGGGGTACCAACACCCGAAGTTGGTTGCGTCGATTCAGGCTCAGGCTGCCGAGATGTCGGTGATGGGCGTCAACTTCGCCAACAGAGCTCGCAGCGAGGCGGCCGAAGCACTCACGTCTCTGTTCGGGGAGACCCACCAGAAGGTGTTCTTCACCAACGGTGGTGCCGACGCGAACGAGAACGCCATTCGCATGGCGAGGCTGTTCACCGGTCGTCGAAAGGTGCTGAGCGCCTACCGCTCGTACCACGGCAACACGGGTGCGGCGATCGTTGCAACGGGCGACCAGCGTCGTTGGCCGAACGAATACGCCGATGGCCACGCGCACTTCTTCGGCCCGTACCTGTATCGCTCAGAGTTTGGCTCGACTACCGCAGAAGAAGAATCTGCGCGTGCGCTCGCTCACCTGCGGCACGTGATCGAGCTCGAAGGTCCGCCAACGATTGCCGCCATCCTGTTGGAGTCTGTGGTCGGTGCCGCAGGTGTTCTCGTGCCGCCGCCCGGATACCTGCGAGGTGTGCGCGCGCTGTGCGACGAGTTCGGCATCGTCTACATCGCCGATGAAGTAATGAGCGGGTTTGGCCGGACCGGCCTAATGTTCGGCTTCGAACACGACCTTGATTCCTCGAACCCGCCGGATCTGATCACGGTCGCGAAGGGCATTAACTCCGGCTACGTGCCCGTCGGAGGCGTGGTTATCAGCAATTCCATTGCTGACTTCTTCGACGACAAGTTCTACCCCGGTGGGTTGACGTACTCGGGGCATCCGCTGGCGTGCGCGAGCATCTCCGCCAACCTGGCGATCCTCCGCGACGAGGGACTTGTCGACAATGCCGCCGCGATCGGTAGCGACGTTCTCGGTCCTGGACTGCGCGAGCTGGCCGCCCGTAGCGACCTCGTCGGCGACGTCCGCGGCATCGGCTTGTTTTGGGCGATCGAACTGGTTCGGGACAAGGCGACCAAAGAGCCGCTGGCCCCTTACGGCGCATCGTCACCAGAGATGGCGCAGATAACCCGCGCCCTCACCGCCGCAGGCCTGCTCACCCTCCCCATCGGCAACCGCATCCACCTAAGCCCACCCCTGCCGGTAACCCCCACCCAAACCGCCCAAGCCCTCCACACCCTCACCATGGTCCTGGCCCCCTAGCCCTCCGCCCGCCGCTGTGCCTCGCCGCACAGGATTGGGGCGCATTTGTGCCCCTATAGGGGCTTGGGTTCAAGTGGTCGATGCAACACCTGATTCTGAAAGGTGTTGTTGATCATGGTGTCTCCTGGTCGTCCTTCGACTGTTCGGCGGGCGTTTTGGGTGCGGATTCGGGTTGGGGACAGCCT
>JBAYVO010000316.1:0-3262 GCA_041674545.1 Candidatus Nanopelagicales bacterium | reverse complement strand
TTCAAAGAGAACATCATCCCGGACACCGCCACCCTCGAACTCAACGTTCGCACCTACGGGGAGGACGTTCGCACCCGAGTCCTCAACTCGATCGTTCGCATCGCGAAGGCGGAAGCACTGGCCTCCGGTGCAGATGAAGAACCCCTCATCGACATCTCTGAAGAATCGTTCCCCGTCCTCGTCAACGACCCAGCCGCATCGCAGCGCACCAAGGCAGCCCTCGAGGCATCGCCCGCGTTCGTCATCGACCCCGGCCCCGTCACCGGCAGCGAGGACGTCGGCATGCTCGCCGATGCCCTCGGCGCGCCCTTGGTCTACTGGATCATCGGCGGCCTCGACCCCGCCCTGTTCGATGGCGCCACAAGCGTCGACGCAATCCAGGCCCGCATCGCCGAACTCCCCGCGAACCACTCCCCGAAGTTCGCCCCCGCGATCACCCCCACCCTCACGAACGGCATCAACGCTCTAGTCTCCGCCGCTCGCGAATGGCTGCCGGTGTAGTCAGCCGCCGGGCAGGATGGTGAATTGTGGTCGCCTAGCGACCAGTCCGCACCATCCTGACGAGCGCCGCCCCTACCTACCTACCGACGGTTGGGAGCTGGGGTCAGGGGGAGGTGGACAATTAGTTCGGCGCCGCCGACTGGGGCGGCGGAGAGTGTGGTGTTCGCGCCTAGGCGATGCAAGGAACGGAACCCGAGGCCCGCGGTCATCGTGCCCTGAACACCGCTGCCGTTGTCGAGTGCGCGCACCTCAATGCACCCTTCGTCCAGCGTGATCGTGATCGACAAAACGGTCGCGTTTCCGTGTCGCACGGCATTGCCGATCGACTCCCGGATGATCTTCACAACCGACGCTCGGGCAGCTGCGGATCGATTGACTTCCGCGATCGCCTCACTGCTGCTGTAGACGGTGACAGTGATCACCGCCGACCACGCCGAGATCACCGCGTCGACTTCCATGAGGACATCGGCAACTGTCACGTTGGCAGGTGCCGCAGCTAGCGCCTCGAGCACGTTGATCGATTCCTGAATCGCCTCGATGGATCCGTCGATCGCCGCGGGCATCAGCGATGCAGCAGACCCGGGGTTCTGGTCCGCCAACGCGGCGCAATGTTCGAGCTGGAGTGCCGTCGCTGCGAGCCGGCCTTGCACGTCACCGTGCAGCACATCAGCGATCTCGCGCCGGGTGGTGAGCTCACCGTCGTGGAGGCGCCCGGACTCCCAACTGATCGCGTCAACTGTCGCGCTGAGATCTTGCAGGCAGGTACGTCGGTCCTCCCAGATTGCCCGATTGACGCCGAGCGCATAGGTGACCGCGATGATGCCAACGAACTGCAGCATGAACACCAAAATCGGAACACGCAGATCAAAGATTGCTGTAGATGCCGCGGTTGACGACAGGGAGACCAGCGCGGCAACGACGAGCGCTATCAAAACCCGAATCGGCCACGCATAGCTGGGAAGTCGTGAACCCACCGCGCGGTTGGCCAACTGGAATCCAGCGAAGGTTACGAGTGCAATAGCCACGCCACATCCTGCGCTCACCAGTGGGCCACGCACGGAGGTTGCGGCAGTGGTGCCGAGCGCGCCCATACAGAGCGCGGTCGGTCCCGCCCAGAACGGCCGACGAGTGACCTCAACGACCGCCGCGTTGAAGCTCGCAAGCCGTCCACGCTGTCCGTCGGACTCCCTGGTGACCACAGTTTCCAGATCAGGTTCGCGCTGGGCTACCGGCTCGGAGTCCAATGTGTGGCTCAGTTCCCTCACGACCCCGTGGGCGCATTCCCGAATCCGCTCGGCCTCCACGATGAGGTCGCGTGGATCTGGCGGATTCGCACGCATGCCCGTCAACTGCGCAACGATCTGGCGCATCCTCGACCCCGCGAACTCGTTCACAGTAGCGGCCAACTGGGAGCGCAGCGCGGCTAGCGAAGCCTCGTAGTGCGACCGCGCCTGTTCTAGCCGCGAGCGCTGCCGCAGCAACTCCTGGGTCGCCGCGCTCTGACGTCGGTACTGGTCCAGGATGACGACGAACGTCACCAGAAACGCGACTCCAGATAGTGATCGCACGTGCACCACTGGCGAGGCATCTCCCACCCGCGGATCGAGCAGTTGCTGGATGATCGACGTCGACAAGGCGATCGAAAGGTACGTGGCGAGAGTGAACCAGAACCGCACTCGACCGCTGTGAATCCGACGCCATACTTGTCGGGCGATACAGAAGATGAGCCAGCTACTCGCCATGACGATGCAGTAGTTAACGACGACGGCCGATTTGGCGATGCCGCCGAACAGGCTGTCGGCCGCAAAGAACCGGAACAGCATGCCAAGCGTCCAAGCGAAGCCAACCGCCCAGCGCATCGCCTGGTCGCCGCCTACCGCGTCGACGACGGACCGCAGTGCTAACCCGGGGCGTTGGGCGGCCTTCACCTGCTTGCCTGTACTCGGGGTCCCGTCCTCACCCGCCGCCGTCATTTCACCGTGACCTTCGCATCGGCATACATCCGCGACGCCTCAACGCGAGGGTTCGCACTCGGCGAACTCGGCACGCCAAGGGTTCGGTACAGCCGCGAGATTCGCCGTTCGACGGCCTTCAGGCTGATGCCCGCCGTTGCGGCAATCTCCTCATTCGACAGGCCGAGGGCGATCATTCGAAGCAGCGTCGCCTGAACGGGTCGGATTGCGGTCGCCGACACTGGCGCGGTGGTCGAGGGCAGGTCCTGGTTGGCCAACTCGATCGCTGTGGCGATGTCGTCGACCCCGCGGATCTGGCCCTTCACGATGAACTGAAAGTGCTGCGCCGGAGGACTCGGTGACGGGTGAACAAGTGAGATCGAGTTGTGGCTACTCATCAGCACGATGGACGTCCACGGATACACGCGTCGGATCGCATTCGCGACGTCGACCCCGGTCGGTCCTTCCCCAAGATCTAAGTCGAGGAGCGCGACGTCAGGGTCGCATGAGTCGAGGGCGGCAATCGCATCGTTGCCGGAGGCTACTGAGGTGACCTCGTAGCCCAGCGATTCGACAAGCGAGGTCAGCAGGGCACGGGTAAATGAGTCGTCCTCGGCGACAAGCGCGACGAGCACCTCGCGGCTGTCGGCTTGGTCCATAAACCTCAGTATGGGCGAGCCGACCACCACTTTGCACCTCCGCTCGCAGACGGGGGATTGCCCCCGGATCTTGATTTCGCCGTCACTCTTTGCGCCCGACGCCGCACAAATTCGGGGGAATACCCACCATCTGAGACAGCCCAAAACTCG
>JBAYVO010000315.1:0-3273 GCA_041674545.1 Candidatus Nanopelagicales bacterium | reverse complement strand
CGCTTGTAGAGATCGACGGGGCCGGGCGCAGGCCGATCAATTGCGGCGAACTTGGCGCGTATTCGTTTCAGATGGACGTGCACCGTGGCCGGCGATAGGTCGAGCAGTCGCGCGATGGCCGCGACGGTCATTCCAGAACTAAACAGTTCGAGCACGCGCTGTTCCTGAGGTGATAGACCAGGGTCGAGACGAGAGTCTCCCTCAATCAAGACCATCATCATGGATTCGGGCAGCCAGTGCCGACCTTCGCCAACTGTTCGGATGGCCTCCGGAAGCACCTCGGCTGAGTCAGCCTTTGAGACGAATCCAGCAGCGCCCGCGGCGGCAACTTCTCGGACTGTGACGGGGGAGGCGAGTGCACTCACTACGAGCACGGCTGCCCCTGAATGAACCAGTGCCGTCACTTCGGCGGCGCCTACTGATCTCCCATTGAGGTCGAGGTCTAAAACGACGACGTCAGTGTGGATTGCGGCCGCCAAGTACTCATCGACATCGTCGCCCGACCACGCCACCAGCCAGCCGGGTTGACTGTTCACCAACGCCTCAAGCCCAGCACGTACGAGCGCGTGATCATCGATCAATGAGACTCGCATCTAGCTCCAGACCGGCGCACCGTGAGGCGTGTGCGTTGGATTGCGCGCACGAACCTTCATCATGCCCTGTTCAACGTCGCGGATTCGACTCTTGAACTCTGAGATACGCCCCTGCGGCTGCCATGATGCGGCGGTGGCGACCAATCCGGGCAGAGGATTCGCGGCCGGAGTAGAGGACGCGATCTACTACGCCGCGGTGATCGGCGGCGTCGTTTGGGTGCTGGAAATGGCGCGTATTACTGCTGCTATGGATCGGCCCACTCCGCAGGTGTGGGTGGGTTGGTGTGGAGTCGCGCTCTTGGGTGCGGCAGTCATTGCGATCGCGGTGACACGACGGATCGGACTCCTCGCGTTTGCCCTCACGCTGCTCGGAGCGGTCGTCTCAATCGCTGTCATTAGTGTCGATGATGGACAGTCGATTCTGAAACCGATCTACGCGGCAACGAGCCCGGCAGTCTTGGTGCCTGCGGCAATCGCGGTGCGACGCCGGTCGATGGGATTGATCAGCGCTGCAGCCGTGATCTTACTGGTCGAGCTGACGATAGTGGTTCCGACAACTTCACTGACCTGGAGTCGCACGTTCTTTGTGGTCGTTTGGAGCGCAGTCGTCGGATTGTTCGTCCGGTGGTTGATTTCGGCTCTGCGTGCGTCGGCAATTGTGGCAGATGCGACGCAGGCTGCCAGCCTGGTGGCAGTACGGGAGCAGGCCGAGACGCGTGCTCGGGCAAGTGAGACCGCGCGCCTCGGGCGGCTCTTGCACGACACGTTGATCAACACGATGGGCGCCATCCGCGATGGGGTTGCCGCGGCGTTGGAACCACAGCTGCGTGACCGATGCAGAGCGGATCTGGCCCAGGTCCACTCAGCGCGAGTCGAAGGACGGGGGCTTGCAGTTGTGCACGCCAACTCGGTTCAGTGGTTTGTCGACGAGTGTCAGGAACTTGCCCGCGTGCGGGGTCTCACGCTCACTGTGAGGTCGAGTGGAACTGATTCCCATGTGGCGCCCGACGTGCTTGACCGCGTGCGTGACATCTGTGGTGAGGCAATGACGAATATCGTCAAACACTCGGGTGTTGACACGTGCGAACTCGATGTCATGGCTGGCGAGGGCCAGTTCGACGTTGAAGTGCGTGACGCGGGACGCGGGTTCGATCAGGACGTCGTAACGGTGGGTGGGATCGATGCGTCGATGCGTGTCCCTGCCCTTGAGGTCGGACTGGAACTTGCGCTCGTTTCCACACCTGGCATCGGCACGACAGTGCGGCTCCGGTGGCGCCAGCCGCAGCACTCGATCGATGAGGTGCAAGAGATGCAGGCGCTTCAGGAGCATCCGGTATTTCCAGTCCGAGGTGGGCTGATGCTCTGGCTGGTGTGTGGATTGACGCTGCTACAGGCATTGGTCCAAGCGCCCGGCCAGAGTTGGGTAAACGTTGTGCTGTATGCCTCGGCAGCCTTGGCGATGGGCGTAGCGCTACTCGTCGCGCTGCGCGAAGCGCGCGCACGCGGCGCCGTTGGCCCGTTCGGCGCAATCAGTTTGATCGCTGCGGGCGCCTACGGCGTCTGGGCCTCATCGAGCGGTCAAGGGTTATGCAGTCCTGACCCCGCGATCTGGGTGGGGTCGACGACGGTGTTGGTTGCGATTGCTGTGCTCGCTGTCGTGTCCCAACACGTCTGGTGGCTGCTCGGTGCCTGGCTCGCTGGCCTCGCCGTTCTCACCTTGGTTGCAATTGACGGCGCCGGGCCTGGATGTTCTGCGTACGTTTCTGTCCTCGATGGCAGTCAGGTCATCGCGTTCGTGCTCGGGGTCGTGTTTGTTTGGGCGGCGATGCGTGCCCAACGGCGGGTTGCGGCGGCGCAACATCAACTTGAGGACGCGACGACGGCTGTAGCGCTTGAGCGGGCACGGGTGAGTCGCTACGAACGTCGTCTGGAAGTGGCGGCGCAGATCGCCGTGCCGTTGTTCGACGGAATCGTGAGTGGGCAACGCCGCGCGCTCGACCCTGATGTCCGCGCGGTAGCAGCGCGGCAAGAGGTCATCGTGAGGTCGATCGCTCAACTTCCCGATGTTCCTGACACCGCGGACAAGGTGCTCCTTGAGTTGCTGACAACGGCTGATCTGCGGGGCATCGCGATGAAGATCGTTGTCATTGGCGACCGGACCGAATCCCTCGCCGTGCTCGTCGATTCTGGGATTGCCATAGTGCTGACCGACGTTGTGGCTGCGCTTCAGCCGGGCGATCGGGTGGCCGTGAGCTTCGTGGTGAGTGACTCCACGCGAGAAGTCCGACTTGCGGCGGACACAACGGGTGCGCGCACACTGCGCCTGGCACCCGCGGCAGAACTGACCGTTCGTTCAGTCGTCACCGACGATCAGATCGCTGTGATCGTGAACTGGCCAGATCACCGCTAACCGCTCGGTCAGTCGAGAATCTTGCGCATTCGACGACGTTGTGGTGCACGAGGCATCGCGGTTGTCTAGGTTGGTTCCGTGACCGATCCCATTAGCTCACCGGAGCGCGACCCACACGATTTGCCGCCGTTCGACTTCGAACGTGCTGAATCGGCAATCCGCGAGTTGCTGTACGCCGCCGGGGAGAACCCAGAACGCGACGGACTCAAAGACACCCCTGCCCGGGTCGCACGCATGTACGCCGAGATCTTTGCAGGGTTACGTCAACGG
>JBAYVO010000314.1:0-3287 GCA_041674545.1 Candidatus Nanopelagicales bacterium | reverse complement strand
TTCGTTGTTCCTCCACTCGCGCGTTTCGCCGCCTGACTGCGGCCATTTGCTTGCGTCACGAGCAAACTACCCAACGGAGTGAATCCCACAACGTCCGCCCCATTAACGGGCGTTAACCACGAACAGCGTCAAACCTAACGAGCCACTCGGTTCACCACACGGCGAACCCGTTTCCAGCATGTCCCCTAAACGGGACTCCTGCGGGTTGCGTCACTGCACGGACAAGAGGTGAATAGGTCCATGGCTAACTTGTCGCGTGCGTTACGGAAGACGACCACTCTTGCGCTCGCGACTGGACTGGCCTTCGCAGGCATCACGCTCGGGTCACCCACGCTGAGCCAGGCCACAACCGGAGCACCCGGCACCCTGGATCCGAGCTTCAACACGGGCACGGGCTTCGCCGGCAACCCCTCCGCACCGAGCGTGATCACCATGCAGTCGGACGGCAAGATCGTCGTCGGTGGGTTCTTCTCGGGCTATCAGGGAGAAGCAGCTAGCGGAATTGTTCGCCTCAACTCCGATGGCAGTCGAGACACTGCGTTCGATCTTGGCGGCGCTGGGGTCGACGGGTCGGTCGAGGCTATCGTGCAGCAACCGGACGGGAAGTTGCTTATCGGCGGTGCGTTCACTACCTATCAGGGTGATCCCCATCCCGACCTCGTTCGGGTTTTGCCGGACGGCACACCTGACCCGACCTTCTCCCTCGGCTCCGGGTTCACAGATCAGGTCTCGGCGCTGGCGCTCGCGCCCAACGGAGAGATCTACGTTTCAGGCTTCTTTCAGGGGTTCGATGGAACCAATACAGGTGGTTTGGTCCGACTGAATTCGGACGGATCACGGGACACGTCGTTCAACCCAGGTAGCACCAACTTCGGCGGGCTAGCGCCGATCTTCGCGATGCAGATCCAATCCGACGGCAAGCTTGTTGTCGGGGGTGAGTTCACCACGGTCGACTCGATGACAGTCGGGAATATCGCTCGCCTCAACACTGACGGGTCGCTCGACACCGGTTTCGCAGCCGGGGCCGGTGCGAACGGCAACGTCTACGGAATCACAAATCAACCTGACCAGAAGCTCATCGTGACGGGCGAATTCACACAGTTCACCGGGCAGCCGTACGCGTCACTTGTGAGGTTGAGCAGCAACGGAGCGGTCGATTCATCGTTCGCACCTGGCGGCATCGCCTTGGGCGCTCAGGTCAATCGTGCCGCGGTGCAGCCAAACGGCAAGGTCGTGGTGGTGGGCAATTTCGAGTCCTACTTGGGTTCACCGAACGGCATCGCCCAATTCAATCCGAATGGGACGCTTGACACAGGCTTCAATCCCGGCGGAAGTGGGTTTGCCGGCGGCGTCAATTCCCTCGCGCTGCAATCAAACGGCAGCATCATGGCTGGCGGCTTCGTCGACTCTTACAACGGCGAGCCCGTCAATAACGTCGCCCGACTCTTTGGCGGCCCAGTGCTGATTCAGCAGCCCACAAAGAACTGCGTGGTGCTTGGCAAGACCAAGAAGCTACCGCTGAGGGGAACGAAGAAGCTCATGAAGCCGCAGTGCACGTCGAACGCAGGTAACCGAATTGGCGTCAATGCGAGCGCCAAGTTGCGCGGCGACATCCGCTCGTTCCGCTTGTACTGCCAGGTGACGAAGAAGAAGACCGCCAAAACCATCGGTTCAAACGGCACCCGGATCTGCCGCAAGGGCAGCCTCAAGGTCCGTACCTACGGCCAGCGAATCACGCTCAGAGTGACGTGGTCGGCACCCACCACCGCCACCCACACCCCCTACACCCAGACCAAAACCTTCCGCTCCAGGTAGGACTCGCTGTAGACGTGTCATCTACATGACTGGATTCGTGTAATTGACACATCTACACGGACCAGGGGTGGGACAGGCGGGGAGTTAGCGGGTTTCTTTGTGAGAGGTGTGCTTGCCGCAGCGTGGGCAGAACTTGTTCAGCTCAATGCGATCTGGGTCGTTGCGGCGGTTCTTCTTGGAAATGTAGTTGCGTTCTTTGCAATCAGCGCATGCAAGCGTGATCTTTGGTCGAACATCGGTCGCCTTGCCCACGGTGATGCCTTTCGTCGTGCGTTGTTGATGGTGCTTCGGTGGTAGCGAGGGCCGGACTTGAACCGGCGACACAGCGATTATGAGCCGCTTGCTCTACCAGGCTGAGCTACCCCGCCATGTTGTGAGGCTTGCGCCTCATCGAGCCCCCTTACGGAATCGAACCGTAGACCTTCTCCTTACCATGGAGACGCTCTACCGACTGAGCTAAGGGGGCAGGTTTCACGCTTTTGAAGCGCGACTAACAAGGGTACAGGGCGCAGTGGGCGGCGCGCACCCCGGTTGCCCTGTTTCGAGAATCGATGTGTCCCGAGGCGTTGGATTCGGTCGTGTTGCGCCGAGCACTGTTGGCGATGTGGCGCCGATTGCGCCCGCTCGGCCAGCCCTACAACGTGCACTCGTCAGCGAGTTCGCATTGCGTGCGTACCCCCTGAGGAAGGGGCGAATCCGCACCCAAATGACATGTTCGCAACACGCGCGGAATGCCGCGTCCCCACTAGCGTTGCGGCATGCGCCGGACCAGTAGGGCTTCGCTACAACGACTCGCTGTTTGGGCGGGTGCGGGGGCCTTCACTGTGGTGCTCACTGGTTGTGGAGCCACACCTGCGGCACGCGTCGTCGACAACTGCATCCTGGAACCGAACAGTTCATGCGTTCAGTCGCACCTCGCGGGCCAAGACCTGGCGGGACTCAACCTCCGCGGCACCGACTTCAGTCTCAGCGACATCAGGGACTCCAACCTCGCGGGGACGAACTTTGCGGGGGCCAACCTCTACCTGGTGGACCTCACCGGCGCGAAGGTCAGCGGCGCAAACTTTGCATCGGCAAACCTGATTGGCGCGATCTGCCCCAACGGCACGCTGGCTGGCGGACCATCCGGCACACCTCCGACCTGTGCTGACCTACCGATCAACCATTCACTTGGTGCACCGTGAACCCGGAAACTACAACCCCGAGTGCCTTGGGACCAGGACTCTCAATCGAGGGCTTTGGGCTGGCTGTACACACCCGACAGGGCTCAGTGTTGTCCGATATTTCCGTGAGCGTGGCTAGCGGGGAGATCCTGGGCATCTCTGGCGCGGAAGGCACTGGCCGCACCTCATTGTGTTTGGTGCTCTGCGGACGTATGAAGTTCCGGAGCGGGACGCTCGACGTCGGCGGGGAGCCGATGCCCAAGCGGATGCGATGGCTACGAGCCAACTCTGTCCTCGCTCCGACCGGTG
>JBAYVO010000313.1:0-3296 GCA_041674545.1 Candidatus Nanopelagicales bacterium | reverse complement strand
GCGTGCAGCCATTGCCCATGTTCGTTGCATTCACAGTGAGCACCTGGTCGATCGTGGCCACGAAGTCCTGTGACGAGGTGATCGACTGCAGAACGTTGGTGGCGCCCGTGAGGGTGACCTGCACGAGGGAGCTTCGCCTGTTGCCAGTGCAGTTGACGTCCGCGTCGTAGGTGCCCGGAGGGACAAGCGCGGGGTTCACACCAGTCGGATACGTGCCATAGGCAAAGTAGCTATGCAATGTGAGCGGGATCAGCACCTGTGTTTGTTGATTGTTCGACACAATCGGGCTTGCCGGAATCCGCAAGGTGCAACTGCCCTTAAACCGGGTTTCGGAGCCGGCAATGACGACCAACTGAGCTGTCGTTCCGCTTTGGGGCCAACTGGTCGGCTCCCCTGCTTGGTTCACGAAGATTTCAGTCAGTTCCAGAGCGGGCAGCGACTGATCCTCATCACACGCGGTCAGCCCAAGCCCGCCCAACGCGACGATGATCACCGTTGCGACTTTCGATGCGAGCCGCATATCAGCGCACCTTCCGGGCGATGCGGGCACTGCTGAACATCTGCGCCCCGTCGCTAAACGAACCCGAGAATGAAATGGCGATTGTCGTGCGCCCTGACCGTTTCGGTTTGAAGGTGCACGATCCTGCGGAGTTCTTTAAATTCACAGTGCAGACCTTCTTGCCGTTGACGATGACAGTTCCGGTTCCGGATGCCAACGGCTTGATAGTCACCGGCGTTCGGATCCAAGCGCGCGCTTTCACTTTCGCTCTCTTGCCCTTGGAGAGCTTCTTCGACGTCTTCGCCAGCGAGATTCCCATCGGGTACTGAGCTTCCGTGAACCTGGTGAAAGATGCTCCTGCTTGTGACATCGCATTCTTGATGGCGATGTTCGCGTGGTACGTCATTGCGCGACCAAGCGCACCTGACGACTGCGAACTAATCGTCGTGTATCTGACCAAAGTTCCGCCGCGTGAACTGTGCAATGTGATGACCGCGTCGGCGCTCGCTGAACCAAGACTGGACTTTGTTGAATATGAGAACGGGATCGCCTTGCCGGGGATCTGATTGCCGAGTTTGATTCTGATCGGCTGACTACCGATGGGTAGGTCGAGCCTGGCGCTGATGGTTGAGCCGCTCTTGGTTGCCTTGTCGCAGTTCGCGATCATCCCGCAGACGAACGACGCGTCAGTGAGGACTGCCGCAACTGTTTCTCGTTTGGCGTCCACGCGACTCTGGACCGTGAGTGGCGCGTCACCGCGGGCAAGTAGCCCTGACGCGGCGGAACCTAACGCGACTGCCCCAGTCGTCACCCCACCGACCAACAGCGCGCTCGACACCGCACCAACACAACCTGCGGCAGTGAACACGACAACCTTGCGACCCTTGCGAACCATCTGCGCCCTTAAGTAGAACGTACGGTGCGCGGTAATCAAGTCCCCGTGCGTCGCCATCGTCGCACTGTTCACCCCGTTTAGTGACCTAGGCAGCCCTTGTCACCCAGGTGCCGTCGGCACTAATCCGTCACGTCGGCAAATTCTGGTCGATATCGTCAACAATCTGCCGACGTACCTAGATCGACGTCGCGGTGGCTTGGGTGATTGCGCGACGAATCGACGCGATCACTCGGTCAGGGTGTTCGACGAGGTCCAGCCAGGTGAAACGCAGCACCGTCCAGCCCGCGTGGACGAGGGCGTTCTGGCGATTGCGATCTCGCTGGAAACGCTGCCGATCTGTATGCCACGCCCACCCATCAACTTCAACAACTATCTGCAGCGTGAAGTGCACGCAGTCTCCGATGCCGAGCAGTTCGTTATTCGCCGACCGAATCTCGGCGTTGAACACCCACCCCCTGATTCCCGCGCGCTTCATCAAGCGTTTGAGATGCCGTTCGGATTCCGCCCGCGTGCCCGACTGCGCGTCGGCCACCCGGGCCCGCAACGCAGGTAGACCACGATGAGTTCTAAGCCGCTCACACCACTGCTCAAGTTCAGTCGCGGTTGTCCAGCCCCGACGCAACACCTCATCGAGGATCGACAGACCGATGTTGGCTGGTGCCAAGCGAAGCGCATCGACGATGGATCGCGGGCGCGACATGACGAGCATTCCGTTGACCGAGTGCGTTTTCTCCACGCGGTCACGGTCCCGGAGCAGAACCGCACCCGAGATCCTTCGGCTCGTGGACTCCGGCACTGAGATCGTCACTGGACCCACACCCAGGTCGAGACCGTATTCGAAAAGGGCGGAGTTGCCAGTGAGTCGTGCGTCGGGACCGGCACGTAGAAGTGCCGCTCGGGTGACGGTTCGTGGCGACGGGTTCGTTGTTGCCAGAATCCACACGCCCCGGTATCGAATCCACTCCCCGTTTGCGCTGCCGGTGCGAAACTGGCGTTCAGACATTCCGTGCGCGAGCGCCCCCACCCGAGTGAAGACCCCACCACTGGCCCGCACGAATTTGCGGAACTCATCCGAACTGGTCACCTACAGATATTGCGTGAAACGTCCCACCTGCTGCTGACGCTGTCCACAATGCCGATAGGTCGGCAGATTGTTGTCGCTTTCGACCAGAATCTGCCGACCTAGGGAATCGCACGCGAGGACCCGCGCGATTACGGTCGAGGGTTGCCTTCCGAGGAGAAGCTGATCTCCATCGACTGGCCGGTCGCGCGTGCGATTCGATGCAACATCGGAACGGATGGCAAGTGCAGGGCGTCTTCGATGTGTGAGACGACCGACAGGTAGCTACCCATACGAGCAGCTAGTTCGTGTTGCGTTGAGCCTGCGGCCGAGCGTGCTGACCGGACGAGCGACGCCACATGTTGGGTGAGGGCTGCTTCGTCAGTATTCGTGAATGTTAGGCCGCTCCGGTCTTCACCGGACCGCGGCTGGGGAACTCCCTGCGCCTCGCGCAGCGTTCCTTCCATTGCCTCAGCTCCTGTTCGTATCGATGATGTGTCCTCCGGGGAGTTTCACGGCTGACGCACTCGTAAGCAATCGGCGCCAAAGTGAACCGATCCACCAACGCTGCGTAGTCGCCACGAACGGACCCTTCGCATGAGTGAAATTTCAGCAGCAGGTGTGATCGCAGTTGCGAAATGCAAGAGGCCCGGAATCCAGACGCAAATGAGGGTGGCCTACCAGAATTGGTAGGCCACCCTCATTTAGCGAGCTAGTTTCTAGCGGTAGTCGCCGCCTAGGTCGTACTCCTCCAGCGGAGTGGCTGGGCCAGTGGCCTCGCCGAACGATCCGGTGTAGTCGACGTCGTCGTAGGCGGTGAGCTGCGCGTACATCGCAGCCTT
>JBAYVO010000312.1:0-3303 GCA_041674545.1 Candidatus Nanopelagicales bacterium | reverse complement strand
GGAGTTGTTCAGATCGAAGACGGTGCTGGGCAGTTGAAGACGCAGGGAACCGACAAGCTGATGGACTCAGGCGATCAAGCGGCGTCGGAATTCGCTGGCAAGGTTGCGGTGCTCAATGCCTTGCAAGTTGAAGGTGAAGCGGGTGCGGGAATTCCTTATGGGAACGCAACCGGCCCGAACACTACGACCACGGGCGCGTACCAGCTGATCCTGAGCCCCGCGGCCTCGACCGGCGCAGACAACGCTGCGCGATACGCCGTCGGCATCCTCGGGTTCCTTGTCGCCGGAACTCTCGCAACGCTTCTCTGGCGCCGCCGCACCACGATCTAGTCACCTCTTCCACTCGTTGCCACCGTCTTGCCCGTCTTCTTTGGCGCGCCCTCACGTGACGTGCTTGGTTGACCATGGAGCTGTTGCTGGGCCTTCGCGGCAGACATCGGTGGGTGTCGGTGGTGAATGGTCTGCGGTGGAACCGCAGCTTGGTCGTCCCTAGCCGAGGCGCTTGTTTGGCGGCAGGTGTGGGGCTGCGCTTGGGTCGGCGGGGAACGCGATCGAACCGTCGCTCGCATTGACGATGTACTGCGGTCGGGGCGGAGCGAGTTGCGCTGTCGCTGGTCGACGCGGGCCGGACCACAGGGCAGGGACAGCGTCGATCTTCAAGGCCAGCGAGTAGACGATCTGCTCGTACATCATTCGCCAATCGCGGAACAGCGGCCAGGCCTCCTCGCCCGCGCGCTGGGGTTCGTAGCCGGAGTTGAGCAGCATGTCGACCGCATCAAGGAATTCCTGCTTCGTCAGTTGAATCTCGTCGCCGTGCTTCGGACTCGGGTCGAAGCGGATCTTCTCGATGACCGCGAGGTCGCGCAGGCATTCGATCCCCTGGCGCAACATGATGCGCGCCGAGACTTGGCGATCATGCGGGCGCAGCACGAGCGAGAGCGCGGCTGCATCCATCACCGCAAGCAGCGCGATCAGCCAGTTCCGCAACGGCCGCGCGCTGCGGGTGTGAATCAGTGCGGGGTAGGAGGTGTGGCTCTCAGAGACGTCGGCGGCCCAGCGTTCCCAGTCGCGCCACATTTGGTCCAAGTGGATGCGGTCACTGTCGAGGGTCGCGTGGCGGGCGAGGATCTCCGGGCCCCAGTTCGGTTCGCCTGCGCGCGCCTTGAGGATCGCGACGTCGAGTTCGCGCCGGTTGTACGAGCTGTAGAGCGACGGTAGGTAGCTGATCATCAGGCCAATGGTGATCGGTCCTGTGGCGGCGGCGATGAAGTCGATAACCGACAGCTGCGTCCGATCGCCGGAGGCGAAACCGAGGGTGAACAGGCTCGATCCTGCCTCGCGGAATGCCGTGCTGATATCGAAACCGTCGATCCCTTTGATCATCAGCGAATAGCCGACGAGGTATAGCAGCAGCCACGCGCTCAACGAGCCGACGAGCATCATCGGGGCGATCCAACTTTGGATCGAATCGCGGCGCAGGTAGTCCTTCGATTGGCGCGCGACGAGGTTGATGGCCCAAGCCACCGGGTTCGCGAAGCACGTCCGGATGATGGAACGAGAACCGCGCGTCATGATCAGGGTGCGGATGACGTCGAGTGCGGTGAAGGTGACGATCGCGATTCCCGCGGCTAGCGCCAGCCACTCAAGTCCGGTGGCGTTGCCGTTGGCGATGCCCGACCCGATGGTGCGGGTGCTGTGGTCGACGATGCCCGGCATCCTCGCAGCGTAGGCAGAATCGGGTGGCGCACGCGAGGCGTGACAGCGTTATGGTTGCGGTCGTGTCTGATTCCACCGCGCCTGTGCTGTACGGCTTGACGATCCTGTGTGTGCTGGTCGCGGTCTTCGCGGTGTTCATCGCGGCTCGGGCGCAGAAGGTTGCGCGGGAGGCCAAGCGCGACTACCAGCGGATCGCCACCGCCGACTCCGACGTGGTTGATGTGTTGCTCGATCGGATCTCGGGAATTGATGCGGCGACGAAGACGGTCGAGCAACTCGCTGAGCTTGTGCAGGCGACGCGCGACGACGTTGCGCATTCGTTGCGACATGTGGCCGTTGTTCGGTATGACGCGTTCCGGGATTTGTCGGGGCGGCTGTCGTTCAGCGTCGCCTTGCTCGACGACACCGGCGACGGGATGATCCTCACGAGCCTGCACGGCCGATCCGAGACCCAGTTCATCGCCAAAGGCGTGACTGCGGCCGACCCGGAGGGCCTGAGCCCCGAGGAACAACAAGCAGTCGAGTACGCACTCAAGGGAGCGCAATGATGTCGCAAGGATCGACCGCCACGGGTGCGGTTCTGACGGCGGCGGATTCCGTTGCGTACCTCGGACCGCAGGGCACCTTCACTGAGGTCGCGATGCGCGCGATGCCGTCGGTCGGCGATGCGCAGGCGGTTCCGATGACGAGCGTCGATGCGGTGCTTGATGCGGTCCGTCGAGGCGACGTTGCCGCGGGGGTTGTGCCGATCGAGAACTCGCTGGAAGGTCCGGTCACGACGACGCTTGATGCACTCGCCCGCCGGGACTCGCAGTTGGTCATCACGCAGGAGTGGGCGATCCCGGTTCGGTTCTCGTTGCTAGTGCGGCCGGGGGTTGCGCTGACGGACATTCGGCAGGTTGCGAGCATCCCGATCGCAGCGGCGCAATGCCGCGGCTGGCTCAGCGAGAACCTGCCCGACGCACACGTGCTCGCGGCGTTGTCGACGGCGAGTGCCGCGCAGCGCCTCGGGACGGAGAACCCGCCGCCCTACGACGCGGCGATCAGTCCGGCCGTTGCCGCGCAGCACTACGGGCTGGAGGTGTTGGCTGACGACATCGGCGACAACTCGGCTGCGTCAACTCGGTTCGTTCAGGTGCGGCGGCCCGGCCCGCCGCCGCCGCGCACGGGTGCGGACAAGACGACGCTGATGCTGTTCATGCGCGAGGACCACGCGGGTGCGTTGATGGAGATCTTGACGGAGTTCGCGGTGCGGGGGGTCAACCTCACGAACATCGAATCGCGGCCGACGCGCAAGCAACTCGGCGACTACTACTTCGCGATCGACTGCGAGGGTCACGTCGCCGACGCGCGGGTTGGCGAGGCGCTGACGGGTTTGCGGCGGGTGTGCGCGGAGGTCCGCTACCTCGGGTCGTACCCGCGCCACGACGGCAAACAGCCCCACGCCCGCCCCGGCACCACCGACGAGGACTTCACCGCCGCAGCCACCTGGCTGGCCCAAATCCGCTCCGGCACCTAGCCCCCGACCCCCTGCGGTCCGCCCCGCTTGCGACCGCCGTCTGCGGTCTGCGGTTTTGGTGTAATCGC
>JBAYVO010000311.1:0-3307 GCA_041674545.1 Candidatus Nanopelagicales bacterium | reverse complement strand
CCGCCTCCCCGACGCCTTCCGACCGCTCCACCCCGACCGCTCCACCCCGACCGCTCCACCCCGACCGCTCCACCCCGACCGCTCCACCCCGACCGCTCCGCCTCGCCCCTGCCGCCCCGACCGCTCCGCCCAGCGGCGTCCCCAGACCAACAGCCTCCCCGTTTGGTAGACACGCCCGACCTGCCGGGCGTGTCTACCAAACGGGGAGGCTCGGTCCAGCGAGCCAGGCCGGAACGGGCGCCGGAGCGGGGGCCGGAGCGGGTGGGGGGAGGCTAGGTGAAGAGGGTGGCTATGGCAGTGAGGCGCTCGGGGTTGACGGAGAACCACGCCCACGTTCCGCGTTGCTCGCGGGTCAAGATTCCGGCTTGTGTAAGCACCTTCAGGTGGTGGCTCACCGTCGGCTGGCTCAGCCCAACGGGTTCGGTCAGGTCGCACGCGCACGTCTCGCCATCGGGGTTCGAGGCGATGATCGACAACAACTGCAACCGCACCGGATCGGCGACGGCCTTCAGCAACTGCGCAAGCCCCTCGGCATCCTCGCGCGAGAGCGGCGCGGTAAGCCCGTTGCTGCAACACGCCGTGAGGTCGTCTAGCAGCGGCAACAGCGTCGGCGCGTTCTGATTCGGCATAACAACTCCCAAGATATTGACATCCGTCGATATGTTTGCCATCGTGCATACATCGATAGTCATCAATGTATGCGGAGGTCCCCCTCATGTCCAGAGTTCAGCTCGCACTCAACGTCTCAGATCTCGAAGCGTCGATCAACTTCTACTCTGCCCTCTTCAAGGTTGAGCCGCACAAGCGTCGCCCCGGATACGCGAATTTCGAGGTCGCCGAACCTCCGCTGAAGCTTGTCCTCATCGAACAATCCGAGGCCGATCGCGGATCTGGCCCTGCGGGTGCGCTCAACCATCTCGGCATTGAGGTCGCCACGACTGCCGAAGTCACGCAGGCGGCCGCCGCGCTGCACGAAGATGGCGTGAAGACAGTCGAGGAACTCGCGACCACCTGTTGCTACGCCGAGCAGGACAAGGTGTGGGTGTACGACCCGGCCGGCGCGCCGTGGGAGGTCTACACCGTGACGAACGACAACCCCGAACTCGTGACCGCGACTGGCGAGCCGATGCCGATGGCTCCAGCCGGTTCGGCCTGCAACAGCTGCTGATGACCCAAACCCCTGATGGCCGCGCGGAGCGTGGGTCCCACGAAGGCGCGACTGCTGGCGTGGACCGGCACCCGCACGGCGGTGCGCGAGATGCCACGGTTGAAGGTGAGGCGGAAGACTCACCTCAACGGACGACCGAGCCCCCACCGCCTCGCCCAGCGCCCCGTCCACCACCCCACCCGACGACGCGGTGATGGCCAGGCTGTCAACCCTCGATCGATTCCTGCCGCTGTGGATCGCGCTCGCGATGGGCATCGGCCTACTCCTCGGACAGGTCATTCCGAACCTGCAGGCCTCCCTGGATTCGGTGCGCATCGGCGACACGAGCCTGCCGATCGCGATCGGCCTCCTGGCGATGATGTACCCCGTCCTCGCCCGCGTGAAGTACGAGGACATCGGTCACCTCACCGGCGATCGCCGCATGCTGTGGCTCTCCCTCGTGCTGAACTGGGTGATTGGCCCAGCGCTGATGTTCGTGCTCGCCTGGGTATTCCTCGCCGACTACCCCGCGTTCCGCACCGGCCTAATCGTGATCGGGCTTGCCCGCTGTATCGCGATGGTGCTCATCTGGAACGACCTCGCCTGCGGAAACCGGGAGGCCGGTGCACTCCTCGTCGCGATCAACTCGGTGTTCCAGATCCTCGGCTACGCACTGCTCGGAACCTTCTATCTGACTGTGCTGCCAGGCATCCTTGGCCTCAGCACCGAGGACGTCACGTTCTCCACCTGGGAGATCACCAAGGCCGTCCTCATCTTCCTCGGAATCCCGCTGGTGGCCGGTTATCTCACTCGCCGCATTGGCGTCGCACGTCGCGGAACTACCTGGTACGACGAGGTCTTTGCTCCGCGGATCGCGCCGATTGCGCTGTGGGGTCTGCTCTTCACGATCGTCGTGCTGTTCGCGTTGCAAGGCGCGGCGATGATCGAAGCCCCCGGCACGATCGTACGAATCGCGATTCCGATGTTGCTCTACTTCGCGATCATGTGGTTCGTTTCCCTTGCGGCATCCCGTGCGGCGGGACTGCCGTACGACCGCTCGGCGACGGTCGCATTCACCGCCGCAGGAAACAACTTCGAGCTTGCGATCGCGGTGAGTATCGGGGTCTGGGGAGTCACCTCGGGCCAAGCGCTTACCGGCGCTGTCGGACCACTCATCGAGGTCCCAGCACTCGTCGCGCTGGTCTACGTCTCGCTGTGGCTGCGTCGTCGATGGACTTGGGCTACCCCCACCGCGCTCACGCAATCTGAACCGAAAGGAACCCCATGACAACCCCCGCGAAGCCAACACCTGAACCAACGACCGCCACCGAACCAACGACCGCCACCGAACCAACGACCGCCACCAAGCCCAGCGTCCTCTTCGTCTGCGTGCACAACGCCGGCCGATCGCAGATGGCCGCCGGCTACCTCCGCGCCCTGTCACGCGGGGCGATCGAAGTTCGCTCCGCGGGTTCAGCCCCGGCCGACACCATCAACCCTGCCGTCGTCGAGGCTATGGCGGAGGAGGGTATCGACATCTCGGCGCAGGTACCCAAGATCCTTACGGTCGAATCGGTCGAGGTGTCCGATGTGGTCATCACGATGGGCTGTGGCGATGCCTGCCCGATCTTCCCCGGGAAGCGCTACGAAGACTGGGTACTCGAGGATCCGGCCGGGCAAGGCGTCGCCGCGGTGCGCCCGATCCGCGACGAGATCAAGGCCCGCATCACAACGCTGATCGACGAACTCTGCTGACCGGTCGGCCACGTTTCAACCTCGCACAATCGGGGTAAGCAGCGTCACGTTTTGCCGCACGTATCGCGGGCAGAACACCAACATGGCACTTCTGCGTGATCGGACCGCTGATTCCGGTGAGCTACGCCCCGTGGGCGCAACGTTCTCGCCGTCGACGGCGCGCGCCCAGGAAACCGGGCATTCGACTCGAATCCGCGCCTGGGTTCAAGCCCACCGCCCGCCGTACCAAATGACAGACCGCAGCTGGTTCGTGATCGCGACCGCAGTGTGTGTGGGTATCGCGATGGTCTTCCAGCCGACGGTGTTCCTGGCCCTCGCTGTGGTCTGTGGTTTCACTGCGTGGTGGCGGCGCGAGAGTGCGCGCCAAGGGATCTTCACGGTTGCCGTGGGAGCACTAGCTGCTGG
>JBAYVO010000310.1:0-3317 GCA_041674545.1 Candidatus Nanopelagicales bacterium | reverse complement strand
TCTGGTTGGCATCGGATCATTGCTCCGCCAGATTCATCTGGTGGCCGAAGATGAGACCGGATTGGAGCGATCGCTTGCGATTGCTCTCGGCGATCGGCTTCGCGATCTGCGACACAAGGCAGGCCTGACACAAGAACAACTCGCCCACCAAGCCGACATGACTCGGAACCACTACCAGGTGCTTGAGTCGGGCCGCACATCCCATGGCGTCCCGCCGAACCCGACGTTGCGAAGCATCTACAACATCTCGCTCGTCTTGAACATCCCCATCACAGACCTACTGGACGGCATCTTCCCGACTGATGCGCAGGTCCGGAGCTATTAGCACTGACCTGGACCCCAATGAAGGACCGTCCCGGCCAATCCTCGCGTACAGTCAAAACGCGAGCGATCACCCCGCCGACTCAGGGAGCTCTGACGTGACTTCGAGACTCCTCCACGGGCGGATGCCGTTCCCGACTCGGGTCAGCGCACTCGCTGTCGCATTAGTGATCGGTTCGGCAACGTTGGTGTCGTGCACTCCCACCGGCCGAATCCGATACCTCGTCGGCAACGCCCTCTTCATCCCCTGATTCAGGGACACCTGCGGTGCTCGGATCTGACGAGTCGCTGCAGCCGGGCCAGTCGATGACCGCGACGAACGGCCTCAGTGAGCTCGTCATGCAGACCGACGGAAACCTCGTTCTCTACTACAACCCACTCGCGCAGCAAGATCCTCGAAGGGCACAGCTGACCAACACCGACACATCCTGCGATTCGCCTCAATGCATGGCGAACCGCCCACGCCTGCTGTGGCAATCCGGGACGGCCGGCAACTCTGGAGCCTCCCTGACAATGGCCGCGAACGGGAACATGGAAGTGCGCCAGAATGACTCCGCCATCTGGACGTCAAAGACGAAAGGCCAACCAGGCGCGACGCTGCAACTGACCGCCTCTGGCGCCCTCGAGATAGTCCCTGCTCCTTCAAACGCGCCGAACTCGACGGCTACCGCGTCACCAGCCACCTACCGTCATGGGCACGCTGCCACAATCAGGCCCGCGTTCAGCCCAAGCGTCACAGCGGCAACAACTAGCGACACCCCGCTGTGGTCAACCGGGACATCGACTCCGACCTACGCCGGTTCGAACCTGGACTCAGGAGAGACACTCAACGGCGGCAGTTACCTGCAATCGCCGAACGGCCAATACGAACTCACGATGTCCGAAGACGGGGCACTGACACTGTTCAATCTGACGGGTGCCGCGTGCCCAATGTGGATACAGCCACCGCTCTCGTGGGTACCAGTCGGCCAACGGGCCGCCGATGGAGATGAATTCGGCCCAGCACCTGTTCCCGGCTCGTACTTAACGATGCAGAGTTCCGATGGAAACCTGGTGCTCTATCCGCCGGGAGGCGGGGATTCACCTTGGGCCTCCGGAACAGCTGGCAATCCAGGGGCTTACTTGTCGGTGCAGGATGACGGCAACATGGTCGTGTACAGCAGTTCCGGAAGCGCATTGTGGTCGACGTCGAGCCAGACCTACCTCGGCTCATCCTTGTGCTCCGGCGAGCACATGGCGAACAACCAGAAGCTACTGGCGCAAGCGTTTGAGACTTGCGAAGGTTGCGGTACTCAGGGAGAAGGCTGGACTCGCCTCGAATTCGCGACGGATGCCGGACAAGGTGCAGAACTCGACATCGTCCAAGGCAACGGTGGAAACGATCAGCTCTGGCGCAGCAAGAGCGCACCCTCCGATGTCTACCTAGACATGCAGCCAGACGGCAACCTCGTTGTCTACCCCACCGGATCTGGCGACGCACTCTGGTCTTCCGCCACCAGCACCCCCGGATCGTTCGCGGCCCTGGCGATCAACGGCTGCCTTTCAGTGATGACGTACTCCTGGGACACAACAAGCGCTCCGGGGGCAGCCACCCTTGCGGGCTCGTTGACCTACGAACCTACGTGGTCATCATGCAAGGCGGGCTCGGGAATCAAGGGAATCGGCGAATCAGAAAAGATCTCAATGTCGGTGCCGTAGCGAATCGATATCACCAGGGGTCGGAATGCCAGGGTCCACGCCTCACCCACGTGCTGAACCTTGCGTGACTCGGGGGCTGATCGCGGCCCGCCCTCGGTAGGCTCACAGGCGTGATCGCCGCAATCGGATTCGTCGCGCTCATCACGGTGCTTGCCGGCTTCCAAGTTGCGCTCGCCTGCGGCGCGCCGTTGGGACAGTTCGCGTGGGGTGGTCAACATCCCGGCACACTGCCCATCGCATTCCGCATCGGGTCAGCAGTTTCCGTGTTGATCTACGGATTCTTCGCAACGATTGTCCTCGACCAGGCAGGACTGATCGATGTCTATCCGGAAGCGTTCGCACAGGTCGCAATCTGGTTTGTGGTCGGGTTCCTCGCGCTGGGCATGCTTGCAAACGCAGCTTCCCGATCAAAGCCCGAACGTGTGGTGATGACACCAGTCGCTCTGGTTCTTGCCGCGCTGAGCTTCGTTGTCGCACTCACGGGCGGCTAGCCAATCCCCCGGTAGTTCCTTGTCATTCAGCAAACGGTTCACGCTGGGTAGCCTTTGTCCATGCGCCCGCTCCGATACTCCATCAACCTCTCCATCGACGGCTGCTACGACCACCGTGAACTACCTGCAGACGAAGAACTGCACCGCCACGCGGCCGAGAGCCTCATGCGCGCAGATGCCCTGATCTTTGGGCGCGTCACCTACGCAATGATGGAATCTGCGTTCAACCTGTCGGGGTCGTCAGCGGCGGAGATCGACCCAACGGACCCGTTCGTCACTTCGATCAACGCCGCGAAGAAATACGTCGTGTCCACCACCCTGAGCACGGTGGACTGGAACGCCGAGATCATCAATGGCGACATCGCGCAAGCAATTCTGGATCTCAAATCGCAGCCAGGCAATGAGCTATTCGTCGGAGGCGTCTCGCTGCCGCTTGCACTGACAGAACTCGGCCTGATCGACGAATACGAGTTCCTCATCCACCCCAGAATCGTGGGTCATGGACCACGCTTGTTTGCTGGACTCTCGGAGCACATTGACCTGCAGCTTGTCGACCAGTCAACCCTGACCTCGGGAGCGATCGTCGCGGTCTACGTTCCGCGCTAGCTCCAGGGTTGCTGCGGAACTCGGTGGAGAACCTACGTGGCTAGTTCCATGTGACCAACACCGCTATTCGCTTCCTGGTCCAGTGGGTATCACTGATTCGTTGAACTTTGAAGGAACGTCGTACGAATCAGAATGGGGACTCATCATGGGAATCGCACAGCGGAGCACCGCAGCACTCGTCATCGTCGGAACCGTCGTGGC
>JBAYVO010000309.1:0-3333 GCA_041674545.1 Candidatus Nanopelagicales bacterium | reverse complement strand
GCGCCCGACACCTGCGCCGCGAGTTGTGGCGCCGCGAGCGCATTGACGATCACGAGACCACCAATACTGTGGCCGAGTACAAACAATGGGACTTTCGGTTGACTCGCACTGACCGATTCGATCACTGTCTTCGCGTCGTAGACGAAGTCATTGAACGAGTGGATGTACCCACGGCCGCCGCCTGAACGCCCGTGGCCCTGGAAGTCCATTCCATAGACCGAGATGCCAACGGCATTGAGGTTCTGCGCGACCTTTACGTATCGAGCACTGTGGTCGCCGTAGCCGTGAAACAGCACCACACACGCTTTGGGCTGTTCAACGGTCCACGCAATCGTGTGGATAGGAAGTTCTTGGCGCCCGATGAAGCCACCGATCAGTGTGCTGGTTGTCATTTTGCTTCCTGTCAGCTCGAAACCGATTTTGCGTACTTGAGGAGGTCTGCGTCCGAGTCCATCAAAACGTCGAGGTCGATCGGAGACCCATCCGCGAGCAACTTCTTCGCCGCACGGAAGTCCTTTGGACGCCCGGCACAAAGTGCGCCCGCGAGGCGCCCCTCTCGCAGGTAGAAGACCGAGAACTTTCGTTCCGCAACATCTCCGCGCCAAACTGTCTGATCCCACGTCGTCGCATGTCCGGCGTAGTTGTACGTGGTACCAAACTGATCTGACCAAAACCACGGGAGCTCGTCATAGGGTTCGTCTAGACCGCAGATCGCGCGCGCGGCCGCCGCACCATGTCCGATTGCGACGGCCCAATGTTCAATCCGAACCAGTCCGGTGGCGTCCTCGTCACGAGGACCATCGGCGTAGTGAGACGGGAACCGCGCGATGTCGCCGACCGCGTAGACGTCCGGCACGTTGGTCCGCATATATTGGTCAACAACCACGCCATTCTCAACACGGCAACCGGCAGCTTCAGCGAGTTCAACGTTCGGCAGAATCCCTACCGATTCGATCACCAAGTCGGCGTCGAACACCCTCCCATCAAAGCTCTTCGCCTGTGTCACTCGTCCGTTCTCGCCGTGGTACGAGGCGATCGTCGTCTTAGTGTCGAGGCTGACGCCTTCTTCCGCGAAGATCTGGTTGAAGACTTCGCCAACTTCGGTACCCAACGCGTACGACATGGGAGCAGGCGACACTTCAATCAGGCTGACATCCTTGCCATGTGCAACGAGCGCGGCCGCGGCCTCTGCCCCGATGAAGCCTCCACCAACGACTACCACCCGCTGCGCACCGGCACCGAGCTCTTCAGCAATCCTGAGTGAGTCGGAGAACTCCAACACCTGATGGATCCCGGCAAGGTCTCGGCCCGGCACATCGAGTCTGCGCGGGCGACCGCCAGTGGCTAACACCAGCACGTCGTAGTCGATGACCTCCATTGACATCGTGGTGACCGTCTTGGCGTCCGGATCGACCTGACCAATCTGTTGACCGAGCTTTAGCGTGATGCGCTGTTCTGTGTAGAACTCCGCGTCTTTGAGTTTGGTCTTCTCAAGTCCCACTCACTCGTGAAGATCTTCTTCGACAGTGGCGGTCGGTCGTAGGGCAGGTGCTCTTCTTGACTGACGACAAGAATCTCGCCCTCGAAGCCATGCTTGCGGAGTTCGACAGCGGCTGATTGCCCCGCCATACTCGCGCCAACAATGACGACCTTGTTGACCACGGTCGTCACTGCTATGACCGCAACTCGAACGTCAGCGGAATGGACGTGCAGCCGCGCACCGTCATGTTGCCGTCTCGAGGCAACTCCTCGACGGGTACCGCGACCTCGATGTCCTTGAACCGTTCGAGTGTCTTCGTCAGCGCGACTTCAGTTTCGAGGCGGGCCAGGACAGCGCCTAGGCAGTAGTGCTCACCGTTTCCCGAGGCGAGGCTGCCCACAATCTTGCGCTCAATGTCGAGGTCGTTTGGATTCTCGAAAGCGCTCGGGTCTCGGTTTGCAGCGCCGCCTAGCGCCCACATGAGTTGACCCTTGGCGACTTCGATTCCGCCGATCGTCATATCTTCTGCTGCACAGCGCGGACTCATCTGGATCGCCGGATCGAATCGGAACATCTCTTCGATTGCGTTGGCTGACAATTCCGGGTTCTCCACCAACTTGCGTTGTTGCTCCGGGAACTTCGTCATCGTCAAGATGTTGTTGCCGATCTGGTTGGTCGTCGTTGCGTGACCGGCATTGATCATCCCCCGAATGACGATTCCCATGATGTCTTTGCGAGAGAGGCCGCCATCTTGATCAAGAGAGGAAACGAAGTCGCTAATCACGTCGTCTTGCGGGTTCGCCGCCCGCTCCACCATGAGTTCATCCACGTAGTCGATGCACTCGCTGAACGCGGCGATTCCGGCCGCCCGGTAGGTCGGGTCCATCAGCTTCATGACGTCGAGCAGCGCGCCCATAGCAACTGACCAACGATCAATATCTTCGATTGCCTCGTCAGGTATGCCGATCATGCGCATCACTGTGAGGATCGCGAAAGGCTGCGCAAGATCACCCACATAGTCCATCGATCCCTTGTCGGCAACAGCGTCAAGGTAGCGATCGACGTCAGCCTCGAGCTGTGGGCGAAGCTTCTTGACGCGACGAGGCTTGAACGCCGCTTGCGCAAACTTGCGGAGGAACGCATGGCGTTCTGCATCGGTGAACAGCAGTTCGTGGTCGTAGTACTGCGTCCACAGATCATCGGGCATCGGCAGTGTCGCCATGACGTTGCTGGCCTGCGTCGTCGTCAACGGGCTTGTGAGAATTTCGTCAACGAGTTCATGCGAGGTGGCGTACCACATGCCCATCTCGTCGCCCACCAGCGGCGCATTTGACCGCATGAAGTCATACGCCGGGTATGGGTTCGCGTTAACCTGCGGCTCCATCAGAATCCCGAGTGGATTGGCCAATTGATCAGTGGTGAAGTTCATGCGGGTCTCCAGGTAGAAATGGGCGGATTGCGTTGGTGCGGTGTGGGGTTTGAGCTACGCGTCGTTGGTCTGCTTCACGATCTCGACTTCATCGCTGCCTTCGATGACCTCATAGGCACGAACCGGTTCAGAGGCTGGAAGATCTTGCGGTTCTCCGTCGACGAGATTAAAAGTGGACCCGTGGAGTGGGCACTCAATTTCAAGATCTTCTGCGTAGAGCTCGCCTTCAGATAGGAACGCCTCAGCGTGCGAGCACATGTTGTCGACGCCGTAGAGCGCACCTTCGATCCGCGCGATGCAAACCTTGCGGCCTTCGTACTCGACGACGCGAACTTCGCCCTCGGGGAACTCCTCGGACTTTCCTACTTTCGTGCCCACTAGTGCCTCCACACTTTGGTTGCCAAGCCTGATCGAATTGGTCGGG
>JBAYVO010000308.1:0-3342 GCA_041674545.1 Candidatus Nanopelagicales bacterium | reverse complement strand
GGTTGATCGTCACCGGTGGGCAGCATCGTCTGACCATTCGGGGCTGTCTGCCCGTTTCGGATCGGCGGGTCAATCGGCCCAGCACCGGTGCGGCGGCGGTCCGACCCGGTCCACGCTGGACGCGCCGTGCGCTTCTTCAGATCAGTGAAGATCGCAGCGACGTCTTCCTTGTTCAGCGTCTCCCGCTCAAGGAGTTCGAGCACCAATTTGTCGAGGATGTCGCGATTCTCGAACAGAATCTCGTAGGCCTCCATGTGGGCCTTCTCGATAAGCGCGCGAACCTCTTCATCGATCGCCGCGGCGATCTCTTCGGAGTAGTCGCGTTCGTGACCGCGTTCCATCCCGAGGAAGACCTCGCCCTGCTCTTTGCCGTACTTGATGGCGCCGAGGCGTTCGGTCATGCCGTACTGGGTGACCATCGCGCGAGCAACCGCAGTCGCTTTCTCAATGTCGTTCGCGGCACCGGTGGTTGGATCGTGGAAGACCATTTCTTCCGCGGCCCGCCCACCGAGCATGTACGCCAACTGGTCGAGCATCTCGTTGCGCGTCGTCGAGTACTTCTCTTTGTCAGGAAGCACCATCGTGTAGCCGAGAGCACGGCCACGCGGCAGGATTGTGATCTTGTGAACCGGATCGCTATTAGGTAGCGCCGCCGCGACCATCGCGTGACCACCCTCGTGATACGCGGTAATCGTGCGTTCGTGGTCACCCATGAGGCGGGTGCGCTTCTGCGGGCCAGCAAGAACGCGGTCGATTGCCTCGTCAAGCGCAGCATCGTCGACGAGCGTCTTGCCCTCACGTGCTGTCAGCAAGGCAGCTTCGTTAAGAACGTTTGCCAGGTCCGCACCGGTGAAGCCGGGGGTCCGGCGAGCAACCGACATCAGGTCGATGTTCTCCGCAAACGGCTTGCCGCGAGCGTGGACCTTGAGGATATCGGCGCGGCCCTGCAGATCCGGGCGTTCGACCGCGATCTGACGGTCGAAGCGACCGGGACGCAGCAGTGCGGGGTCAAGGATGTCGGGCCGGTTCGTTGCGGCGATGAGAATCACGCCGGTGCTGACGTCGAAGCCGTCCATCTCGACCAGCATCTGGTTGAGCGTCTGTTCACGTTCGTCGTGGCCTCCACCGAGGCCAGCACCACGGTGACGGCCAACGGCGTCAATTTCGTCGATGAAGATGATTGCCGGAGCGTTCGTCTTCGCTTGCTCGAAGAGGTCACGCACCCGGGAGGCACCAACACCAACGAACATCTCAACGAAGTCAGATCCGGAAATTGAGTAGAACGGGACCTCGGCCTCGCCGGCAACTGCACGCGCAAGCAGGGTTTTACCGGTTCCGGGCGGGCCATACAGCAGCACACCCTTGGGGATCTTTGCGCCAACGGCTTGGAACTTCGCGGGCTCCTTGAGGAACTCCTTGATCTCAACGAGCTCTTCGCAAGCCTCGTCAGCACCGGCGACGTCAGCGAAAGT
Organism: Candidatus Nanopelagicales bacterium; assembly: GCA_041674545.1. GTDB lineage: Bacteria > Actinomycetota > Actinomycetes > S36-B12 > UBA10799 > UBA10799. Next base: position 1,870 of record JBAYVO010000308.1, on the reverse strand, counting down.
CGTCTTGGGCATGTCCTTGTTGATGGCTTTGGTCTTCGCCTTGCCGAAGTTCATGATCTTCGACCCGCCGCCTTGCATCTGGCTCATGAAGAAGAACAACAGACCGATGATGAGGACAACCGGCAACAGCGAGATCAGTAGCGAGACGAGCAGGTTCTCTTGTGGGACGTCGATGTTGTAGCCATCGGGCAGTTGGCCCGAATCCTTCTTGGCCTGCAGTTGTTCTTGCAGCTTGACGCCCTGACCGTCGATGTACTCCGACGTGGTCTTGGTGCCATCCATCAGCGTGAGTTCGATCCGCTGCTCACGGTCAACAAGCGTCGCTTCCTTGACCTGATTGCCTTGGATTGACGAGATGGCCTGCCAGGTATCGACCGTCTTTGGACCGCTAATACCAGCGATCAAGGGCCATCCGAGCATGACAAGAAAAACGGCCAACACAATCCAGATGAGTGGCCCGCGGAAAATGCGCTTTGCGTCCATTAGGTCAAAGCGTAAGCGAGGGGCAATCCAAATTGTGCTCTGGATAAGAACTTGGCGTTAATCCGTTGGCGTAATTGCGTTCCGTTTGGGCACCAGGCCGCTGCCTGACTCAGACGTCGAGCACGGCAATACTGCGGAGATTCCGCAGTTTTTCGCCCTGATCCATGCCATAGCCGACGACAAAATCGTTGGGAATGTCGAATCCCACGTAGGCGACGTCGACCTCGTTGCGCACCGCCTCTGGCTTGCGCAGCAACGTGAGGAGCTTCAACGACTTGGGTTGCCGGGCCTGCAAGCTACGTACCAGCCAACGAAGGGTCAAGCCCGAATCAAGGACGTCTTCAACAATGAGCACGTTGCGGCCCTCGATGCTGATGTCCAGGTCCTTCAGGATCCGCACCACTCCGCTAGAGGTGACGCCGGAGCCATACGAACTCACGGCCATCCAGTCAATCTCGACCGACGTCTTCAGCTCACGCGACAGGTCCGCCATGATCATCATGGCGCCCTTGAGCACCCCGACGAGGAGCAGGTCTTCACCCTCGTAATCGGCATCAACGGCGGCGGCCAACTCTTTGACCTTTGCCGTGATCTGTTCCTCCGTGAGCAACACTCGGCTGTACTTGACGGAACTATCGGAGATGTCCACGTACTTCCTTCTTTGTCGTGTACTCGCTGGTGCTACGCAGGGCCCAGCGGTGCCGCTGGGTAGAAGGCAAGCTTGTCATGTGCCCTGGCGACTTCGCGGTCCCCCGGCACCCGTGTGGGCCCTTGCCCTCGCCAATCGCTGACGAAACGGTCGATCGAACCCAAGTGCGCGGCAGTCAAAGCGCCGGGCGGGCACCCCCCAGCGAGCAGGGCAAGACGATAGAGACGAGTCCGAACGGCTAGTGGAACGGCGCTGAGTGGATCAACGCCCACTCCGAGGTCGATCGTCGCTGTGCCGTCGCCGGGAACATCGAGGCGAATCTCAGCTTGGGCAGCCGCCCACTGATCTAGCGCGGCATTGTCGGCCTGCAACAACTGGGCAGTGCGAGCCAGAGCCACGGCAATCCCGGGGCCGAGAGCGTCCTCCATCAAGGGCAGCACGTCGCGGCGCACTCGAACACGTGCAAACCGCGGATCAGAGTTATGCGGATCTTCGTAGGGTGACAATCCAGCGAGTTGACACATGAGGCGGGTGTCCTGCCGCGTCGCCGACAACAGCGGGCGTCGCCAGAGGCCATCCCGTTCGACCATCGCCGCCAGGGACCGAGCGCCTGAACCGCGGGCCAGACCCAACAGGACCGTCTCGGCCTGATCATCACGAGTGTGGCCCAGCAGAATTGCGCGGGCATCGTGGCGCCGCGCTGCGGCGACGAGCGCACGGCGGCGCGCAGTCCTCGCT
>JBAYVO010000307.1:0-3367 GCA_041674545.1 Candidatus Nanopelagicales bacterium | reverse complement strand
TTGGGACTTCCCCTACCTCGTCGATGCGGACCAATCTGCCGCCAAAGCCTTCCACGCAGCCTGCACCCCGGACTTCTTCGTCTATGACCGCTCAGGCACGTTGGCGTACCGGGGAGCATTCGACGCATCGAGTCCAAAGAACGACCAACCCTTGACCGGGGAACTACTGCGAGCTGCGATTGATGCGGTCGTCGCTGGCGAAGCCGTGCCGGAGCCGCACCGACCCGCGCTTGGATGCGGTATCAAATGGAAGCCCGGCAACGAACCTGCCGCCTTGACCAATTGATCGTTCACGCACCTCCGCGCCACCACGTGGGATTGCACGGCTGCGCCACGAATTCGGGGTAGCGTGTTGGACGTGCCATCCCACGACTGCGACATGATCATCATTGGGGCCGGGCCGACAGGCCTGTACGCGGCGTACTACGCGGGGTTCCGCGGGTTCAGCGTCACCATCGTTGATGCGCTTCCCGAACCCGGCGGTCAAATCACCGCGATGTACCCCGAGAAAGACATCTTCGACGTGGCGGGCTTTCCCGTCATCAAGGGCCGTTCGTTGGTCGATGGCCTCGTTGAACAAGCGGGACACTTCAATCCGACCTACGTGCTTGGCGAGCAGGCGGTCGGGCTCACCGAAGACGCCGATGGCGTCACGGTTGAGACCTCGGCGGGAACCATCATCCGCGGCAAGGCGATCGTGATCACTTCCGGGATCGGATCGTTTAAGCCGCGCCCCATCCCCATCGGCGAAGAGTGGGTAGACCGCGGCGTCGTCTACTTCGTTCCCAAGCTCGATGCCCACGCCGGCAAGGACGTTGTCATCATCGGCGGCGGCGACTCTGCCCTGGACTGGGCGTGGGCGCTGCATCCGATCGCGAATTCCGTCACTCTCGTGCATCGCCGTGACCAGTTCCGTGCTCACGCTTCGATGGTGACGAAGGTGCGCGACGCGGGCGTTCGCCTGATCACCTCGGCAGAGATCTCCGATGCCCGAGGCACGGACTCCATCACTGAGATCGATGTGACCATGAAGGCCGACGGTTCCGTCGAGACGATCAAGGCACAGACCGTCGTCGCCGCTCTCGGCTTCATTGCCAATATCGGTCCCCTCGCCGGGTGGGGCCTCGACCTTGAGAAGCGACGCCTCCTCGTTGACACCGCAATGCGAACCAACCACTCCCGCGTCTACGCCGCCGGAGACATCACCACCTACCCCGGCAAGGTGCCACTGATCTCCGTAGGCTTCGGTGAGGCCGCCACAGCCGTGAACAACGCGGCGCCGCTTATCGACCCAACCCATGGGGTCTTCCCCGGACATTCGTCCGGGGAAGCAGACGGATAGGTCCCGGACATTCGTCCGCGGAAGCAGACGGATAGGTCCCGGAGTTTACCTGCGCGCCTGCGCACACAACCCCTGTCATACCCTGGCTAGGTGAATCAAGAACGAGCCAAGATCCGGCAATTTGATGACCAGTTCCCCAGCGATGCGTTTTCAGACGTCCTCGCCGCGAACCAAGAATTTGTCGCCGATTTCCAAGACAGTCACCTCACTGGACGCGCAGCCAAGGAGTTGGCGGTAGTCACGTGCATGGACTCCCGCATCAACCCTCTGGCAGTGCTCGGCATGAACGAGGGTGACGTCAAGATCCTTCGTAACGCCGGCGCTCGGGTCACCGACGACGTACTCCGCACCTTGGTTCTCGCCAGCTACTTGCTCAACGTGAAGCGAGTGCTGGTCATGCCTCACACCGAATGCAAGATGGCGAGCGCGACTGAAGATCAAATCCATGAAGCGATAGCCGCTGACTACGGGGTCGACATTCGCAGCATTGAGATCCGCGTCGTCGAAGATCAGCGTGAGGCACTCAAGCGCGACGTCATGCGCATTCGGTCGTACCCGTTCTTGCCGGAAGACCTCGTTGTCGGCGGCGCGATCTACGACGTTCACACCGGTCAGATCGCCCCACAGGACTTCTAGACGTCGATGCGGTCGCGGTCCAACTCGGCCGCGCCCGCGATGATGAAGTCCTTGCGTGGAGCAACCTCGCTGCCCATCAACAGATCGAACACCGCCGTCGCAGCGTCAACGTCGGACGCCGTCACCCTTCGCAGGAGTCGCGCCCCCGGATCCATAGTGGTCTCGCGCAACTGTTTGGAATCCATCTCGCCAAGACCCTTGAACCGCTGTACTGGGTCCTTGACATTGCGACCTTCCTCGCGCAGGCGCGCAACGGTCTGGTGCATCTCTTCATCGCTGTAGGTGTAGATAACCTCTGGCTTGGCACCGCGCCCCGTGACCTCAATGCGATGCAGCGGAGGAACGGCTGCGAAAACCCTGCCAGCTTCGAGCAACGGGCGCATGTAACGGTGGACAAGGGTCAACAACAGGCAGCGAATGTGCGCGCCGTCGACGTCGGCATCAGCCATCAGAATGATCTTTCCGTAGCGGACTGCATCTAGGTCGAATGTGCGTCCCGATCCTGCGCCGATGACCTGGATGATCGCCGCGCACTCGGCATTCTTCAACATGTCGGCAACACCGGCCTTCTGCACGTTGAGGATCTTCCCGCGAATCGGCAACAGCGCCTGGGTCGCAGAGTTACGCGCGAGCTTCGCCGTGCCCAATGCGGAGTCACCCTCGACGATGAAGAGTTCACTCGCTTCATTACTTCCGCTTCGACAGTCCACGAGCTTCGCAGGCAGGGCAGAGGACTCCAACGCAGTCTTGCGACGCGCGACGTCGCGCTGCTGGCGAGCTGCAAGGCGAACCCGCGAGGCGTTCGCGACTTTGTCGAGCGCGGCACGAGCGTACGCCTTCTGCCCGCGCGGCGGTGTGGCGAACCATGCCGTCAACTGCTTCGACACCACGCTCGCGACGATCCGCGACGCCGCCGGAGTGCCGAGGACTTCCTTCGTCTGCCCCTCAAACTGCGGTTCGGGAACGCGAACTGTGATCACCGCCGTCATCCCCTCGAGTACGTCGTCCTTGATGACGCTGTCTTCACTGGCTTTGAGGATCTTCCCCGCGCGGAGTTGCTCGTTGAGCACCTTGGTGATCGAGCGGTCAAACCCGGTGACGTGGGTTCCTCCACTTGGCGTGGCAATGACGTTGACGAACGATTTGATCGTGGTGTCGTAGTTGTTGTTCCACCGCAGCGCGATATCAACACCGAGCTCACGCTCGACTTCTTGAGAGTGCATGTGCCCCTTGGCGTCTAGAACTGGGACGGTCTCGTGAAAGTGACCCACGCCCGTGATTCGAACAACGCCGGTGACCGGCTCGCCGGACGACAGCGTGTCGACGAATTCGGTGATGCCGCCGCTGAAGCGGAACGACTCCTCGCGTGGTTCCTCGCCGCGAATATCT
>JBAYVO010000306.1:0-3390 GCA_041674545.1 Candidatus Nanopelagicales bacterium | reverse complement strand
GGCTCCTGGTGGGACGACACAGGTCAACGACAGTCCGCCTTCAGCGACTGCGACGGTGCCGCATTCTTGGCCACCGATGCTGACGGTGGATGTCTCATCGAACGGGCCACCGGTGATGGTGATCGTGTTGGTGCCCCCCAGCGGCCCCGCCGATGGTGAGATGTCAGTGATGCTAGGAGCTGCGTTGTAGGTGTAGGCGGCGGGTGCCTCGACGCTGCCACCGGGAGCCGTCACGGATACTGAGACGGAACCAACATCGGTACCTTCCGGGACGGTGCAGGTCAGCGTGTTTGTGTCTGCGTCCCAGTCCAGATCGGAACACGCGTTGCCATCGATCTCGACCGCGGTCGCGAACTCAAGGTTCGTGCCAGTAATCGCGATTTGGTTGCCACCGGCAAGCGGTCCATTGTCAGGCGTGATTTGGTTGACCGTCGGCGGCGCAACGTAGGTGTAGCCACCAGAAACGGTTGTTGGTCCGGTGGGATTCGTGACCACCACGTCTACCGCGCCCGGATCGGCGCCCTCAGGAACCGTGCATGTCAGTGAGGTGCCCGCCTCGTTGATATCGACCGCTGTGCAATCTTCGCCGCCGATGGTGACGGTTGATCCGAGCAGATCCGTGCCCGTGATCGTGACAGTGTTGCCCCCCGCGATTGGCCCCTTGTTCGGGGTGATCGCGCTAACCGTTGGAGCTGGGTCGCCGTAGGTGAAAGCGTCGGTCGCGATTGCGGTTCCGTTTCCAGTGGAGACCGTAACGTTCCGCGGCCCAAGCGTTTCCGCGGCAGGCACAACGCAGGTAATCCCGCCGGTGATCACCGTGACCGACGTGCACGCGAGGTTGCCGATGGTGACCGACGCACTTGTCAGACCTGTACCCAAGATGGTCAGGATCTCGCCGCCTGCAAGCTCTCCTGAACTCGGTGAGACGGACGTGATGGTCGGGGCTGTAGTGGTTGGCCCATAGACGGCCATGTTGTTCTCGATGATCGCGAGGGTTTCATCTTCAGGATCGAGCCATGCGACTCCTCGCGTCCTACCGAGCGAACTTTTTGCCGTAGCCGGCGGGATTGGGTACGCATTGGTGTTGATTGATGGCACGGACCAAATCGCGAAGAGGTTGGGCAGTGGGAGTCCGACATGATGCTCTCCAGCCGCCAATCGAGTGCCGTCTGCGTTAAGCGAAATTTGGGTCATCTGACTTGAAAAGGTTGTTCCGGAGGTTCCGGATCCTTTAAGTGTTGCGACCTGGGTGAAGTCAGTGGTTGAGAGCGCGAAGATTTCTGTCTGCTCGCCGAAGGTGTCTTGCGGCGTTTGGGTGATCTGGTTGACGAAGAACAACATGCTGCCGTCCGCCGAAACCTCGAGCCAGGTGGGTGACGGAGTGCTGGTGTAGCCGGAAGGGTTCGTCAGGGTAGGGAAGGGCTCCGTAGTGACGCTGAAATCAGCTGTGTCGATCACGGCGATGCTGGTCGTCGCGGTCGCGCTCGCGTCACCACGGTTGCCGACGTAGACCTTGCTGCCGTCGGGGGACATGGCAACCGATTCCGGTCCGTTGAATCCAGAGATGGAGCTTTCGACGGTACCGGTTGCCGCGTCGACTACTGAGACGGTGTTGGAACCGTAGTTCGCGATGAATGCCAGCGGTGCGCCAGCGCTGGTTGGCGTCGTGCCGATGACGATTCCGCGCGGTTGATCTCCAACGGGCGTGCTTGCACCCGTAGTTGTTACGCCGCCAACATTGATCTTGGTGATGCTGTCGAGTGCTTGGTTGGTCACGTAGCCGTAGGTGTCACCCGGTTCGAAGTCCATCGAGTACGGCGTTGCGCCAGAGGTCAAGGCGACGGCTTGAGTGGCGAACCCGCTGTTCCAGATACCTTGGTAGAAGTTGCTTGTGTTAGCCGAGATGCCATAGACGATGGAGTCTTTTGCTTGGAAGATCCGGACCATGTTGGGGGAACCGCTGTACGCATACTGGCTTGAGTAGGTCGGGATGCTGACGTATTGCGTCGCCGCGGAGCTTGGGGTCGCGGAGAACAACATCGGTAACAGAGACAAGAGCATGGCGATGATGAGGCCGATGATCGGGACTCGGATTCGTCGGTTCGACGACTGATTGCTCATGAGGGCCTCTCAGGCTCGGGGTGTTCTACGCCGTAACGACATCGCTGCGATTGGAATCGGCAAAGCTATCGTTGATCGAATAGGAATTCGTGATCTGTGTCTCCTCGACATGCGGCGAGGGTGACAAGTTGAACCACTTGGTTCACTTCAGCGGTGTGGCCATGTACGCCCCAAATACGACCCAGGGGTAGCGGACCCCAAATAAGTCGTTGGACGTTTCGACGTTGTCTGGCGTATCGTTCGCCGAGACAAATTGACCAGCTGAGTCTGTGAGTGCAGTTCGCCAAGAACTGCGTCGGGCAAGGCGAGCATGCCGGAGGTGTAGAGCGTGAACACAGTAGTAATCGATCCCCGCGTAGCGATCGCTCCTACGACGCATGCCATGGGTTGGTATGCCTCCTCGAAGAAACCGTGCGGTGTAAGTCGCACCCGAGCTTTTGGCTACTCAGCCGGTTTCTCTCCGCAGCCTGATCATCGATCCTGGGTCGTTGTCTGACCCAATCGACACACTCAAGGCCGCGGACCCGAATCGGGGATCGCGGCCTTTTTGTATTCCCAGACCACTCCACCACTCATTCACTCACAGACCAGCACATAGATAGGGGTAGCGAGATGACAGTCCTTGGCCTCGCGCAACTTGCCGCACAATCAGCCATCAATACCGTTCCTTGTCGTGAGCTCGACGCCGACCTGTGGTTCGCCGAGGAGCAAGCCAGCACAGATCGCGCCCAGGCGTTGTGTCGGCAGTGTCCACTGCAAGCGGAGTGTCTGAGCGAGGCGCTCGCGCGCCAAGAGCCGTGTGGTGTCTGGGGCGGAGAGCTCTTCGAACGAGGGCAGATCGTCGCAGCGCACAAGCCGAAGGGGCGGCCGCGCAAGGATGCGGAAGAGGTTGCCGCGCGAGCCACTGCTCGCCTGGCTCAACGCCTCGCGGAAGTCAAGGCCGCGCTTGAAGACGAACGTCCGGAGCTCGCCGAGCAACTGTCCGACGCAGTGCTAGAGATCGTCGGAGCCGCCTAGCAGCTCGGCGCAGACCAGCCGATGGGTGTGGAGCTTGTCCATGAGAGGCAGCTACACACCCATCGTTGGTCTTTACGTCGTGCTCTTCGTCGCGCGGACCGCCGCGCTGCGCTTCGCCGGCGCTGCAGTCTTCTTGCGGGCAGCGGGTTTTGGTTCGGTCGTGGTCTTCGCGATCGTGACCTGGCGTTCCTTTGCAACGGCTGGGATCTCATCGACGCTTTGGAGAGGTTGCCCACTGCCGAGGTAGATGTT
>JBAYVO010000305.1:0-3400 GCA_041674545.1 Candidatus Nanopelagicales bacterium | reverse complement strand
GAGGCGGAGAACGCACCGATCGAAGCCGGCGAGACGGTGGCGACTGCCGTCACCGCAGATGCAGGAGTGACCGCAACAGCCAAGAGTGATGCGGTGCAGGCAACAGCGCTGAGCGCACCAATTGCCGGGGAAATTTTCGATGTCATTTCTGCGCCTCTCGAAGGTGCGCCGGAAACCCGGCTGCAGTCGCGATCCTCACAGGTGGGTAGCGGGAAGCCCGCTTAATCTTCACCCGTTTGCCACACCCCGACGCATGACAAATCGGACTTATCCACAGGTTTATCCCATGGTGGGGATTAGTTACACCGCTGTGTTTTCATACACCTGTACGAGTAGTGCCTCCGGCAACCCACGGATGAAGGCGCCTGGATACGCGCTGCGAGCGGATGCCGTACCCACGGCCGCCGGGATAGGTTGCCCGCTATGAAGTCCGAGTTGTCGAGTATTTCGACCGTCAACGACCAAACTGAACGGCTCTTGGGCTTCTCCGATGCCGTGTTCGCTATCGCGATGACGTTCCTCGCCCTCGACCTCGGGGCAATCCCGCTCGATGTCGGCCAACCGGACGGCCCGACTGCCTCGGAGTACATCCACGAAAACCTAACCAACTACGCCGTCTACTTCGGCACGTTCCTCGTGGTTGGCTTCCTGTGGTGGCGTCACCACCTGATGTTCCGTTACATCAAACGGTCAACGACCGGCCTCGTGTGGACGAACACCTTGATGCTCGCGTTTGTCGCGATGCTGCCCTACCCGGCTTCGGTTGTCAGCGAGGCTCCGGGATTCGGGCTCGCTCTGCTCATCCTGCTCGTTCCGCTGACACTCATCGGCCTGCTGATGTGGCTCGAATGGGAGATCGCCGTCAAGCAACGGTTGGTGATCCCAGGACTTCCACGCAACTACGTGACGTACATCCGTTCACAGGTGGTCGCGAGCCCGATCGTGCTGCTCATCGCCTCGGTGTTCGCATTTGTGAGCTGGCAGAGCGATTCCAGCACGGCTCTGCGCTTGGCCGCCGGAATGTGGGCGCTATTGGCGATCCTGCCCGTGGTCCTGCGCCGCAAATGGCCAGCGCCAGACCATGCGTACTCGGTGCCGGTCGACTCCCTGTCCGGCGATTGGCGTTCACTGGAGGACACAGTCTCGACGGAAGCCACCCGGATTCGCACGTTGCTTGAGCGCCTACGAAACGGCAGCGACACCGACCGAATCACCATCTTGACCGATGGCATCCTGGCCATCGCCGTCACGATCCTCGCCCTGCAGTTGCGGCCCCCGCCGGAGGATGAGGAAATTACGAACGAGGTCTTGCTGGAGAATCTCTCCAGCGTTCCCGGAACCACGTACTTCTCGACGTTCGTGCTTATCAGCCTCTTCTGGCGCGGGCACGTGCGGATCTTCTCGTTCCTGCGCGGTGCGGACCCGGTCGTACTCTGGCTGAACCTGTTCTTCCTCATGTTCATTTCGTTCCTACCGACTGCGGCGGCCCTGCAGTCTCGTGACGAGAACAGCACCACGGTGTCGTTCTACCTCTTGATGATGTTGCTCACCGCCGCGTCGCTAGGAATCCTCGGCCAATACGGCAGTCGGGCGAAGAACCTCGTGATCGACTTGGGTGGAGAACTCGACCGCAAAATTGCCACTTTGCGGTCCCTCACCGCAATCACCGCGTTCATCATTGCGCTCGTCGCAGTCTGGATCTTCGACATGCCGGTCTTGTCGAATCTGGTCTGGGTGATTTTCATCATCGGCGGGCAGTACTCCCGGTACTTGCGCAAACAGGCGGGGGAGCAGCAACCGGCGACGCTAGCTCGGCGGTCTAGCTAGCAAAGAACCGTCAGAGCGCCGACTACTTCCACTTCGTCGAGACAACAAACCCGGCGCCAATGAGCACAAATCCGCCGACGACGTTCCAGTACGTCAGGTCCTTCATGATCGGCGCGTCGGGAGCGATGTAGTAGGCGACGATCCACAGCAAACCGAGGCCGAAGAACGTGAGCATTAGCGGCACGACCCAGCGAGGTGAACCAATCTTCACGGCTTTCTTGTTTGCCGTGGGTGTGTACGTTTCCTTCTTGCGTGGCTTTGATTCCGGCACCTGAATGGCCTTCCTTACGGTGTCGATGGGTTCACGCGGTGGGCGCGTTCGGGCAACTAACGCCGTACTGTACCGGCTGTGGGGGATTCACTCGGTACACCGAAGCATTCCGAGGCAAAAGCACCTCGCAATCTTGCTGCGAGGGTCATCGGAACCTTCGGTGAAGTGCTCGTCACAGTGGCAGCCGTTCTTGCACTTTTCGCGGTCTATCAGCTGTGGTGGACCAACGTTGCCGCGTCGGCTTCGGAGCGTCAGGCCCAAACCCAGGCGGAGGCACTCTTCGCCGGTGGGACCCCAGCAACCTGGCCCGACGGCGTTCCGCCCACGGGTGAGCCGTTCGCGCTGATGTACATCCCACGACTGAAGAGCAGGGTCTGGGGGACCCCGGTAATCCAAGGCATCGAACGGCCGCAACTCGCGGCAGGGATCGGTCACTACCCACAGACAGCGATGCCTGATCAGCCAGGGAACTTCGCCGTAGCGGGGCATCGGGCAACCAACGGCGAGCCGTTCGCTGACTTCGAGCGGCTGCGCGATGGAGACAAGGTGGTTGTCAGAACGTCGCAGTCCTGGATCGTCTATGAACTCAAGCGCGACAGGATCGTCACACCCAACGACGTCTGGGTCATCAAGCCGCAGCCCTTCCACCATGACCCCCTCCCGAGCGACAAGATCATCACATTGACGACGTGTCATCCGCGCTGGACGTCAACCCAACGCTGGATCTACTGGGGAATCCAAGTCGCCGCGACCCCGGCATCCGGGCCAGCTCCAGCAGAGGTGAGTTGATGTACGGCTGGATCTGGCGCAAACTCCCCGGCACCACCGCTGCGAAAGTCGGCCAATGCGTGCTGATCGCTGCCGCGATCGTCGCGGTTCTTTTCCTCGTCATCTTCCCTTGGCTCACCACTCACCTGCCGATCGACCAAGTAACCGTCTGATCGGACCGGTCACCGCGCCAGGGCAAAGGCAGCGGGGACTAACTTGTCGACATCGAGCAGCGGATTCCTTTAGCGTGGGTGGGGGCGGTTTCTCACTGGCCCCTGATGGGAATAAGAAGGGCATGATGTCGGCGCGCATTCTTGTGGTTGATAACTACGACAGCTTCGTTTTCAACCTTGTGCAGTACCTCCAGCAGCTCGGTGCAGACACCGTGGTGCGCCGCAACGACGACGTCACACTCGAGCAGGCACGCGAATTCGACGGCATTCTGTTGTCGCCCGGTCCGGGTGCGCCGGTGGATGCCGGAATCTGCATCGACATCGTGAAGTCCCTGGGCGGACAGGTGCCGATCTTCGGCGT
>JBAYVO010000304.1:0-3407 GCA_041674545.1 Candidatus Nanopelagicales bacterium | reverse complement strand
GCGATGAGGATTCATGTAGTCAGTGATGTGCACGGGGCCGTGAGCGAACTGCCAGCGGCTTCGCAAGGCTGTGATGTTTTCATCTGTCTTGGTGATCTGCTGCTCTACCTCGACTATGCGGATCCCGGCCAAGGTGCGTTTGCTGAGGTCTTTGGGGTTGAGGTCACCGCCAAGTACATCGAATTGCGCAAGGCAAAGAAATTTGACGAGGCGCGTGCCCTAACTGCGTCGGCTTGGGCGCATGTGAGCGGTGATGCTGACCCGAACGCAAGGATGGCCCGCTTCGTCCCAATCATTGAGCGGCAGTACAGCGAGATATTCGCAGCTATTCCGCCATCCGCGCTCATGACGCTGGGCAATGTTGATGTTCCGGCTCTAGCTGCCCGGCAGATGTTGCCTGGTCAACGGATCCTCGATGGCGAGGTCGTTGTGCGTGACGGGGTCCGGTTTGGATTCGTGGGCAGCGGTTTGCCGTCGCGGTATCGCACGCCTAACGAAATTCCGGTTGCCCAGTTTGATGAACTGCTTGCCCGACTCGGTGAGGTTGACGTGCTGTGCACGCACATTCCCCCTGCGGTTCCCGACTTGACCTTTGACGTAGTCGCTCGACGCTTTGAAGTGGGAAGCGAGGCGCTGCGCACGCTCATCGAGCAGTCCCAACCGCGCTACGCGCTGTTCGGCCACGTGCACCAGCCCTTGAGCTCACGGTTCCGGATCGGACGCACGGAGTGCCTCAACGTTGGGCATTTCCGTGGCACCCGGCGGCCGTTCGTCCTTGACCTGTGACACCATCGCGGAAACGTTGAATCGACTTCAGGAGCACCCATGGCCGATCGGACCAACGGCGAAATCACAATAGTCGCCGATGCGACGAAGATTATGGATGTCATCGCTGACCTTCCGGCGTACCCGCAGTGGAGTGACGGTGTCGCCTCGGTCGACATTCTGGAGGTCACGGCTGATGGCCGACCTGATCGAGCTGAGTTTCAGTTTGCGTCGGGCCCAATCACGGACACGTACATATTGAAGTACGACTGGCACGGGACTTCCTCGGTCGATTGGAAGCTAGAGTCCGGCGACGTCATCAAAGCGCAAGAAGGCACGTACACGCTGACCGACAACGGTGACGGATCAATCAAGGTGACGTACGACCTCATGGTTGAACTAAGCGTGCCGATGATTGGGATGATTCGGCAGAAGGCCGAGAAGCTCATCATCAAATCTGCCCTGCAGGGACTTAAAGCGCGAGTTGACAGCCTGTAAAGGCCGCGGCCACAAAGAATGCGCTTCGTTCGGTTCGCTCGGTAGGTTGGCCCCATGCGAGTGATGCTGTTTACCGGCAAAGGGGGAGTTGGGAAGACCACCCTTGCTGCCGGAACCGCGGCCCTCGCGGCGCGGGCAGGTCAGAAGACGCTGGTGCTGTCGACGGATCCCGCACACTCCCTTGCCGACGCACTCGGATTGGAAGAACCCGCCTACGGGCAAGGTCCGATAGAGGTCGCGCCCAACCTGTGGTCACTCCATGTTGATGTGCGAGACCGCTTTGCACTCGCCTGGGGCGAGATTCAGCAGTACCTGCTCGATGTCCTGGACTCCGCTGGCGTAGACCCTATGGAAGCCGAGGAGCTCACGGTTTTGCCAGGCGCCGAAGAGGTGCTCGCGCTGCTCGAGGTAAGGGATCGTGTTCGCAGTGGCGAATGGGATGTGGTGATTGTCGACTGCGCTCCGACCGCAGAGACGCTGCGACTCCTTGCGCTGCCTGATGCACTGCGTTGGTACATGGATCGAATCTGGCCAACCGAGCGGCGCGTCCTAGGTTTGCTGCGACCGATTCTTCGCAAAGCCAGTGGTGTACCGATGCCGAAGGATCGAGTGCTCGATGCGATCGAGTCGTTGCACGCGGACTTGTCAGACGTGCGCTCAATCTTGACTGAAGAGACGTCATCCGTACGGCTCGTCACCACCCCGGAGGCAGTTGTCTTTGCTGAGGCGCGCCGAACGCTGACGTCCCTTTCGCTCTACGGCTACCGCGTCGATGGCGTCTTGGTCAATCGAATTTTCCCGCTCACCGGCGCAGATGATTGGCGCGCGAAGTGGATCACTGCGCAGGCCGTGCAGTTGGCTCGGATCGAGTCTGATTGTGATCCGATCCGGGTGTGGCGTGCTGGTTATCAATCGGCGGAGCCCGTTGGCCCGCAGGCATTGGCGGAACTCGCGGCGCAGGTATATGGCGATGCAGATCCGATCGCTGTGGTGGCAACCCCTGACCCGTTGACGGTCTCGCGCGTGGGCGATGGGTTCGAGTTATCGATTGCGTTGCCGCTCGTGGCGAAGGGTGATGTTGATTTGGCGCGTCGCCTTGATGAACTCGTCGTGACGGTTGGCCCACACCGGCGAGTCCTTTCGCTGCCGAGCGCGCTTCGCAGGTGCACCGTCAGTGGCGCCCAATTCGAGCCTGGCAGACTCAAAGTGTCGTTTACGCCCGACCCCCAGCAGTGGCGACGAGAGGACAAGTAGGCAGTGAGTGAGACGACGAGTCAAGCCGCCAAGCCCAAGCGGTCGACGAAGGCCAAGGCTGCCAGTAATGAGGCAGGGGCGCAGTCGTCAGCCACGGACGGACCACCTTCAAACGACGAATCTATTCCGACTACAGACGGCGCGGAATCTTCTAGTGAGCAACCGTGGTGGCACGCGGCCTCGGCCGACGACGGCGAGCCGAACCCGGTCGATGTGGGGACAGCGGCACAGGAAGCAGTGAAGCTCGCGGGTGCGCTCGCACAGTGGGCTGAGCAGTCTGGGCTTGCCGAGGCACTCAAGGGAATTGCCGAGCAAGCCGCTTCTAGTGTGCGCTCGGCAGCTAAGGCTGCGTCGTCGCCAAGCAGCGGTGACGATACCCCTGAGGCAGATGCAACCGCGGCCGGGGAAGCGGGCCATCCGTCGACATGTGACAGTTGCCCGATTTGCCAAGGCGTTGACATGGTCAAGACGATGTCGCCGGAGGCGGCAGACGGAATCACGGAGGCGCTCGCTGCGGTCACCACGGCCGTCCGTCAAACGCTCGATGGTTTTGCTGGCTCAACAAATGAATCACCCACTCGAGTCGAACACATCGATATCGACTGACACTCGACCACCTGAGGTGTCGAAGATGCCTTGGACTGCGTGCGCCGTTAGCGTGATCTTCTAACAACCGGCGACCGTGTGGAGTGACTCATGACCCTCGCAATCGGGATCGACATCGGCGGAACAAAGATCGCTGGCGGCGTCGTCGATGAGGATGGCACCATCCTTCAGGCGGATCGTCGCGGCACCCCAAGTCGCAGCGCCGAAGCGCTAGAGGCAGTGGTCGTTGAGCTAGTCAACGAATACAAGGCTGAGTATGACGTCACGTCGGTGGGGATCGGCTT
>JBAYVO010000303.1:0-3410 GCA_041674545.1 Candidatus Nanopelagicales bacterium | reverse complement strand
GACAATGCCGATAATGGACATTATGTCAATCTGTGAATGGAAAGCTGTCCCCTTGCGTGGGAGCCTTGCGCGGTGACGAACCCCGAAACAATGTCGTCGAACCTGGCTGAAAATCTGATTGGTCGCTTCGCGGTTGCGATGCGAGACCTCGGTGTGGATTTTGTGCGCCGGTATCACCGTTTGAACGTTCGCGTCGCTGAACCCTTGCCGAGTTCGCCATCGCTCATCGTGAGCAACCATGGATTTGGCGGTGCGGTGGATCTCAACGTCCTCGCGCTGCTCGCCGCACTCGACGACCTCAGCGACCGACCCGTCACGTTGCTCGCACACCAAATGGCTTGGACGTTCCGGATGGGCACGTTCTTTGATGCGGTTGGCGCAAGGCCTGCCTGTGAATCAAGTGCCCGGAACGCGTTCGATGCTGGCCACCACGTCGTCGTGTTCCCCGGCGGCGACATCGAGGCAGCGAAACCCTTTAGTGAACGCAATCGGGTGATCTTCAGTGGACGCCACGGATTCGCCCAACTCGCATTAGACCTTGGCGTCCCACTTGTCCCAATTGTGACAGCGGGCGCTGGCGAATCGCTGTTCGTGCTCGACGACGGCCAGCGTCTCGCCCGGTACTTGCGCACTGACACATTGATGCGGTGTAAGGCGCTGCCTGTATCCATCTCGATTCCTTGGGGCATCAACGTGGGGGCAGTTGGGCTAGTCCCCTACCTCCCACTACCGACTCGCCTTGAAACATCTGTATTGGCCCAGGTCCAAGCGAACGAGAATGAGGACGCGGTCGCCTACGCATCTCGAGTGCAGAATGCGATGCAGGACGAACTCGATCGCCTCACATCGAACAGGCGAATCTTCGGATGAGGCTCGCGACCTGCGAGCTCCCGCGGACTATGCAAGGGAGACCACGATGAACCGACCAGCATCCATAGCTGTGGTCGTGGGCAGCACACGACCGGCCCGAATTTGCTTGGACATCGCCACCTGGGTCTGTGGGTCAATTCAGGCTAGTAGTCCGTTGAGGTACGAACTGCTTGACCTGGCTGACGTTGGCCTCCCGCTACTCGATGAGCCGCTGAAGGCTTCCTTGCAGACGTACAAACACGAACACACGAAGCGCTGGAGTGAGCGAGTGCAAGCCTTTGACGGCTTCCTCTTCGTTACTCCGCAGTACAACTGGGGCTATCCCGCTGTACTGAAGAATGCTCTGGACTATCTGTATGTGGAGTGGCACGACAAACCAGCCACCGTGTTGACCTACGGCACTCACGGCGGCGGCAAGGCGGCCAAACAACTGCAGGAAGTATTGGTAGGACTGCACATGCGGCTACTGCCGGAGCACATTGAGGCGGCGATTGGCGCAGGTGATCTTGATAGCAATTGGCAGCTGGTCGATGTCGAGGCGACGTTGGCACCGATTCGTTCTCAATTACGCACGCTTGACGGACACTTCAGTGAGGCAGCGCTGGCTGTCGATTCAGACCTGTTTGCCGACGGCAAGTAGGCCTTGAGTGGCGGTGGGAACGAACCTCCCGCCGCTCCTAATTTATAGCTCGTAGCGTGCGCGATTTGGGTACCCGGGGTGCGAATTTCGCGATACGGGGACTGTCAAACTCATTGGACGCCTTTCTTCTCGATTGATGACCGGAGCGATTAATTTGGCCAATGAATCTCGCAACTATTTCGACGTACCTCGCCGCCTCGCCGCCAAGCAAGCTCACGAGTTGATTGACGCAGACAACAAACACTTCGCGTTGGTGGACAGATCCTTGCGTCTCGCCGCAGCGGAACAATCCGAGCGCCTCGATCACCTACTCAACTCCCCCGGCGGAATCGGCCAAGCAGCGATGGACCGAGATCTCGAAGTACACCGTGTGTCCGATCGGCTCAGGATGTTGCAGAGATTCGGCGTCGACGCCTGCCTGGGTCGAGTCGAATTGGAAAACGGTGAGCTGCTCTACATCGGCCGACTGGGGTTAACGGACGCCGAAGGCCAACGTTTGCTGTACGACTGGCGCTCCCCCGCCGCTGCTCCGTTCTTCGGTGCAACCCATGCGAATCCGCTGGGCGTCGCCACTCGCCGACGCTACCGCTGGCAGCAGGACACGGTAGTGGACTACTGGGACGAGGCATTCACCCCCGAGGCACTTGCACAACATCAGGGAGCGCTCGACGATCAGTCAGCGTTCATCGCCAGTTTAGGAGCAGCGCGATCAACGCAGATGCGAGATGTGCTCGCCACAATTGCCACTGATCAAGATCTCATTATCCGTGCGGATTCCGCTAAGCCGCTTGTCGTTGATGGCGGACCTGGAACGGGCAAAACGGTAGTTGCGCTCCACCGAGCGGCATACCTGCTCTACGCAGATCCACGGGTTGATCGACGGCGAGGAGGTGTGTTGGTCGTTGGCCCACACCAGCCCTACCTCGCCTACGTTGCCGATGTCCTTCCGAGTCTGGGTGAAGATGGAGTGCGGACGTGCACGTTGGCGGAAATGGTCCCAGAAGGCACGGATGCGCTGCCCGAACGTGACGACAAGGTCGCAGAACTCAAGGCATCGGCTGCGATGGTTGAGGCGGTAGAGGCGGCGGTCCGGTTCTACGAGGAACCTCCTCGACAGTCAATGTTGGTGGCAACTGACATCGCGGAGATAGCGCTGAGCGCAGAAGACTGGGCTACGGCATTCGAGGCACCTGGCATTGCAGCGGCACACAACGAGGTCCGAGGTGAAATTCTTGAGGAACTCGTCACAATCCTGCTAGACAAAGTCGACGAGGAGATCGACGACGACGGCAACGTCGCGTCCACCGATGAACTGCGACATGCCCTCGCCAGCAACGAAGAACTCAATGACGCCCTCAATCGAGCCTGGCCGATGCTGTCGCCGACCGATCTAATCGCCGATCTGCTGTCGGTTCCTGCGTACTTGCAGCGTTGCGCTCCGTCTCTTTCTCGCACGGAAATCGACCGTCTCATGCGTCCGTTCGAGGCGCCGTGGACTGAATCAGATCTACCTTTGCTTGACGCTGCGCGCCACCGCTTAGGAGACCCACATGTCAGCGAGAGAGAACGCGAGCACGCGAACGCGATGGCCGCCGAACGCGAACACATCGAACGAATTGTTGACGATTTCAGTGCTGAAGCAGAAGGCGACGAATACGGAACTGGACTGGTCACCATGCTGCGCGGTGAAGACTTCGTCGACGCTCTGATTGATCAGGCCGGGCTCGAACGGCCAGAGCCCGATGCGCTCGCTGGACCGTTCGCACACATCATCGTCGATGAAGCGCAGGAACTCACGGATGCACAGTGGCAAATGTTGATCCTGCGGTGCCCGAGTCGCAGCTTCACGATCGTTGGGGACCGCGCCCAGGCACGCCACGGATTCACCGAGTCGTGGCGT
>JBAYVO010000302.1:0-3411 GCA_041674545.1 Candidatus Nanopelagicales bacterium | reverse complement strand
GCGGCCTCGATCCGCATCGAGCTCGCCCTGATCGTCGCGCTTGCGCTGCAGATCGGGGTGAACTACGCCAACGACTACTCCGACGGAATCCGCGGCACTGACGAGGTTCGGGTCGGCCCGGTTCGCCTCGTCGGCCAAGGCCTCGCCAAAGCCTCGGAGGTGAAGAAGGCCGCACTGCTGTCGTTCCTCATCGCGTGTGTGGCCGGGCTCGCACTGGTGCTACTGACTCAGGCGTGGTGGATGCTCATCGTCGGACTCGCGGCCGTCGCCTCTGCCTGGTTCTACACCGGCGGCCCGAGGCCCTACGGGTACGCCGGCCTCGGCGAAGTATTTGTGTTTGTGTTCTTCGGGCTCGTCGCTGTTGTCGGAACGACGTTTGTTTTGACGATGCAGATTCAACTTGTGGCGGTGATCCTGGCGGTTCCCGTTGGGTTGCTTGCCTGTGCCCTGCTCGTGACGAACAACCTGCGCGACATTCCCGGCGACACCGTCGTCGGCAAGCACACGCTCGCGGTTCGGATGGGCGATACCCGCACGCGGGAGGTCTACGGATTCTGCCTGTGGGTGCCGTTTGCCATTGCTGCCGTGGTGGGTCTGGGTGGGGTCGGTTTCATCGATGCGTTTCCGCCCGGCGCACTCGTTGCGGTGGCTGCTGCACCAATGGCGTTCATCCCCTGGCGCATGGTCAGCAGCGGCGCCGCTGGCCCGGCGCTGATCCCCGTGCTGGTGTGGACCGCGCGCATTCAGCTCGCTTTTGGCGTCCTGATCACCATCGGAATCGTCGGCAGCAAAGTGCTCAACCTGACGTAGAGCTGGGCTTACTTCTTGTCTGCGTCGTCGGCGTTCGCTGGGCGTTCATCAAAATCGGCGGCACTGTCGATCAGATCATCTTCTGCGGTCTTCGACGCTTCAATACGATCATTCATTCGACGGAAGTACGAACCAGTTCGCTGCCCGACCAGGTCACGCTGGGGGGCCAACACAATGAACGACACGATCGCGGAGATGAAGAACGCCAACACGATGAGCAAGATGTCGCGCGCACCCAGGAGGTAGCACACCGCACCAGCAACGAGGAGGAGCCCGAATCGCAACAGGGTGTAGACGAACACCGGGTGCTTCTGCGTGAAGGTACGAGGTGCGTCGTCCACGATTTCGATCTCGTCTTCGATCACCTCAACGCCGGCTGATGTTGCACCGTCAGTCACGTCGATCGGCGCAGCGTCGGTGACATCGACGTGAGGCGGCGCGGTACTGGCGTCAGACGAACCTGAATGTGACTCGGGGTGTGACTGCGACATACCTCCAGAGTACGTCAGGAGAACTAGAGTGCTTCGGGGTCCGGTGTGGGCGCGCCGCTAATCAGGCCTTGCTCGCGGGCGAGGCGTTCCCGATCACCTCGGGCAATCCGCTCCGCCACTAGTGCCTTCGCCCGCGAGCGCGAGTACGCGAAGTACACGATGAGGCCGATGCCCAGCCAAACGAATAGCCGAATCCAGGTATCAATTGGCAACGAAAGCATGATGCCCAGCGACGACACGACTGCCAGCACAGGAATGATCGGCCCGCCGGGGACGCGGAATGGTCGCGGCAAGTCTGGCCGCGTCCTGCGCAGCACCAGTACCGCGCTCGACACGATCGCGAACGCCAGCAGCGTGCCGATCGAGATCAGTTCGGTGAGGATGCTTGAGGGCAACATCCCGGTCATGATGCAGCCGACCGCACCACAGATGATGATGGCGCCAACAGGGGTTCCGGTCTTCGGACTGACTCGACCAAAGTAGCCGGGCAACATACCGTCCTCGGCCATGCGCATCATGATTCGAGTCTGGGCATAGAGCAGCGCCATCACTGACGCCGCGAGCCCAAGTGTGGCCCCGAAATCGACCACCCTGGCGACCCAATGCAGTCCTGCACCATCGAGTGCCACACCAAGGGGGTCCGCAACGTCGAGCAATGTGTACGAGACGAGTCCAACGAGGACAAACCCGACGAGGACGTACAGCACCGTTGCGATCCCCAGCGAGCCAAGCACACCGATGGGCACGGTCCGGCGGGGGTGTTTTGCCTCCTGCGCCGCCGTGCACACCGCGTCGAACGAGATGAAGCTGTAGAACACTGTTCCGGCCGCGGCAATCACGCCAGTCCAACCGAAGGCGTTGAAGGAGCCCTCGTTCGGGGGCACAAATGGGGTGTAGTTGTCCCAGTTGAGTGCGGTGATTCCCACCCCCACGAATAGCGCGAGCGTCGCCAGTTTGATTGCGACAAACACGGTGGTCGCGCCAGCCGAGAGCCTCGCTCCGATGTACAGCACCACGGTGATCAGCGCGATCAGGATCATCGCGGGGACGTTCAAGATTCCGCCATCATTTGCGCCGTCTGCCACGGTCGGGGTCGTGAGGGCAGTTGGTAACTCCAGGCCGAACCCCTTGAGCATGCTGGTGAAGTAGCCCGACCACCCGCTGGCCACGTTTGCCGCACCAAAGAGGTACTCCACGAGTAGGTCCCAGCCGATAATCCAGGCGACGAGCGTGCCCATCGCGGCGTAGGCGTAGGAATAGGTAGATCCGGCAAGCGGAATCATGCTCGCCAATTCCGCGTAGCAAAGTGCGCTCAGCGTCGCGACGATCCCAGCGATGATGAACGAGATGATCACTGCCGGTCCGGCGTTCTCGGCGGCTGCCCTACCGGTCACCACAAAGATCCCGGCGCCGATGACAGCGGCGACTCCGATCGAAGTCAGGTTGAGGGGGCCGATCGTTCGCTTTAGCCCATCAGAATCGGCATCGGCGTCTTCGATGACGACATCGATCAGGCTCGTTGAACCACTTGACAACGTTCCTGCCGAGTCCGCACCGCTAGGACCTTTTGTGGCCATAACATTCTCCAACTGCGTCAGTGTGCACTTCAATGGCAACTTGATAGCAAGTCGGGCGCAAACGTTGCGCAACGGGAATTCACACGTCAGAAACACGATTACGCGCGGGTAACACCGACTGAACCCCGAGCACCGCGGCGTATCGGCGAGCACCCGCCGCGATCGGTGCCACAGCCGCGTACGCTGACGATGTGCTGCGCTTCATCTTGATCCTGATACCGGTGGCTATCACCATCTACGCGTTGATCGATGCGATCTCCGCGCGCCGCGACGACGTCCGGAGCTTACCGAAGTGGCTGTGGATCGTACTGATCGTCGTTCTGTGGATCGGCGGTGCGGTCCTGTGGTTCTTTTTCGGCCGACCGAGTCGCACCCGGGGTGCGGACGGCGGAGCTGGCGGCAGTGGACAGAATCGACCACAAGGCCCCGACGATGATGCCGACTTCTTGGCCGACCTTGAGTGGCGCAAGCGCAAGACCAAGGGGTCAATTGAGCCCGGGACTCCCGAGGCTCCAGCCGATTCCACTGATCAG
>JBAYVO010000301.1:0-3439 GCA_041674545.1 Candidatus Nanopelagicales bacterium | reverse complement strand
AGTGTCACTCGGCGCAAATCGACGTAGTAGTCAGCCTCGCGGCCACTGGACAAAATCACCTTCCCAAACACGACAGCCTTGTCGAGGATCTGTTGGCGAAGCGCGGCTTTGGTGGATGATGCGGATTCCGACATACCTCAAGAGTAATAAGCGCGGCTCGAACCGAAAGACACCGCGCTGCGGCAAAGTAGGCGAACGTGACTATTGGAACCGTCGTATTGCTCCCGAAAGCGCAACTGCCTGACGATCCCGCGAACGGCTCGTCGGCTGATCCCGCCGCCGAGCGGCGCGAGATCGCAGCGGACCTGATGGCGCACGGCGTCAACGTCTACGTCGTGCCCGACGCCCCCGCTGCCGATGGCCTCGACCTGCGAACAGCCACTGCGCACTGGGTCGCGCACAACGCGATGACGCTGACGGCTGCGCAACCGGAGAAGCCACTGATGTTGGTCGCGTTCGGTGGCGCTGGGCAGCTGCTCGCGGCGCTCGGGTTCTCGCAGAAGGCGTCGCGACGCCCGGTGGCGAGCTACGTCGTGGTCGACGGAACGATCCCTAAGGCAGGCTCAGCCGACTGGCCCGACGCGCCGGTCTCGTACATCACGTCGTCGCAGGAACCGCCCGCCGGACCCGCCCGCGAGGCCGAACTCCGCGGCTGGACCGTCGAACAATCCCCCGACGTCGCCGCCACCCTCCGCACGATCCTCACCGACGCCTAACCCTTACGAATTTGGTGCGACTTGCCGGCGGGCCGCGCGATTACACCAAATTCGTATCCCGCGGGGGTGGGAGCGGCTAGGTGGGGGTGCTGCGGGCGGTTACTCGGCGGACTAGAGCTCGTGGGGAGAGGCGGACCATCGGGGCCATCGCCTGGTACTGCTTGCCTGGGACGCTGAGGACGTTGCCTTTTTCGCAGTCCTTGATCGCCTTGGTAACGACGTCTGCAGGGTCGAGCCACAACTGCTTCGGGATCTTCGCAACGTCCATGTCGGCGCGGTCGTGGAACTCCGTGCGCACGAACCCGGGACAAAGCGCCGTTGCGTGGACGCCGCTGCCGTCGAGTTCGGTCGCGAGGCCCTCGACGAAGACCGTTGCCCACGCCTTCGCGGCCGAATAGGTTCCCGAGGTGACCCAACTCGCGAAGCTCGATACGACGATCACCCGCCCGAACCCGCGCTCCACCATTCCGGGCAGTGCCGCGTGCGTTAGCCGAAGCGGCGCGGTTACCAGCACGTCGAGGAGGCGCTGTTCGTCCTCGACGTCGGTGTTGAGGAACGGCTCAGCGAGGCCAAAGCCAGCGTTGTTGACCACCCAGTCGACCGGGCGGCTGACATCGGCGACCCGGTTTTCGATCACCTTGAGCGCGGCCCGATTCGAGAGATCCGTCGGGATCACCTCACAGGTGATTCCGTAGCTCGTTGATAATTCGAGGTCGAGTTCGGCGAGACGGGTCTCGTCGCGGGCGACGAGGATGAGGTCCACCCCAGCGGCGGCTAGTTGAATCGCGAACTGTCGGCCGAGGCCGGAGGTTGGGCCGGTGACAAGCGCAGTAACCATCCGGCGATCTCACCATCCGACACCCACCCGCCGCAATCCGTCGTCACACGCATGGCCGATGTTGGGACCCGCAACGGGCAATCCGCTGGTGACTCACCCTATGACGTCAGGAGCCCAATCGAGGCCGTACGCAGATCGGCGGTTTGGCCCTGGACGAGGAGAAACAGCGCCTCGCGTGCTCGCCGCTGGGCGTTCGAGGACAGCATCATCGCGGCACCCCCGGAGGCAGCAACCAACGCTGACGTAGCGCGCAGATTGAGGTTTAGCGCAGCCGCCCGCAGCACCGTACGGTCTCCGATCGATGCCGTCGCCACCTCGCGGTCATCGGCAGCCGCATCAGCCGCGGCATATGCGCGCGCCCGCAATTCCACAAGCTCCTCAGCAAGTTCCCGTGCCGCGGCGACCACACCGGGCTGAGACGTGACATCGCCGAGACCAGCCATTTCGTTGATGGCCGCGCGAGCGATACCAAAGCCCGCGGGGTTCGCATCGGCTGAGACCAGCGCGTTCTCCGCCAGCCATTGATCGGCCGACTTGCGAGACACCAGTTGATCGGCGGCCACACGAAATCCCCCGAATGCCACCGGCCACGTCCGCGTCCCGCCCATCGCCGCAAGAGCCAACGAAGGCCCCGCTTGAATGTCCTCTCGGTCTGTCAGGTTGGTCTTGGACAGATCGACCCTCGGTGGTTCAACGAGGATGCTGATGATCTCGTCGCGCTGCTCGCCTTCGCGAGTCTGCGCATATCCCTCAATGAGGACGACGTCAGCCAACGGCCACGTGGTCACCCAATCCAATGCCCCGTTGAGCACAAACGAGTCGCCTTCGTCACGAATCCAGAAGCGTTGCTTCGGGCGTCTCAGGTGTGCGAATGCGATCCCGGAAATAGCTTCGCCAGCGACCATTCGGCGCAACCAGCGATCGCGGACCGCTGAGTTCTGCGAATTCATGACCGCTGTCGTTGGACTGCGATGTTGGGCAAAGCAGAACCACGTTGTTCCACAGGCCCCGGCGATGAGTTCGGTCGCTTCACGAACGACGGCTCGATCTGCCTCAAGCCCACCAAGATCTGCTGGGAACGGCAACCCGAAAGCGCCAGTCCCGGCAAGCTCATCGAGATGGGGTCGGCCGATCCCGCGCCGGTCAATTCGGTTCGCGTGCGGTACCAGAGTTCGGTTGGCGAACTCCGCCACCCGGTCGATGACGGCCGCTTCCCCGGCTGACGAATCGGCGGGGCCAACACACTGTCCTACAGGGTTCACGCAAACACCCACATCGATTGATCGAGTTGCAGTTGATGACAGCGCGAGCTGCCGCCAGCCAAGCGTGACAGACATTTGCGACTCATGCCCACGAGTTTGCTGACGTTCACCAACTAGACACTCCACCGTCAGGACTACCGTGGAGACATGACGGACCTCGAGGCGCTCGTCCCCCGAATGCGCCCATATGCGACCACCATCTTCGGCGAGATGTCTGCGCGCGCCAACGCCCTCGGTGCGGTGAACCTTGGCCAAGGTTTCCCCGACGTGGACGGTCCGGCGGCGCTCAAGGACATCGCGATTGCCGCGATCGCAGACGGCAGCGGCAACCAGTACCCGCCCGCGCACGGACTGCCTGACTTGCGCGCCGCGATCGCCGACCACCAAGCACACCACTACGGACTCACGGTGTCCGCAGAGTCAGGCGTCGTCGTGACGACCGGTGCGAGCGAAGCCCTCGCCGCGGCAGTACTCAGCCTGGTTGGTGTGGGCGATGAGGTGATCGTGTTCGAGCCGTACTTTGACCTGTATGCCGCGATCATCGCGATGGCCGGGGCACAGCGGGTTGCTGTCCCACTGCGCACCCCGGAACCTGGAGCGGACAGTGGGTTCCGGCTCGACGT